>NZ_NTTM01000006.1:0-214073 GCF_002560985.1 Bacillus sp. AFS018417
CCCTCTACCTCCTCCATTTTAACTAAAATAATATTTTTATCATCGCGGGGTGGAGCAGTCTGGTAGCTCATCGGGCTCATAACCCGAAGGTCGCAGGTTCAAATCCTGTCCCCGCAACCAATGGTCCCGTGGTGTAGTGGTTAACATGCCTGCCTGTCACGCAGGAGATCGCCGGTTCGACCCCGGTCGGGACCGCCATTTATATTAAGGCTCGGTAGCTCAGTCGGTAGAGCAGAGGACTGAAAATCCTCGTGTCGGCGGTTCGATTCCGTCCCGAGCCACCATTTTGAAATATACAAGCCGGCACCATTTCAAAATGAGCCATTAGCTCAGTTGGTAGAGCATCTGACTTTTAATCAGAGGGTCGAAGGTTCGAGTCCTTCATGGCTCACCATTTTTATGCGGGTGTAGTTTAGTGGTAAAACAAGAGCCTTCCAAGCTCTGGTCGAGAGTTCGATTCTCTTCACCCGCTTTTTCTATGGGCCTATAGCTCAGCTGGTTAGAGCGCACGCCTGATAAGCGTGAGGTCGATGGTTCGAGTCCATTTAGGCCCACCATATTCCGCAGTAGCTCAGTGGTAGAGCTATCGGCTGTTAACCGATCGGTCGTAGGTTCGAGTCCTACCTGCGGAGCCATATATAGAGAAGTACCCAAGTGGCTCAAGGGGCTCCCCTGCTAAGGGAGTAGATCGCTTACGCGGTGCGAGGGTTCGAATCCCTTCTTCTCTGCCAGAAATTGGCCCGTTGGTCAAGTGGTTAAGACACCGCCCTTTCACGGCGGTAACACGGGTTCGAATCCCGTACGGGTCATAAAAAAAGAGATAGCATATATGCTATCTCTTTTTCTATTTGTCTTGTGTTAATGAATAATTAATCCTCAACTTTAATCACATGAGTATTAACGAAAGAAGATAGTTTTTTTATTTAAAATACAATTCTTCGTTTTAATATCAATAAAAATGCTAAAGAACAATTGCATCAATGCGCTCGCAATTAACAAGGATAATGCGCCCGTTTTCATCCATAAATGTAGCAAGACCCGTGTTAAAGTGAAATCCTGCGAAATTTGAAACGGCTAATGGTGTGCCATTAACTAAAATTTCGTTTACTTTTTTTCCTAAATTAAAGGTGTTTAAAAGGCAGCAAATACCTTCAAAATGTTTTTGTTTATTTTTTATATTTGAAGGTTGTTTATCTGTGTCCTTCACTAAATTTGGATTAAATATTTTAGGGATAGCAGTATAGTTTATGAGAATTGACATGTTTCTTTCCCTCTTCCTCTCTTTTTTAATTCATATAGAAGCATATTTTGAAATTATAAAAAAGAGCTTTTTTCAAAGCTCTCTTTTATAAACTAGCTTGCCTCAATTGTAAGTGCTTGAATATCACGGCAATCTACAAGAAGTACTCCTCCTGCTTCGGGTCCTTCTGTAAATACGAAAGTTGCACAAAAGTTTTCAGGATTAAAGTTAACAAACTTAACATCATCTATAAAGTTTCCATTTAGAAAAATATCTACTTCTGTACCTACCTGTAATTCTTCTAGTTGTTCACAGACGCATTTTTTATGCTTATTTATATAAACCAACTCCTTTCAAAATAAATTTTGACTCAATATATAATATTTCTAAGCTGAAAAAAGGTGTGGACAACTTATATAAGTTATATAAATATTTTCATTCAGTGGAGATGAAGAAAACCCCCACTGATGGAAGTTTCGCTTTATGATTCTGATGGAATTAGTATGTGAATGTGTTTCGCTTGAACTGGGATAGATTTCACACCTGATACTATAATTTTCTCTCATCTGTGAAAAAGTTCACAAATAGGTCATAATTTGTGAATACATTCACAAATGAACGTGCTACAATATGTGTGTAAGGAAGTTAAACAATATAAAATCAGTATTTTAATTATTTACTTAAATGACAATGATAATAATAATAATGAAATGAAAAATAGAGAGGGGATTTTACCATGAAAAAAGGTATTAACCGCGTAGTATTAGTAGGAACAGGAGCTGTAGGTTGCAGCTATGCATATTCTATGATTAACCAAGGTGTAGCTGAAGAGTTTGTTCTTGTTGACGTAAACGAAGCAAAAGCAGAAGGGGAAGCAATGGATTTAAGCCATGCTGTTCCATTTGCTCCAGCTCCAACAAAAGTTTGGAAAGGCAGCTATGCAGATTGTAAAGATGCAGATCTTGTTGTTATCACTGCTGGATTACCACAAAAGCCAGGTGAAACTCGCTTAGATTTAGTTGAGAAGAATACAAAAATCTTTAAACAAATCGTTCGCGGCATCATGGATAGCGGATTTGATGGTATCTTCTTAATCGCAACTAACCCAGTTGATATTTTAACTTATGTAACTTGGAAAGAATCTGGATTACCAAAAGAACGTGTAATCGGTTCTGGTACAACTTTAGACTCTGCTCGCTTCCGTTACATGCTAGGTGAATACTTAGATGTGGATCCACGTAACGTTCACGCATATGTTATTGGTGAACATGGCGACACAGAGCTTCCAGTATGGAGCCATGCTACTGTTGGTGTACAAAAACTTGAAACAATCTTAGCAAACAATGAAAAGTACAATCAAAGCGATTTAGATGAAATCTTTGTGAATGTACGCGATGCTGCTTATCATATTATTCAACGTAAAGGTGCAACTTACTACGGTATCGGTATGTCACTACTACGTGTAACTAAAGCGATTTTAAACAACGAAAACAGCGTATTGACAGTATCTGCATATCTTGAAGGACAATATGGACAACAAGATGTTTACGTAGGTGTTCCAGCAGTTATCAACCGTCAAGGTGTTCGAGAAATTGTAGAGCTTGAATTAAATGAAGCAGAAGAATTGAAATTTGATCATTCTGTAAAAGTGCTAAAAGAAACTATGGCACCAGTACTATAATCCAAATTGTATAAACCCCTTTCCGGCAGCCCCTGTATATCCCCTTTTGCCGGAAAGGGTTTTTTTGTTTTGCTGAAAGTTAATTACTTTTTAAATGTAATATGTATTTTGCTCTAATAGGAAGTAATGAATCGCAGTAAAATTTCCCCTCTTTTTCACTTTGAAAATTATTCTAAAATAAAACGCTTACAAGGAATATTCGTCAAAATTCGATATTTTCAGCTGAAATTTACGGAATTACCATGAATTTCCGCGAAAAAAACGTATGTTTTTTTAGAAAATCGCAAGGATATTTCTATTTACCGAAGAATAGTAATAACATATTTAAAATTCTGTCATCTTGTGAGGTGAACATAGTGATTGTAACAAATTGTAATGAGGAAAAAATGCTATTGTTTCATAAAGAGAAATTTTACGATAGCTACGAAATATTTGGTGCTCATCTAACGAAGGAAGATGGGGTGCAAGGAACACGTTTTTCCGTATGGGCTCCTCATGCACAAGCTGTGAGTATTGTAGGAGATTTTAATGAATGGAATAATCAAATTCATAAAATGGTGCGAGTGACAGAGGATGGAATTTGGTCTTTATTCATACCAAATGTAGCTCAGCTGGAATTGTACAAATATGCAATTGAAGCCTCAAACGGCCATACAATTTTAAAAGCTGATCCGTATGCAATGTATGCTGAAGTGAGACCAAATACGGCATCCATTGTTTATGATATAAAAGGATATAAATGGAAAGATCAGAAGTGGTTTCAAAAAAAGAAACGAAAACCAATTTATAATGAACCGTTAGCAATTTATGAGCTTCACTTTGGTTCATGGAAAAAGAAAGAAGATGAGTCTTTTTACTCTTACAGAGAAATGGCAGATGAGCTTATTCCGTATGTAGTAGAGCATCAATTTACTCATATTGAAATTATGCCGCTTATTGAACACCCGTATGATCGTTCTTGGGGATATCAAGGTACTGGATATTATGCACCGACAAGTAGATACGGAGCACCGCAGGATTTTATGTATTTTGTCGATGAATGTCATAAATATGGGATCGGTGTCATTTTAGATTGGGTACCAGGGCATTTTTGTAAAGATGCTCATGGGCTTTATTTGTTTGATGGAGAACCAACGTATGAATATAGAGATCTTGATGTACAAGAAAATCACGTATGGGGAACTGTGAACTTTGATTTAGGAAAACAAGAAGTACGAAATTTTCTCATTTCGAATGCATTGTTTTGGATGAAGTATTATCATATCGACGGCTTTCGCGTTGATGCGGTTGCTAACATGCTATATTGGGAGCGAAATGGGGGGCAGGAAAGTAATGAACATGCTGTATTATTCCTGCAACAGCTGAATGAAGCAGTATTTGCGGAAGATCCAACTTTCTTAATGACTGCGGAAGATTCAACAGCATGGCCGCTCGTAACTGCACCGACATATGAAGGTGGACTTGGTTTTAATTATAAATGGAATATGGGCTGGATGAATGACATTTTAAAATATATGGAATGTGCGCCGGAGTATCGGAAATATATTCATGACAAAGTAACATTTTCACTGCTTTACGCGTATTCTGAGAATTTTATTTTACCGTTATCACATGATGAAGTTGTACACGGGAAAAAGTCGCTATTAAATAAAATGCCGGGTGATTATTGGTCCAAGTTTGCTCAGCTTCGTTTATTGTATGGCTATTTATTTACACATCCAGGTAAGAAGCTGCTCTTTATGGGCGGCGAGTTTGGACAATATGACGAATGGAAAGACCTTGAAGATTTAGATTGGGGCTTACATGATTTTGAAATGCATGATCGTATGCATGATTACTTTAAGGAGCTCATAGCATTGTATAAGCGCTCTAAGCCGCTTTGGCAGCTTGATCACACAGAAAAGGGTTTTCAGTGGATTGATGCGGATAATCGTGAGCAAAGTATTTTTTCGTTTATTCGCCAAGGGGAGAGAGAAGAGGATGTTCTCGTTATCGTTTGTAACTTTACAAATGCGGTGTATGAAAACTATAAAGTTGGCGTACCAGCATTTCGCTATTATAACGAAATTTTAAATAGTGATAGTTCTGCATACGGCGGTTCGGGAAAAATCAATAAGAAGCGATTAAAAGCGATTATGGAACCTTATCATAATCAGCTTGCTCATGTTGAAATGACAATACCACCATTTGGAATTTCAATTTTACGGCCGGTGAAAACACGAAAGGGGAGTAGTAAACAAGATGGTACAAAAGCAGACGTGCGTAGCAATGTTATTAGCAGGGGGAAAAGGTAGTCGTTTAAGCGCCTTAACAAAAAATTTAGCGAAGCCAGCTGTTCCATTTGGCGGTAAATATCGCATTATTGATTTTACATTAAGTAACTGTGCGAATTCTGGTATTGAAACAGTGGGGATTTTAACACAATATCAGCCGTTAGAATTGCATAGTTATATCGGTATTGGAGATGCATGGGATTTAGACCGTGTAAATGGAGGGGTTACTGTACTCCCGCCTTATGCAGAGTCTTCTGGAGTGAAATGGTATACAGGAACGGCAAGTGCCATTTATCAAAATTTGAATTATTTAAAGCAGTATGATCCGGAATATGTTCTCATTTTATCTGGCGATCATATTTATAAGATGGATTATGCAAAAATGCTCGATCATCACATGGAACGAGAAGCAGATGTCTCTATTTCTGTTATTGAAGTACCGTGGGATGAAGCGAGCCGCTTTGGCATTATGAATACGAATGAAGAGATGGAAATTGTTGAGTTTGAAGAAAAGCCGCAGTTTCCAAAAAGCAATCTAGCTTCAATGGGCATTTATATTTTTAATTGGGCTATTTTAAAAGAGTATTTAGAAATGGATGCAAGAAATCCAGAATCTAGTAATGATTTTGGAAAAGATGTGATTCCGCTTTTATTGGATGAAGGGAAAAAGCTTGTTGCGTATCCATTTAGCGGGTATTGGAAAGACGTTGGAACAGTGAAGAGCTTATGGGAAGCAAATATGGATTTGCTTCGCGAAGATTCATCACTCAACTTATATGACCGTGATTGGCGAATTTGTTCTGTTAACCCGAACCAGCCGCCTCAATATATTGCACCGTCAGCTAAAGTGGAAGAATCGTTAATTAACGAAGGTTGTGTTGTAGAAGGTGATGTGCAGCATTCTGTATTGTTTCAAGGGGTAATCGTGGAGGAAGGCAGCAAGGTTGTAGATTCAGTTATTATGCCAGATGCCAGAATTGGAAAGAATGTTGTGATTGAGCGTGCCATTGTTGGGCCAGGGATGGTCGTTGAAGATGGAGCAATTATTCGTCCGGAACGAAATATTGAAGACGTTGTATTAATTGCAGAGGAAAATTAAATGAAGTAAAACTAATGATTAGCAAGGGGAGCTTAATCCCTTCATAAATAGTTAGCGGAAACAATCGGAGCTTTTACGGATAGTGATTCTATTCCTATCTTCTTTGAGTTTATGGAAGGTTACGGTGATAATTTTACTGTCTGTTAGAGCGTGACGAAAAGGGGATGAGATGAGTGAGAGAATCAATGTTAGGAATTATTAATGCAACAGAGAATTTTCCATCACTACAACAAGTAACAAATCATCGATCATTGGCGGTATTGCCGTTTGCTGGGCGTTACCGTTTAATAGATTTTATGCTTTCCAATATGGTAAATTCTCATATTCATAGTGTAGCCATTTTCACAAGTCATAAAAATCGTTCACTCATGGATCATCTCGGTTCTGGAAAACAGTGGGACTTAGATCGAAAACGTGATGGTTTATTTTTATTTCCTCCAAATTGTCAATGTGATCAAGATGAGTTTGGTACATTTGCTCATTTTAGCAGACATATTGATTACTTTTTACGTAGTAAAGAGCAGTATGTTGTCATTACAAACAGTCATGTTGTAACAGCGCTTGATTTCCAAGCGGTATTAGACCGTCACTTATACACAGAGGCAGATATTACAGAAGTATGTCACCAAGGTGAGTCACTTCAGACATATGTATTAAAGAAGGAGTTATTATTACATTTGTTTGAGACGTATCAAGACATGGGATATTATAGATTAATTGATGTTGTAAAAGAAAAACGAAACACATCATTGCATATTGAAAGTTATGAGCATACTGGCTATGTGGCGGTAATCGATTCAATTGAAAGTTACTATAAACATAGCTTGGAAATACTGCAGCCGCATATTTGGAAGCAAGTGTTTAAGAAAGAAACGCCGATTTTTACGAAAGTAAAGGATGAGCCGCCAACAAGGTACGGAAAAAACGCGAGTGTACATAATACGATGGTTGCGAATGGCAGCATTATTGAGGGAGAAGTAGAAAATAGCGTTGTCTTTCGTTCTGTAAAGATTGGAAAAGGTTCGATTGTTCGTAACAGTATTATTATGCAAAAGAGCCAAATTGGAGAGAATTGTATACTAGATGGTGTAATTATTGATAAGGATGTAAAAATTGAAGATGGAACGACGTTAACAGGTGGAGCCCATTCTCCATTTGTTGTAGAGAAAGGAACAATACAAAGCAGTAATATAACGATTTACTAAGATGTATATTTGAAAATTGAGAGGAGGAATCTGCAGGCATGGCATAGGTAAGCATAGTTTGCCTATGCTTGCTGCTGCAGAGAGACAATCGCAGTGAATATTTTATTTGCAGTATCAGAATGTGTACCATTTATTAAATCGGGTGGATTAGCAGATGTAGCTGGAGCACTTCCAAAGGCATTGCAAAAACTTGGAATGAACGTGCGTGTTATGCTTCCGTACTATAGTTTAATTCCAGAGCATGTACGAAAAGAATGTGTGCTTCATAAAGTGATTACGGTTCAGCTTGGCTGGCGTAATCAATATTGCGGTATTTTGAAAATGGAGCATGAAGGAATTACGTATTATTTTATCGACAATGAATATTATTTTAAACGCGATTCACTATATGGTCATTATGATGATGGCGAACGTTTTTCATTTTTCTCAAAGGCGGTATTAGAATGCATTCCGCATATAGATTTTGAAGTAGATGTTCTGCATTGTCATGATTGGCATACAGCGATGGCGAATTTTTTATTGCGTGAAAAATATCGTGATCAGCCATTATACGAAAAGATAAAGACAGTCTTTACGATTCATAACTTGCAGTTTCAAGGCGTGTTTCCGCGCATCGTTATGGATGACTTATTGGAGCTTGGCAATGAGTATTTTCATAGTGAACAGCTTGAGTTTTACGGAAACATCAACTTCATGAAAGGCGGAATTATCGCCTCTGATATGATTACAGCGGTAAGTCCGACATATAAAGAAGAAATTCAATATCCATTTTTCGGAGAGAAGTTAGATGGTTTATTGCGTAAATATAACGATAAACTTGTTGGGATTGTAAATGGAATTGATGATGTTTTGTACAATCCGAAGAATGATAAAACGATAGCAGCAATGTATGATGCAAATTCACTTCATAAAAAAAGAGATAATAAACGTGCATTACAGCGTTATTTTGGATTGCCAGAAAAAGAAGAGGCACCTATTATTGCGATGGTTACACGTTTAACGCAGCAAAAAGGATTAGATTTAGTGCGTCATGTTTTTCATGAAATGATGCAAGAAGATGTGCAATTTATTGTACTTGGATCGGGCGATAAAGAATATGAACAGTTTTTTGAACAAATGGCATATGAATATCCAGATAAAGTGAAAGTGTATATCGGATTTCATGAAGGGCTGGCACATCAAGTGTATGCCGGGACAGATTTGTTTCTAATGCCATCTTTATTTGAGCCATGCGGCCTTGGACAGTTAATTGCCCTTGCATACGGAGCGATTCCAATTGTGCGGGAAACAGGCGGTTTAAATGATACAGTTCAATCGTACAATGAAGCTATAAATGAAGGAAATGGTTTTAGTTTTACGAACTTCAATGCGCACGATATGCTGCATACGGTGCAGCGTGCACTGCACTATTATCATGACAAAAAGGTATGGCAGTCTCTTGTGAAACGAGCAATGACAGAGGATTATAGCTGGAAGCAGTCCGCACGTAAGTATAAGGAGCTTTATGAAAGCTTATTCGAATCAAATGAGGAACCACAATCTCATGAGGAACAACAGGAGATTGATGATAAGCAACCGATTCTTTTTGTTCATCATCAGTAGGAAAGCATAATTGATACATGTTTCACTGAACGGGTTGTATGTGTGAAGGATTCATTCGTTAGAACCGGATTGGGAGGGCTAACCAGCAGCGGGAAATCCACTGCTGGTAGTTTCATTTTGGAAGAGGTGAGAGAGATGTTTTCGAGTACAGAGAGTTTTAAAGCTGCTTTTTTAGAAAAGCTAGAAACGATGTATGGTAAAAGTTTTAAAGATTCGACTGTGCAAGATCAATATAATACGCTCGGACATATGGTACGTGAATATATTAGTCAGCGCTGGATTGAGACGAATGAACGATATCGGACAGACAATCAAAAGCAAATGTATTACTTATCGATTGAGTTTTTATTAGGGCGTTTATTAGGAAGTAATGTCTTAAACTTGGGAATACGTGATGTATGCGAGAGAGGATTAGAAGAACTTGGGATTTACTTACAAGACCTTGAAGAAATTGAAGCAGATGCTGGACTTGGAAATGGCGGTCTTGGTCGTTTGGCGGCCTGTTTTCTTGATTCTCTTGCTTCATTAAATTTGCCAGGCCACGGGTGCGGTATTCGCTATAAGCACGGTTTGTTTGATCAAAAAATTGTGGATGGTTATCAAATCGAGCTGCCGGAGCAATGGCTGCGTCACGGGA
Source organism: Bacillus sp. AFS018417 (assembly GCF_002560985.1). Classification (NCBI taxonomy): domain Bacteria; kingdom Bacillati; phylum Bacillota; class Bacilli; order Caryophanales; family Bacillaceae; genus Bacillus; species Bacillus sp. AFS018417. The sequence goes on from NZ_NTTM01000006.1 coordinate 9,738, forward strand.
ATGTTTGGGAAGTAAGAAGGCATGATCAAGCTGTGGAAGTTAGCTTTTGGGGACAAGTTGATACATTTCAGTCAAATGAACGTCTTGAATTTCGGCATATAAATGCGGAAACAATTATGGCTGTACCGTATGATGTACCTGTTGTCGGCTATCAGACAAATACTGTAAATACACTGCGTCTTTGGAGTGCAGAGCCGGTTCTATTTCCCCAAAACTGCAAGGATGTATTGAAATATAAACGGGAAACGGAGGCAGTATCGGAGTTCTTATATCCAGATGATACGCATGATGAAGGAAAAATACTTCGTTTGAAACAGCAATATTTTCTTGTGTCTGCTAGCTTACAAATTATTGTTCGGTTGCATCGTGAACGAAATGGCACGCTGCGCAATCTGCATGAGAAAATTGCGATTCATATTAATGATACGCACCCTGTCTTAGCGATTCCGGAATTAATGCGTATTTTGCTTGATGAAGAAAAGATGAGCTGGGAGGATGCGTGGTATATTACAAGACATACGATTTCTTATACAAACCATACAACCTTATCTGAAGCGTTAGAAAAGTGGCCGATTCATATTTTTGAGCCGTTATTACCGCGCATTTATATGATTGTACAAGAAATTAATGAGCGCTTTTGTCGTGATTTATGGGAGCGGTATTCGTATGAGTGGAATCGCATTGAAAATATGGCGATTATCGCTCATGGGCTTGTGAAGATGGCACATTTAGCAATCGTTGGCAGTCATAGTGTAAACGGTGTTGCTAACATTCATACGGAAATATTAAAGCAGCGAGAAATGCGATTGTTTTATGAGTTTTATCCAGAGAAATTCAATAATAAGACGAATGGAATTACCCATCGGCGCTGGTTATTAAAAGCAAATCCGCAGCTGTCAAAATTAATTTGTGAAACAATTGGAACAGATTGGGTGAAGGAGCCAGATCAGCTGCAAACTTTAGGAAATTATAAGTATGATGCAGCATTTCAAGATGCGCTTCATAATGTAAAACAAGTGCGAAAAGAATTGTTAATGAAGCGGATTGAAAAACAAACAGGTATTGTTGTTGATCCATATTCTATTTTTGATGTGCAAGTAAAACGGCTACATGCATACAAGCGGCAATTATTAAATGTGCTGCATATTTTATATTTGTACAATCGTTTAAAAGAAGATTCTAGTTTTTCCTTTTATCCGCGTACATTTATTTTTGGTGCAAAGGCATCGCCTGGTTATTATTATGCGAAAAAGATTATTAAACTTATAAATGAATTAGCCCGAAAAGTGAATGATGATCCGTATGTAAGTCAATATATGAAAGTTATTTTTCTAGAAAACTATCGCGTTTCTCTTGCCGAAGATATTTTTCCAGCGGCAGATGTGAGTGAACAAATTTCAACTGCAAGTAAAGAAGCATCAGGAACCGGAAATATGAAATTTATGATGAACGGTGCGATAACGGTTGGTACGCTAGATGGTGCTAATGTTGAAATAAAAGAAACTGTTGGAAATGATGCTATTTTTATTTTCGGTTTAACTGCAGAAGAAGTACTACATTATTATCAAAATGGCGGATACCGTGCTAGCGATTATTATCATCATGATATGCGCATTCAAAAAGTCGTCAATCAGCTGACAAATGGCTTTTTTGAGGATGCGGGTGATGAGTTTGAAGCTATTTTCGATTCCCTTCTTATTCAAAATGATGAATATTTTGTTCTCCGGGACTTTGCACCGTATGCAGATGTGCAAGAAAAAGTTGGAAGAACATATGAGAATCGAAAAAAATGGCTTGAAATGAGTACTGTTAATATTGCGAAATCTGGTCATTTCGCAAGTGACCGAACAATCTTACAGTACAGTCGTGATATTTGGAGAATCGCAGAGGGCATGCGAGCGCGGTAAAAGAAAGTAGAGTTTCATCTAAATAGTTTCGAGAAACGGAACAATTGTTCACTAAAGGAAAACGAAAAAAACGACTTGTAAACATTTCAAGTCGTTTTACTTTGTGGCAGAAGTAGGATAGAACGGTGCATATAATATACCGTGTCCATCGTATTCTGTTGTAGCAAAGTACGAAAATGTAACGAAACCTGTAAAAACAACAAGCATAACTAGAAAGAATGTAACGATAGCTTTTACTATGTTCGGTCTCCAATATAGACCTTTTAAAAAAGAGTGGCAATTGACGTTTTATAAGTTGTAATGTGATGGTTTTTTGTAATGGAATTCATATTTTTCGTAAAGGTCATACTGCGATGAATATGGGAATATTCCCATTTATTTTCTTCAAATTGTACTTTACGAGGAGGAAGAAGCGGGACGACATCAAATAAATTTACGAAGCGAAAGCTGTTGGCCACTTGCATTTTATAATAATTTCGAAAGGCAATATCTCCGACTTTCGGGGAGCCGAAATTGTAGAGAGTGTAATGAGAGAATGAAGTGTTTACACGGGCGTCTAGTATGTGCAGGGTAGCAAGGGCTCCTCCTAAACTATGTCCAGTAACGAAAAGTGCTTTATGAGAAGATAGGGAAACGAGGGTGTCCATTATTGTATCTCTACATGATTCGTAAATAGAAAGAAAGCCGCTATGAACATTGCCGCTATTTGCAGTAAATGGATATGGTTTTTGTTGGACTATCGAATCGGCCATCCAATCACGGTCGGATTGTGTCCCGCGAAAGGCTACAATAATTTGATCCTCTGATTCTAAAATAAATCCAAACCATGTTGTTGTTTGAATGGCTTTTGCCTGAAAGCCTTGTATATATCGAAAACCTTCGGGAATGGTGAAAATGCCATTTTGCTTATATTGCTCATATGTTAGCTCGCAGCATGTAGCTAACAACACAGCGGTATCCTTATGAAAGGATACAGAAGTTGGCATAGAAAAGTCCTCCTCATGATGAAATATAATTCAATATATGAGGAGGATATGGATTTCATTCTTTTACTTACCCCGCACTAACGGGCAGTAAAGGATAGAGAAGAGCGGGGAGTAAAACTGCCCGTAAGAGCCCGGTTGGTTAGTAAAACTTTACTCGTCGCCATCCAGAATGCGTCCAAGTCCACCGAGAATACTGCCTTCTCCAGAATTTTTTGCTCCTGGGCCAGCAATGCGCTGTGCTAAGCGGCTTAATGTTAAAGATTGAACCCAAACCGTTCCCGGTCCTTGTAATGTTGCGAAGAATAGGCCTTCACCACCGAAGATTGCACTTTTTACATTACCAACAAATTGAATATCATAGTCAACATCTTGTGTCATTGCAACGAGGCAACCAGTATCAATTTTTAATCTTTCTCCTGGTTTTAACTCACGCTTATAAACTGTTCCGCCGGCATGCATGAAAGCAAGGCCGTCGCCTTCAAGTTTTTGCATAATAAATCCTTCGCCGCCGAAGAAGCCGCTACCAAGTTTTTTTGTAAATTCAATGCCGACAGAAACACCTTTTGCAGCACATAGAAAAGAATCCTTTTGGCAGATTACTTTCCCGCGATACTCAGTTAAATCAACAGGGATAATTTTCCCAGGATACGGAGCTGCAAATGAAACATGACGTTTTTCATGTCCTGTATTTGTAAATACAGTCATGAATAAGCTCTCACCTGTCACGAGACGTTTCCCAGCACCGACAAGCTTGCCGAAAAATCCACCTGTTTGTGCAGCACCGTCACCAAATACTGTTTCCATTTCAATATTGTCTTCCATCATCATCATAGCACCGGCTTCAGCAACTACGCTCTCTTGCGGGTCTAACTCAATTTCAACAAACTGCATATCATCGCCGTATAATTTGTATTCGATCTCATGTGCTTTCATGGTTTCACCTCAATTATAAATATGTATATCCGTATTTATATTGTACCGAAACATCTTCAAATAGAAAATACAAGTTTTGTTAATTTTCAAAAAGATATTTCTGTTTTATTTGACGTTTTATTTCGGGCATGATATAGTAAAAGAACTATTGAGCTGCATAATGTGGTACGGAAATAAAGCGTGTTTGTTTCAAAGCATTAGCTTGTGAGGAAATCATGATGTTTATCTCGACCTTTGTATGTAGTTTCCAATAGATAGATTTCTTTTTATTTAGGAGGTACATGCAATGCAAACAGGAAAAGTAAAATGGTTTAACGGCGAAAAAGGTTTTGGTTTCATCGAAGTTGAAGGTGGCGAAGATGTATTCGTACATTTCTCTGCAATTCAAGGCGAAGGCTTCAAAACTTTAGAAGAAGGTCAAGAAGTTTCTTTCGAAATCGTTGAAGGTAACCGCGGACCTCAAGCTGCTAACGTTACTAAAAAGTAATGAAGGCAAAAGAAACATTCCTGAATAAGGAATGTTTCTTTTTTTTATCCCGCTCAAAGGAACAGTAAAGGTGTAAGAGATACAGGGAAGAAACTGTTCCTAAGAACCCGATTGGTTCAACTAACCATCGGAGAAAAGGCACTCCGATGGAAGTTTCACTTTATGGTCTTGAACTTGATTCATCTGAAGAAAGTTCGCCGTTAAAGGTTCTTTTTTCGTAGTCATCTAGCATTTGTTCATATTCTTCATGTGCTTCTGTGGCATATACTTGTACGTTTTTTCCATACATATCTGTTCCAATAAAGTTTTCAAAATCCTCAACATATCCGCGCGGTTCCTCTGCATCTACATACATTTCATTAAAATTTTTAGAGTCGCGGCGCTCTAAATCAGCAGGAGTTTCTGACGTTCCATATAAAGCAACATCTTGCCAAGCATCTTCAGCATCATAACCAACAGCACTATCCATATCATATTTACCAAAAGGAGGCTCAATAAGTTCTTCTTCAATAGGACGCGCACCAAGGATTAGTTTATTATGTGTATGTTCGATACAAGTTGTTGCAGTCGGCATTGCTTCTAAACGTTCAAGTGGAATTGGTTCACCCGATACTTCGCAAATCCCGTATGTTCCAGCTTCTATTTTTTGCAGGGCATGCTTTACATCCGTAAGTTGTTTATGCCAAAATTCGACTAATCCTAAGTCTTTTTCACGTTCATACAATTCTGTTCCCATGTCTCCAGGGTGATTATCATACGCAGAGAGTTCGCCAACTGAATCACGTTCAGAAGCTTGCCCTCGATGTTCATGATTTTGCAGCGTTTGTTCAAGCTCTTGTTTTTGTTTTTGTAGTACAGATTGAAAATGATCCATTTGTTGTGGAGTTAGCATAAAATCCACCTTCCTACAATTCGGTTTCTTTAAGTAGTATGAGCTCAATTACAGGAATTATGAAAAATAATACGTTAATATATCGGCGGTTCAACATAATATAGAGTGAAACTCCCATCAGTAGGGGTCTTACTGTGGGCTTAAAATAAAGTCACGATGTTTATAAAATAGATGCGATATTTCAAATAAAGTCGCGACATAAAAAAATTGCGAAATTTTTCTTCTTTAAATATTTTTGTCTGAAGAGGGTTTTTATGTAAGAACATCTAATATTGAAAAGTGTTTCAAGGAAGGCAACCTTTTGTGTCGGTACACCAAACTATTGGAGGGATTAAGATGTTAAATAAAAATGTCGTCCTCTACACTGAAGAAAATGGTATCGCAAGAATTACACTAAACAGACCGGAAGCACTAAATGCGTTAAACCGAGATGTTCTTGAACAACTTTCGTCCGTCTTGGACAGGGTTAAAACTGATTCAAGTGTAAAGGCAGTGATAATCATCGGTGCCGGAGAAAAGGCATTTTCCGCAGGTGCTGACATTCAGTTTCTCAATAAAGCCACTCCGCTAGAAGTACGAGATTTAGCTCAGTTAGCTGTTACAGTTACTAATAAAATTGAGTCATTAGGGAAAGTAGTTGTTGCTGCCATCAACGGCTTCGCACTGGGAGGCGGACTTGAGTTAGCTGAATCCTGTACGCTCCGTGTTTGTGCTAATCATGCTAGATTAGGACATCCTGAAGTCCGTATTGGAGCTGTTGCCGGTTTTGGAGGAACTACGAGACTGCCCAGACTTATAGGTAAGGGGCGTGCTACAGAGCTATTGCTCACCGGAAACGTGATAAGCGCAGACGAAGCTTATAGAATAGGACTGATTAATAGGATTGTTGAACCCGATAAATTATTATCAGAAGTAGAAACGCTTATTTTAGAAATTCTGTCTCAGTCTCCTATCGCAGTAAAAATGACTTGGGAGGCAATTCATCGGGGAGGTAATTTAACTTTAGAAGAGTCCGCACTTCTCGGTGCAGATTATTTCGGTTTGATAGCGTCCACCGAGGACTTCAGAGAAGGAACTAAATCATTTTTAGAAAAGACCCAACCATTATTTAAAGGAAGATAGTTAATGAAAATAATCATATGTGGATGTCAACTACCCACCACTTAAACGCTAACACGTTTTGAAGTGGTGGCTTGAAAAAAGCCCTGGTTGTCTAGCCTCGGTCTTTCGTGGACTCCGTTTGTAGGTTGCATACCCAAGGATGATTCCCTAGTTCTTGGCTTTATGGTGGCTCTATAACAGTTCTGATTGGGAAGGAATGTTAAACTGTATTCCAATTCAACACTTATTACCCGTTCATGCGGGATAAAGACAATTCGACAACATATAACATGAATGTACCATAAAAAAACGCAAGTGCTTTTACACTTGCGCTTTTCTTATAGGAAATATCCAAGTAATAACCCAATTCCCATTAAAAATCCGAAAATTGTATTCGTTTTTGCTGTGGCAACCATCGCAGGTGCCATTTCCATTGGGATGCTCTTTCCGATAAAACCTTTTGTTGCTTTAAATGCTTTTGGAACGCTTAGAAAGACTACGAGCATCCACGGTGAGGCAATACCGACAATAATAAGGGCAATCGTCCATATATAAGAAATGATAAACATGGATGCTAACACACTAATTGCATTGTTTCGTCCGACTAAAATGGCTAATGTTTTTCGTCCGTTTTCTTTGTCGCCATCTAAATCGCGAATATTATTGGCAAGTAGAATGGCTCCAATTAAAATGGCATTTGGAATGGATAGTAATATAACTTCTGATGTTACAGTTCCAGTTTGAATAAAGAATGAAATTCCAATAATAATAACACCCATAAATAATCCTGCTGTTAATTCTCCAAAAGGTGTATAGGCAATTGGAATTGGGCCGCCTGTATATAAGTAGGCAACAGCCATACAAATAAGACCGATTGCCGCAAGCCACCAGCTGGAGCTCATACAAATGTAAACTCCTAATAAAATTGCGATGCCAAAGAATCCAAACGCTAAGTTTAATACTGTTTTCGGCTGAATACCATCGCGAACGATTGCACCGCCAATCCCAACGGATCCTTCATGATCAAGCCCTCTTTTATAATCGAAGTATTCGTTAAACATGTTTGTTGCTGCCTGAATGAGAAGGCAAGCAAGAAGCATGCTAAGGAAAAGAGGAAGATTTATTTTGCTAATACCTTCAACATGCATAGCATAAGTTGTTCCAATAAAGACGGGAACAAAAGCTGCAGTTAATGTATGAGGACGTAATAAACTCCACCAAATACGCCAGCCCGTTTGTTTACTTGGCTTTGGCTGCATGGAAGAGGAATTCGTTTCAGTTTTTACTTCCATATGGAATCCTCCTATCTGTTTGTTATATAAAATAAAAATGAGTTCTTACTGCCCATTAGAGCGGAACACGTACACAAAAAGTACACAATTAAGTGTAGGAAAAGCATCATATAGTGTCAACGTTTATTTTCTAGGAATATGCTCGGATTTTCTCAGAAATGCTAAACATTGACACACCTTTCGTTTGAGGTGTATCTTAAAATCAAGCGTATTTATGACTATTTTTCGCCCATAGGGGGGAGACTGTGTGATTCAAACGAAACAACATGATGTAAAAGATGTGATTCTTACTGCGATTCAGCGCGCAGCTGACGGGCAAGTACTCGTTAGTTTTGTGAAGCAAGTGGAATGGGTTGATCCACTCCTTTTTTATGCAGCAGGAACACAATTTGGATATAGAGACAGATGTTATTTTGCAGATCCATCGCAGCACGTTATCTTCGCTGGAGTAGGTTCTGCCTTTACTATAGCAAATTCTTCTGATAAGCGCTTTCAAAATGCTCGTCAAGAGTGGGCGCGATTGAAAGACGAAGCAGTAATTCATCGTGATACTTACGAATTTGGAACAGGACCGCTTTTATTTGGTGGTTTTGCTTTTGATCCACGAAAAGAAAGAACGGATTTATGGAAGTCATTTCACGATACAACACTGCAATTGCCAGCCTTTTTGTTAACGGTAAAGAATGAAAAGGCATGGTTAACAGTGAACCGTTTTGTTTCTGGAAATGATTGTGCAGAAAAGATTTATGAGGAATTACAAAACGCTGAGGAGCAATTGTTGCAGCAAAGCAAGCATTCCTTCGTGGAAGAGCATGTGACCATTCTTTCGAAAGTAGAAGTAGAGCCCGAGAAATGGCTGCAAGCAATTGAACAAGTGCAGGAAGAAATGAAGCGAGGGGCTGTTCAAAAAGTTGTGTTAGCTCGTGAGATGCAACTTGTTATGGATAAAGATGTTGATTCGGCTTCTGTTTTGGCAGCACTTCGTATAGGTCAACCGGATTGTTATGTATTTGCGTTTGATTATAAAGGAACGTGCTTCTTAGGAGCAACGCCAGAAAGGCTTCTTCGTAAAGAGGGAGAAACATATACATCCATGTGTCTTGCCGGTTCGATTGGACGAGGTGCTTCAGAAGAGGAAACGAAAGAGAATGGATATGAACTTTTGCATGATGAGAAAAATTTAGCAGAGCATGATTATGTTGTAAACATGATTCGCAGTGTGTTAACAAGGCATTGTGAAACGGTTGATATTCCATATGAACCGCAATTATTGAAGACGAAAAATTTACTTCATCTATATACACCAGTACAAGCAAATGGAAATGGTGATTTATTATCGATGATTGAAGAACTTCATCCAACACCAGCTCTTGGAGGAACACCGCGAGAAGAAGCGCTGAAATTGATTCGTGAAGTAGAGCTATTAGATCGCGGGTTATACGGAGCGCCAATGGGCTGGGTTGATGAACAAGGAAACGGAGAATTTGCCGTAGCACTTCGCTGCGGATTATTGTCTGGTAAACAAGCTTCGTTATTTGCTGGATGCGGCATTGTCATTGATTCAAAGCCGCATTTAGAGTATGAGGAAACAAGGCTGAAATTTAAGCCGATGCTTTCTGCTTTGGAGGGACTATCTAGATGAGCAATCATATAGAAGCATTATCGTATTACTTAGGCGCGTTTGTTGATGAATTGGCGCGCCTGCATGTGCAGGATGTTGTCATTAGCCCGGGTTCACGGTCAACGCCGCTTGCCTTATTAATGACGCAGCATGAACAAATCCGCACATATTTACACGTGGATGAAAGATCAGCGGCCTTTTTTGCTCTTGGCATTGCGAAGGCAAAAAAACGCCCTGTTGCCTTATTATGTACATCAGGCACAGCGGCAGCAAACTATTATCCAGCTATATGTGAAGCATTTCATTCGCGCATCCCGCTTCTCGTACTGACAGCGGATCGTCCGCATGAATTGCGAGATATTGGTGCACCGCAAGCAATGAATCAATTTCATTTGTTCGGTTCGTTTGTAAAACAATTTATTGAAATGGCACTTCCAGAAGCAGCAGAACCAATGTATCGATATGCACGGATGACAGCGGGACGAGGGATAGCAGCGGCATTACAAACGCCGAAAGGACCCGTTCATGTAAACTTTCCGCTTCGCGAGCCGTTAATTCCGAATTTCTCTTTAGAAAATTTATGGGAAAAAGGCCGCGGAGAATACGAAACAACCGTTCATCAAGGGGAAATAGCGGTGACGGATGAATATGCAGCATCTTTACGAGAGCGCCTTTCGCATATGAAAAAGGGGCTTATTGTATGTGGTGATGATAGTCATCCAAATATTGCAGAAGCTGTCGTGGCTTTTTCAAAAGCATATGGTTATCCGATTCTTGCAGATCCGCTTTCTGGGCTTCGCAGCAGTCTTCACGATAAAGAGACGATTATAGATTGCTATGATACATTTTTACGAAATGAACAACTTCGCGATAGTTGGAAACCAGATGTGATCATTCGCTTCGGCGGTATGCCAGTTTCTAAAGCACTTACGCAATACTTGAAAAAGCAAACAGAAGCATTGCACATTGTTGTTGACGAATCTGGAAATTGGCGTGATCCAGCGCTTATGTCCACAGAAGTTGTGTATGCAAATGATGCTAAATTTTGTGAGCAGCTTGTAAATGACGTCAAGCAGCAAAGCAACTATGACTGGCTTCATATGTGGCAACAGATAAATGCTGTAACAAAAGAGAAGCTTATTAAAATTGAATCGTATGAACATGCATTTGAAGGAAAAGTGATTACAGAACTTGTAGATGTTCTGCCAAATGATGCAACTTTATTTGTAAGTAACAGTATGCCAATTCGTGATACAGATACATTTTTCTTCTCAAATGATAAAAATATTGAAGTACTAGCAAATCGCGGTGTCAATGGCATTGATGGCATTGTTTCGACAGCGCTTGGGGTGAGTGTAGCTCGTGATTCGCTCGTATTAGTTGTGGGGGATTTATCGTTCTACCATGATTTAAATGGATTGTTAGCAGCAAAGCTACATGATTTAAATGCAACTATTGTTGTCGTTAACAATGATGGCGGCGGTATTTTCTCATTTTTACCGCAGTATGAACAGAAAGAACATTTTGAAGCATTATTTGGTACGCCGCTCGGACTTGATTATGAACATGTTGTCAAGATGTATAACGGTTCATTCCAGCGCGTAAAAACATGGGAAGCGTTTCGAAATGAAGTGGACAAAGGTACGAGAGAAAATGGACTGCATGTCATTGAAATCCAAACAGATCGTGAAGAGAACTTACAGCTTCATCGTGACATTATGGCAGAGGCAGCAGCCATTGTTTCAGAAGTATTGCAAGGTGAAGGGAAATGAAAGTAAACGTACATGGTGTTTCTTACGAATATGAAGTAATCGGAAGCGGCGAGCCGTTTCTTGTACTTCATGGTTTTACAGGCAGCATGGAAACATGGCGTTCGTTTGTTCCTGCATGGAGCGATCAGTTTCAAGTGATTTTAGTCGATATAATCGGACATGGTAAAACGGAAAGTCCAAAGGAACCCTGGCACTATAACGTAGAAACGGTAGCTGGGCATCTCATTGCCTTACTCGATCATTTGCAAATTGAAAAAGCGCATATGTTAGGTTATTCTATGGGCGGGCGCCTTGCGCTTACGCTTGCTTGTTTATATCCAGAGCGCGCCTTGTCTCTTTTGTTAGAAAACTGTACAGCGGGACTGATAACAGAAGAAGAACGTGAAGAGCGTAGACAAAAGGATGAACAGCTTGCTGAAAAGATTGAACGAGAAGGCGTTTCTGCTTTTGTGGAAAAATGGGAGAACATTCCGCTCTTTGCCACGCAAAAAAAATTACCGCTTCATGTACAAGCTAGCGTACGTGAAGAAAGGTTAGCTAATGATCCTGAGGGTCTTGCAAATAGCTTGCGGGGCATGGGAACAGGAGCGCAGCCATCTTGGTGGAATGAATTGCAACACTTGCAAATGCCGGTCTTACTCATGAGCGGAGAATATGATGAAAAGTTCTTTCACATCTTAAAAAAGATGAAAAAACATATTCCTCATGCTGAATTTGTACAAATTATTGGCGCGGGCCATGCAATTCATGTGGAACAACCGCAAAAGTTTGATACAATAGTAAGGGGCTTTTTGCAAAACATAAAAGGAGGTAGAGACAAAATGACGATTGAATGGGTAAAAGAAGGTAATTACGAAGATATTATTTACTCCACATACAATGGAATCGCAAAAATTTCGATTAACCGTCCTGAAGTACATAATGCATTCCGTCCAAAAACGGTAATGGAGTTAATCGATGCGTTTGCACATGCACGAGATGATGAAAATGTTGGCGTTATCATTTTAACAGGTGAAGGTGGCCGTGCATTCTGTTCTGGCGGTGACCAAAAGGTTCGCGGTCATGGCGGATATGTTGGGGAAGACCAAATCCCGCGCCTAAACGTATTAGACTTACAACGTTTAATTCGCGCGATTCCAAAACCAGTTATCGCAATGGTAGCAGGTTATGCAATCGGTGGTGGACATGTTCTTCACATCGTATGTGATTTAACAATCGCAGCAGATAACGCAGTATTTGGCCAAACTGGTCCAAAAGTAGGCAGCTTTGATGGCGGATACGGTGCTGGTTATTTAGCACGTATGGTTGGTCATAAGAAAGCACGCGAAATTTGGTACTTATGCCGTCAATACAATGCGCAAGAAGCACTTGATATGGGCTTAATTAACACAGTTGTACCATTAGAACAGTTAGAAGAAGAAACTGTGAAATGGGCAGAAGAAATTTTAGCAAACAGCCCGATGGCACTTCGTTTCTTAAAAGCTGCATTTAATGCAGATACAGATGGCCTTGCTGGTATTCAACAACTAGCTGGTGATGCAACGCTATTATACTACACAACAGACGAAGCAAAAGAAGGCCGCGATGCGTTTAAAGAAAAACGCCGTCCGGACTTTGGACAATTCCCTCGATTCCCGTGATCGGGAAGGGGAACAAAAGAGACTTGATGAAATTTCATCAAGTCTCTTTTTTGTATCCCGCATTAACGGGCAGTAAGACCCTCACCTCAAGATTGAGAGAGAAACAAAGAAGATAGGTGGGGGAAATTGCCCGTAAAAGCCCGATTGGTTCAACTAACCATCAGTGGGGGATGAAGAACCCCACTGATGGAAGTTTCACTTTATGCTTAGCCAGTTTTCTAATATGATTTTCAAAAATCTGTATTAGATTACAGTTATTCTCGTTTAATAACATATTATTATTATTATTATATTTATATATAAATATAATAATAATAATATTGGATATTTATATACAAAAAGGTAAATTTTCCTTCCTATAATTTTATCATTATTGTTATAATAGAAATAGTAAAATTAAAATGGTTAATTTTACAATTTTCGCATATTGATAGGGGGAATATTAAATGTCTGGACAAATTCGTATGAGTCCTGAGGAACTTAAAGCTAAAGCAGCTCTATATGGTAGAAGCTCTCAAGAAATTGATAGTATTTTACGCAAGCTGGAAGGGTTACAAAATGAATTAAGAGGTGAATGGGAAGGCCGTGCTTTCCAAGGGTTTGATCAACAATTTAATGAATTGAAACCGAAAGTACAAAGTTTCTCTCAATTATTACATGAGATTAACGTTCAATTAGACAGAACTGCACAAGCTGTTGCTGAACATGATGAGCAGTTATCACGTAATTTTGGCTTGAAATAAGAAAGCTTGAATAGTAGAAGATTGATAAATGAGCCATGCGACTTTTGTTGTATGGCTGATTTATATATAAGTGGTTTAATTTTGAAATTTTAATAATAATCATTCTCTCCATTGCAATTATGTTGATGCAGTTTAAGGCTATACATTTGAAAGAAAAAAATAAGCTACATGCTAACAATGGATAAATTATTTTATATTCACAGGAGTGGTAAGTATTGAAAAAAATTCAATGGAGGATTTTGTTGTTTATTGTTTTAGCTCTTGTACTAGCAACGGGAACTTCCTATTTAGCATTAAATCATAAGGTTAAAAAAGAGGATGAAACTAGTGCTAAAAAAATGGCAGTTGCCGTAGTAAACGAAGATCAAGGAACGACGTTTGAAGGGCAGAAAATAAATTTTGGAGATCAGTTTACAAAAAACATTAGTAAAAATGATACACAACAATGGTATGTGGTAAGTCGCGGAATAGCGGAAAATGGTTTGAAGAATAATAATTATAACATGATGATTGTTATTCCGAATGATTTTTCCCAGAAAGCGGTTGCTATTAATTCGGATTCGCCAGAAAAAGTAACGATAAGTTACAAAATTAATGCTACTGGTAATAAAGATTTGAAGGCAGAGGCAGAAAATACTGCGGCTTCTATTTTAGAAGAGTTTAATAAACATATAGTAGATGTTTATTTTGCCAGTATTGTTGGGAATTTACAAGGTGCACAAGATAATATACAGGCAATCATCAACAAAGAACAAGCTCAATTTAATGTATATAAGACAGATGTACAAAGCCCTTTAGCAAACTATACACAACAATTTAAAACAGTACAAGATTATACAGGAGTTTCAATAGATACATTTAAAGGGTTTCAAGGTGTCTTGAATGGGTTGGAACAAAATATTGATGGAACCGCACAATCTAATTTGGCTTTCCAAAATAGTTTTGGTAATTTCCAAAAGACACAAGGGGAAAATAGTTTAGTTGCAAATAATTTCTCTAACCAACTGAATCAATTCAATAGCGATTTAAGTACAGAGGATGTATTAAAAAGGCTAGATACTTTGGAGTTAACTAACAAAGCGATAGCTGATCAATTCACTCTTGCAGATCAAAAAGCTAATGCTAATATTTTATCAGATTCAGCTGCTATTCAAAATTACTTAACAGACGTTAATAGTAAAATTCGCAGTTACGATGCAGATTTAACAGAAAAATTAAAGTCGGATATTGAAGCTGAGACTCGTGAGAAATTAAAGAAAGCCATTTCGGGTGAGGATCAAAAAGCAGTATATCTAAATACACTTATGCAGCAACCGAACGATGCAATTAAGAAGAAAATTGAACAGCTAATCAATCACTTACCGAGTGTGAGTATGGAAGAGATAGATCAGCTTCCGTTACCAGATGAAACAAAACAAGAGTTAGAAAATGTGATTCGAGTTACTGGAAAATACAATACAGAGAATCAATTTTATCCTGAAGATACAGGACAAACCCCTTTAGGAAATACAATAAAAACCATTAAAGTGGATCTTGCAACAAATGGAATCGTCTTTAACGATGTCAAAAAAGTACCGAAGATGGATGATCCTCAAAAGTTTACTTTAAATCTTCCGAGTGGGTTTGGTCTATATTCAGATAATCAGTCGTTAGTAATTGATGGCAAAGATTATACAGAAGAATTTTTAAATAAAGGCACAGTTACTTTACCAGCACGAGAAGAAGGAAATTTGGATGTTCGTGTACATGTTAAATTACTAGATCCGAATGCAAATATAGATGTGTTTACTCCAGTAAATTGGCAGTGGAATTTAGACCATAAGCATGAGAAGAAAACACCTACTGAAACAGGAAAGCCTTCCAATCCTAATGGAAAAGAAGATGCCGGAAACACTGGTAATACATCGATAAGTACAGCTTCACAAAAGGTAACGAAAACAGTACAAACAACGGATACAACCCCAGGTGATCCAAATAAGGGCAATGGAACAACCCCAGGCGATCCAAATAAGGGTGATGGAACAACCCCAAGTGATCCAAATAAGGGCGATGGAACAACCCCTAGTGATCCAAATAAGGACGATGGAACAACCCCAAGTGATCCAAATAAGGGTGATGGAACAACCCCAGGTAATCCAAATAAGGGCGATGGAACAACCCCAGGTGATCCTAACAAAGATAAACCTAAGGTAGAAACAATTGAACGCACGAATGATCGAATCTCACATCAAAAGGCAGAGAATTTATTCCCAGATTCAACAAATGTATTAATTAGTGATTCTGTTAAAACAGTACAAGCTTATGAGCAATTGGTAAGTTTGTATGAATTGTATTATGGCTTTGATATGAAATCAGATTTAGAAACAAAGTTAGAAGAGGGAACATTAAGTGATCAAGCTGCACCAGATTCTCTTTATTACATTTTCAATAAGCAAGATATAGTAGATGTAATGGCAAACTTTATTGCAACTGAGATTACTGGTGAAATAACGGCAGAAACAAATGATTTAAAACAAAAAGTCGATACGTATATGGAATTAGTAGGTAATGCTGATCAAAATTCAGAACACTTGGCAGAAGTATTAAAACAAACAACAGAACAAGCTCAAGTTATGAATACGACTTTAGGAGAATACTTAAAAAATGTAGAAGCATGGCGTGAAAATAGCTTGAAATTAATGGATGACCAAAAAGTAGTGGCGACTAATCGTGATGGTGAACAAACAGCCGTGTTAGCATTAAATTCCGAGTATAATTCATTGTTAACGCAAAGCCAATCTTTAAGTGATGCGTCTAAAGGAAATCTATTAGCGGCAGATAACGTGTATAAAACGTTTGATGAAATTAATAATCAGGCAAAAGAAATTCAAGATAGTGGTGTAACGATTGTATCGAAAGCGAATACATTACTAGATGATTATAGTGAAAAAGTAGCAGATGACAAGGATTTCTCCAAAAACTTTGCGAAAGTACTGTCAAATAGCCGTGTTGGAGAGCGTCAAAATGAAGACTTATATCAATTTTTAGCAAGTCCAGTTCAGAAGCAAAATGATGGTACGATTACAGCTGGGGATGCATTTACACCGTACTTAATGGTATTGGTATGCTTTATTGTTGCTTTATTTACTTCTTATGCAATCGCACATCAAGAAAAAAGACGTAGTCAAAAAGATGATTTTGAAGAAGAATTCTCTACGATGCTTTCAAATGTACCAATTACTGCAATTACTTTAGGAATTGCAATTGCAGAAGGGATAACGATTGGTATTATTTCAGGGCATTTACTAGAATTTGATCAGACACGTAATTTAATGTGGATTGGTTCTATTACAATGATTATGGCTGCTTTAGTTCTGATTTCCACATATTTATTACGTCAGGTAAAAATGATTGGGATGTTTGTATTATTAACGTTCTTTAGTATGTATTTGTTCTTAACGAATGCAGTAGGAATGAATGTAGATAAAATGTCGTACTTTGGACAAATACGTAAATTCTCACCACTTCAATATATTGAAACATTTTTAAATAACTTTATAAGTGGTAAAAATAGTGAGCCTGCTATTTTTGGATGTATTATTGGCTTAGCTATTTTTGGATTTATTATCAATCTCTTTGTATGGCATAGAAGAAGAGGAGAGGGACAAGAGTTAGATGATCAAATCACGGAAAGTATTAGTTAATTTATCATTGTTTCTTTTCCTTGGCTCATTTGCCGCGTTACCGATGAGGTGCGCGGCAGAGAGCTACCTCAATGATAATGGGAAAATGGAGTTTAAAGTAGATCGAATCGAACAAACAGATCAAGAAAAAATGAATAAAGGGGAACAAGAAACGGAATTAGATAAGACACAAATAGAATTATTTAATCCAGAAGTAGAGAAAGAAATTGCAGAAAAACAAAAGAAAGAAAAGAAACAGATGCAAGAATTAAGGGAATCCTTATTTCTCAATACAAAAACAAATGATGATATCAAAGATACAAAAGAAAGTTTATTCCAGAAAAACTACGCGGTGCAAATGAATTCGAGTGAAACAAATAATAATCAAAGCACAACGGGAACACCAATTAGTACAACGATGACGGTACTACTCATCGGTGGGATTCTACTCATTTGTAGTGGTATTTATGCCATTATTCGAAAAACTGGGGTATAAGGAGAAATATGAATGGCTGTTCAAACACATATTAATGTCACCGTAGATTTTAGTAAATGGAATGGGAAAACATATGATTTACGCATTCCTAATCATCAATCTATTAAATATTTGTTGAAGAATTTAATAGAAACTTTAAAAGTTCAAAATCATGATGGGTCACATTATGTCATAAAAGTTGTTAATAAGTCGCTATTACTAACAGACAATGATCGGTTAATAGATTATGAAGTAACTGATGGAGATATTTTACAAGTACTATGACTACTTGGATAAATAGTTCAATGTGTAGAAATTTATGTATACGATCAAAAGGAGAAGAACATGGTGGAGAAAACGATTCAGATTGATTCGATGAATTATCGATTTGAAATAGGCGAAGGGACTTGGAAATTAGAACTTGCCCAGTCACAAACTCGAGTAAAAGATTTTTGTCAATTTGATTTATTAATGGAGAAGTCAGCAATCTTTGTTCCGGTAGCAGTAGAAGAAACGGAGGATGCCTTTGTCTTTTCATACGAAGTTAGTAAGAAACTAAAGAAGTGGGACGATATAAAAGATTTAGAGAGAAATGAAAAATTACGATTGCTTCGAAATGTCGCTCGTTTTAAAGAGTATTTACATAGAAGAATAACGTTCTTTTTACACCCAGAAAATCTAGTATTTGATACTAATTATTTACCTTTTATTGTTCATCGTGGAATTCGAGAGATTGTCCCGCCAGCCCCAATTACAGAAGAAAAATTCTTATTACAATATAAATGTTTAATTATTGCATTGTTTTCTAAAAAATATAGCTATGATGAATTGTATAGCGGCGTCTTGAAAAATGCAAAAGAAACAACATTTGAGCAAAATGTTGTTAGTATGAACAGTTTAGACGAATTAATCCAATTTATTGAAGATAGCTTTGAAAAAGAACAAAGAAAAACAGAAAAGAATATGCAAATTGTCCCTAAGAAAAACTTTAAAAGGTTCAAATATATGGCATACTCTTTTGCGGCAGCTACGGTTATTTTAGTAGCACCATTAGCGTATTACGCGTTTATGAAAGTGCCTTATCAAAATACATTGTTAGAAGCAAATAAAAACTTTTTAGCTACTGATTATGATCAAGTCATTAGTAATTTACAAGATGAAGATGCTGAAGGACTACCTTTAGCTTCTAAATATGAGCTGGCATATTCTTATGTTAAGGGTGAGAAATTAGGGGAACAGCAAAAAGCATCTATTATGAAGAACATCAGTTTAAAAAGTGATGAAAACTATTTGCTGTATTGGATTTATAACGGTAAGGGAGATTTTAATAAATCTCTAGATATAGCAAAGCAGATTGATGATCCACAATTAATCATGTATGGCTTAATCAAACAAATAGAGGCTGTGAAAAATAATCCGAAATTGTCGGGAAAAGAACGAGATGAGAAGTTAAAAACATATCAGCAACAGTTAGATGAGTATAAAAAGAAATATAGTGATACATCTGATGAAAAAGATTTATCTAATACGAACAAATAAACAAACTAAGAACGTTAAAAGAATGAAACTTCTTTTACTTCATGTATCCTGCTCTAATGGATAGTAAAACTCTCACCTCAAAACGTAAAGAAAAGAATCTAGGTGGGAATTTTACTATCTTTAAGAGAAACAGTACACATATTTTTTTAACTATAGAAGCTAACAAAGGAGTAGTGGAGAAGGATGAAGCAACAACTTCTAGCAGTGAGCTATGGCGATAAATTGTATAAATGTCGCTTAAATCCATCTGAACGTCCCGTTGTGACAATTGGGAATGAGTGGTCAAATACAATTACGAATCTTGATTTAGAAGAATCGCTTACGATGAATTGGGACCTTGAGAATGGTGTATGGAAAATAGAAGATAGAACCATCCATGTTAACAAGGAGAATAAAATTGAACTGAAAAATCATAAATCTCTCCATGTGTGGATCACATATGTTGAAGAGGTTGCTGTATATGATATAGCGACGAAGTATTCCATCACGCTTAGCGAACGTGAAGGTGATGATATTACCATTGATGGAACAGGTGCAGACCTCGTATTCATTCGTGAGTCATTAGATGAACCATTCAAAGTTAACGTATACGAAGGACGTGTATTTCATAACCATCAAAAATTAGAAGGTAGTGCTATTTTAGAAAGTGGAGATCAATTATTTTTTGATGGTGTAACAATTCAAATTGGACATGAAGATATTCAATTTGGAGCAGCCAAAGACAAAGTACAATCAATATTACCTCGTTTACTTGAAGCAGATAGCTATTTTCGTGATGAATATCCAGACTACCATCGTTCACCACGCATTATTTATCGTGAGCCAGTTGACAAAATGACAATTGCAAAGCCACCAAGTGAACCATCAAAACCAACAGAACATTTAGTGCGAATGATCGCTCCGTCCCTTGTTATGATCATGGTCACTGTACTATTGGCAATCTTTATGTCAAATGGCTTATATATATTTGCCTCATTAGCGATGACTGTAGCGACAGTAATTATATCGATCACATCGTATATTAAAAGTTTAAAGCAATACAAAATTGATATTGTAGAGCGTGACACAAGTTATAGAGAGTATTTAAAACAAAAGACAAAAGATTTATATGAAGAAACTGAAAAGCAACGTCATGCACTTCACTATCATTATCCAGATGTTGCAGAAATTCGCAACATGGCTATGCAGGTAAACTCACGTATATATGAAAAAACGATGCTTCATCATGATTTCTTAACATATCGTGTTGGAACAGGTCAGGAAAATACTAGTTTTGAAATTCAATTTAACGAAGAAGAATTTAGTCAAAAGAAAGATGAATTAATTGATACAGCACGTGAACTAAGACAACAATACCTTTCACTACAAGATGTTCCAGTCGTGACAGATTTAATGAATGGACCAGTCGGATATATTGGACAACGTTCTTTAGTGTTAGAACAACTGCAACTTTTAGTTATGCAAACTGCACTATTTCATAGTTACTATGATTTGCAGTTTATTACATTGTTCCCTGAAGAAGAAAAGAAGAAATGGGATTGGATGCGCTGGCTGCCGCATGCAAGTGTGCGCGATATTAACGTACGTGGTTTTGTGTACCATGAACGCAGCCGTGACCAAGTACTAAACAGTCTGTATCAAATATTAAAAGACCGCAAAATGAAAATAGAAGAAAAAGGTTCTTCTAATGAAAAATTATATTTTGCACCGCACTATGTTGTACTCATTACAGATGAAAAACTGATCTTAGATCACATTGTAATGGAATTCTTTAATGAAGATCCAACGGAATTAGGAGTATCACTTGTCTTCGTACAAGATGTAATGCAAAGTCTACCAGAACATGTGAAGACAGTCATCGATATAAGAGATTCCAAGAAAGGGAATATCATCTTAGAAAAAGGTGAACTTGTTAACCGCCAATTCGCGCTCGATCATTTTCCAAAAGACTTTAACTTAGAAGATGTATCCCGTGCATTAGCACCGCTGAATCACTTACAAAACTTGAAAAATAGTATTCCCGAAAGTGTAACTTTCTTAGAAATGTATGGTGTCGAGAAAATTCAAGAATTAAACATTACAGCAAGGTGGGAAAAAAATGCAGCCCACAAATCATTAGCTGTACCACTTGGATTACGCGGTAAAGAAGATATTGTAAATCTAAACTTACATGAAAAAGCACATGGACCACACGGATTAGTGGCAGGTACGACAGGTTCTGGTAAGTCAGAGATTATTCAATCATACATTTTATCCCTTGCGGTAAACTTTCATCCGTATGAAGTAGCCTTTCTACTCATTGACTATAAGGGCGGCGGAATGGCGAATCTATTCAAAGATTTACCGCATTTACTAGGAACCATTACGAACTTAGACGGTGCACAAAGTATGCGTGCACTAGCATCGATTAAAGCGGAATTACAAAAGCGTCAGCGCTTATTTGGGGAACATGATGTAAACCATATTAACCAATATCAAAAACTGTACAAACAAGGCAAAGCGAAAGAACCAATGCCGCACTTGTTCTTAATTAGTGATGAATTCGCAGAGTTAAAGGCAGAGCAGCCTGACTTTATGAAAGAGCTAGTATCAACAGCACGTATCGGTCGTTCTCTAGGAATTCACTTAATCCTAGCAACGCAAAAACCAAGCGGGGTTGTCGATGACCAAATTTGGAGTAACTCGAAATTTAAATTAGCACTAAAAGTACAAAACACATCCGACAGTAACGAAATCTTAAAAACACCAGATGCCGCAGAAATCACACTGCCAGGACGAGCTTACTTACAAGTCGGAAATAACGAAATCTATGAATTATTCCAATCTGCATGGAGCGGTGCTGATTACATAGAGAACAGAGACGATCAAGAGCATTTAGACGCAACTATTTATGCGATTAATGATTTAGGGCAGTATGAGATTTTGAGTGAGGATTTGAGTGGTTTTGGGAAACAAGAGAGCATCGCAAAAGTACCAACCGAATTGGATGCAGTCATTGATTACATTCATGAGTACACAGAAGAAGAACAAATAGCACCGCTGAAGCGCCCATGGTTACCGCCTTTAGAAGAACGTATTTACTTGCCGCAACTGCAATTTGTTGATTTCCAACAAGCGTGGCAAGAACCGAAAAGCGATTTAGAACCGATGATTGGTATTGTTGATATTCCAGAGATGCAAGCGCAAGAGCCATTACAACTGAATTTAACAAAAGAAGGACATATCGTAGTCTTTGCAAGTCCAGGATACGGGAAATCAAGTTTCTTACAATCTGTTGTAATGGATTTAGCACGGAAGCATAGTCCAGAACATTTGCATGTCTATTTATTAGACTTTGGTACAAATGGTTTATTATCGCTAAAAGGCTTACCACATGTTGCGGATACCCTTATGGTAGATGATTTGGAGAAAATAAATAAATTTATTAGACGTTTATCCCAAGAGCTTAAAGTTCGAAAACAACTACTAAGCAAATATGGTGTCGCAAATATGGCAATGTATGAGAAAGCAAGCGGTAAATCTCTTCCGAATATTTTAATTACTTTAGATAACTATGACACGGTACGCGATGGACAATTTGGTGATGAATTTGAAAGAATGATTACACAAATTGCACGTGAGGGCGCGAGTATTGGAATTCATTTATTAATGAGTGCGGGCCGTCAAAACGCAATACTGATGTCACTTTTAGCTAATATTAAAATGCAAATTGCACTCTATAACATTGAGCAAAACGAAGCGCGAAATATTGTTGGACGTACAGATTTAACAATTGAAGAATTACCAGGGCGAGGACTTGTGAAACTTGAAAATCCAGCAGTTTTCCAAACAGCGCTACCAACGATAGGAGAAGATGCTTTGGCTATTGTTGAAGCTATTCAAGAAGAAGCGAAAGCTATGAATCATGCATGGAAAGGTGAAAGACCGTTGCCAATTCCAATGGTGCCTGAAGTACTACATTATCACGAGTTCATTTCTTGGCCGCAAACGAAGCAACTTATTGAAAACAAGCAAATACCATTTGCAGTTGATATGGAAGAAGTACAACCTGTCGCATTTGATTTAGAAAAGCATCAAAATATTGTTGTTATAGGAGATCAATTAGAGATCATTGAAAATTCGATGGAAATGATTCTACAACTTCTAAAACGTAGTGACGCATACGATATCGTTTTATTTGATAACAGTACAATGAGATTCACTGGAAGCAAAGAGGTAGCTGCACAGTATGTTTCTAATGGAACAGAGATGGAAGAGGTAGCTGCTGCACTAAGAAATGTATGGAAAAGACGAGAAGAAGCATTTATTGAAATGCAGAAAGAAAGCAATGGTCAACTATCAATCCATGAATTTAAAAAACAGCTACGACCTATTGTTGTTGTAATAACGGATGTTCCATTTATTAATAGCACATTGAATACAACAGTAGAAGACAATTTAGGAGAACTCATCGAAAATGGGCATCGAATGGGTATTCACTGTATTATTTCTGGTACAAATGGTCTATTAGGAAAAGATTACGACAGGGTGAACCAAGCTGTGAAAAAACAGAAAACGGGTATTGTATTAACAAAAGTTGCAGACCAATGGCTGTTTGAAGTTTCTAACCGTCCTTACAAAGAAAAGAATTTACAACCTTATGAAGCCTACTTTATACAGCAAAACATGGCTGAAAAAATTAAATTAGCAGCTTACTTATCGCCAGTGGAGAATTTACGTTAAAAGGGTGGGGATGGATTTGTTTGATTTCTTAAAAAATGAATATGAAAGAAAACGAGATTACTATAGGAATCTATACCAAGACTTACAAGAAAACATCACGGATTATTCAAATGGTATAGCTGAAATTAATAGTATGCTAAGTAGTTATAAAGGCAAGATGCCCCATTCATCAAGTGGGAGTATCCCATCCAATGAATTTGTGTCGAAACGTGAGCAACTGGATGAGAAGCTGACGAAGTATATTTCAGCCGCAAAAGAGAAACAGTCGAGTTTAATAGCAGCTAAACAAGCAGCTTACAATCGTTACATTTATTACAGGGACCAAGCAAATGCAAAGGCTAAAGAAGGGAAGTGATGAAGATGGGGAAAGTTGAGATTATTGATAGCGATTTACAGCAAGCAATTAGCTGCTCTAAAGCAATCCAGGAAGCATTAAACACATCCTATGAAAAAAGCAATGATTTGAAAAGCTTTGTAAAATCAGCTAAATGGAGCGGGAGCACACGCGGAGCGTTTGAAGCATACTTAGATTTAATTACGCAATACCATAGAGATATGAAGCATATTATGGACAAGCATACGACAGCGTTAGAAAACTTAAATACGTACGTGAGAAATTTCGAAGATACAGCAGATGTGAGGAAAGTGAGGAATTTATAGCTCATGATAGATTCACAAATGATCAAGGATACTTTCAGTACAGAAGAATTATATTTACTAGCAAGTGCTTTTGATGCCAATGTCATTTTTGGTCTAGATTCAAAAGAGTTACTAATCATGAAGGGTCTAGACGTAATGGAACAAGCAAAACAAAAATTAATAGATAAAGAAATATTAACAGTAGACGGGAAAATAACAGAAGGCGGAGCCACTGTTATTCAAACACTACAAACTTATTATAAAAGCCGCAAGTATGTACGACTAAATCAGTTTATGTTTGCTTTTTTAGAGGAGAAATCAGATGAGTTAATCATGTTAGTTGAAATCATACCTCATCAGCAATATCAATTACATGTTCTCTCTAAAGCAATTGTATTGAAAATGCTGACTGAGCATTTCCCTATGCTGCTAAGGGAACCACAAGAAGATGAATACAAAGAACTAACGCGTGAAGCATCTGATCAGGAAAGAAAAGAGATGGAACAACGCTCCTTATCAGGTCAGGGCATGATAAATATGGAACTGTTTCATCTGACGGAAAAACCAGCGTTACAGTCCAACCAACGCTACTATCAACAATGGCTTTTCTTTGAAGAAGAGAAAAAAGTAGCAGCTGTTAATTTAGTAAAAGAGCAATATTTGTTTGTAAGTCAGTTCTGGCTATTAAAGCTTGTATTTGATGAACTGGAATTTCCTTATACGAAGGAGGAAATCGTAAATGGCTAATGCTGTGTCTGATGGCCAAAGCATTCAGATGAATGTGGATGAAATGACTACGATTTATAAGTACTTACAAGAAATACTAAGTACATTTGAAAATGAGATTCAAGCATCCAGTCATAACATCCAGCAATTTAAATACTACAAAGATGGAAAAGCGAAACAGGTTGTAAGTGAGTATGAGAAAATTTTGAACAAAACAATGGAAATCAGAGATCATTACGCTCGCATAATGTCGCTAGTTGCCTATACTTTAAACTCCATGATGGAAACAGATGAAAAACTGGCACAAGAAATTATAGAAAAAATTGGGGTGTAAGCCATGGACGTGAAGTATATCCCACAGGACTGGGAGAAAACAGAAGAGGGAATTGGTAATCTAGTTGGCCTCGGTAAGTGGGGAAAAGGGGTTATTGACAAGCTGAAAAAACTGGATGATATAGTGGAAGATGCAAAAGATTCCATAGGGGAATACGATGTTGACGGAGTCGTTCACCTTCAACATACGAGCCAAAAAAGTAAGTATCAGGATTTATATGAAGATTATGAAGTGCTCCATGATTTTAGCGAAAAAGTAGGAGAACTGATTGATACTGAAATTGATCAGCCATTTTATGAAGATATAGATGCCTTTGCACAAGCTATGCGAGATTTAACAATAGAAAAATATACAACTAGTAACACCATCGGCGCTAAAGAAACAATCGCGACGCCGATGGGAGGTTCCTATGTGCAAACGACAGAGCGCGTCAAAGATAAAATCACAGTGAATGATATCTTTACTTCCAATAATGTATTCGCCACTAATTTAAAGGCAGAATTTGAGGCGTATACGAAAGCACATCCAGAAGAGAATGTATCGTATACTACATACCAAAAGGCAGCATTAAATAGTCGGGCATTCACCTATGATTCAATTAAAGATCAGCAACAAAACAAAGAATTTTGGCGTGATATAGCAATACTAGGTACAACAATCGTATTAGCTGTTGCCACTCCGTTCTTTCCTCCAGCCGGTATCGCATTAGGTGCCCTTGTAACGAGTGTTGGGGCAATGGAACTTTCCAGCGCAGCAACGGGAAAAGACTGGATGACAGGACGAAAACTCGATACATCTGAACGTTGGCTACGCGGTGTATTGGCGTTTGTAGATGTATTACCTGCGGCAAAAGGATTACATGCCTTTGGAAATGTTACAACAGGTCTAAAAGCAGGTACTAGTACAACGACGATTAAAAACGCTTCAAAAGTAGGGCTAGAAGAAGGCGGATCTCGCTTGAAGCAGGCTGATAATCTTCTTACAGAACGGGCGCAAAATGCGAACAAATTATCAGGTGAGAAACTCGAAAACCTTGAGCTGAATATAGAGAAGAAAACACCTGTGGAAAATGCGCCAGTGTTTGAGAAGAAATCGGCGGAGTTTTTTGATGGATTGAATTTGAAGAGTGGTGCGAAGGATACGACAGAAGAAGTGCGTAATGTTGCAACTAAATATAGTTATAATATGATAGAAAATCCTGGGCCTTTAGCTGAAATGAGGGGAAATCCGGCATCAAATTTTCTAGCAGGAAAATATAATGTGAAAACTTTGGATGAAGATACAACTCTATATCGTTCAGGCAAAAAAGGAGGATTAACAATTCCAGGAGAAGAACAAAATGCGCTTGGACAGTGGTTTACAAGAGAACCAGCAGAATCAGTTGCAAAAGTGCGAATAGATTCTGCGGTTAAAGCTCAATGGATAGATCCTAAAACAGGTGTACTGACAGGTACTTCGCCATTAGAATCAACATACGCAATAAAAATTCCTAAAGGAACTACAATATATGAAGGTCCCGTTGGATATCAAGGAGGTCTTTACCTTGGTGGAGAGAATTGTAATCAAATTTTTATTTCAGAACCATGGAAGATTAATGGGGTAGAACCTTTGAGTGAAACACCAATAAAATAGGAGGCATGATAATGAGTTCAAGTAAGTTAGTAATAGATAAATTAGAAAAGCTTTTTAGTGAATTGAGTGTAATATTAGAGGAAAGTAGAAAAGGTGATATAGATTATCAGATATCTGAAGTTAGATATGTAATTAATATTTTAAATGAATGCCAAAATAATAATTATACTGATTCTGATGATGTTATAAAGGAAATAAAATTAATTCATAGTAATTTATATCCACCAAGAGGAGGATTATCTGATTTCTTTATATGGAAGGCGGATTTTAATGAACGTGTTAAAGCCAATGAGCCTTTAGGGAGAATTGGGGATGAATTGTGGGAAATGTTAAAATAATTAATTGTCAAGGAATAGAAAATAATTAACTGCGCTAAAAACTACAAATAAGCATAAAAAGAAGTTTCTAATGCGGATTGTTACGGAAAGTATGAGAAATCTTGCGGAAATTTCTTTAGATGATTAATGGTAATTTATGATAAATATATAATGGATGCTAATGATATATCTATTGGAGTTCTTCTTTATAAGTTTTAATTTAGACAAGATAGAGATAACGATTTTCTGTCCAACCGCTGATATTTGTGTCATGGGAACCCTCAAGCGTAACAATGGGAAAAGATTGGCTGACAGGCTGGAAGCTTGATACACTTGAACATTAGATGCGAAGTGCTTTCGCATTCGTAGATTATGACCTATCTTCAGTAACGTAGCAACAAGTCTAAAAGCAGGAGTCACTACAGTAAAAGGTGACTCCACAAACACTTAAATCAACTGGAACAGTTTTAAGTGGAGAAGTAGATTAAATATTGTGACCGTATAATTGACCTCTAGAGTGGATTACAGATATTCGGATAGTTTCAAGCAAATAGAGGAGGAAGTACTATAATCTATGAGCTTTTGAAACATTGTAAAAATGTTATCTTATTACTCGAACAAAATTATTCAAGACAAATTCATTATAATGGAATAATAAAAGAAATATATATTAAATTCAGTGAGATGACAGAACAAATTCAAAACAAGGAAGTTTCAAGTATCAACGTAGATTTTTTAAGTATTATACGGCAATTTGTTGATGATACAACGGAGTATAATAGTCCTGTAATAAGAGAAATTGAGAAGATAAGCAAAATATTAGATAAAATAAAAACTAGACAATGAGAGGAGGAATTGTAATTGGATATTAATCAGCCCCTTACAAATCCAGATTTAATAAGAAGTCTTGAAAAATTAAAACAAGAATATAATCAAACAAATGAATATCAATTTTTTAAGGATATTTTGGAAGCCAAATTTTTAGCACCCGTTATTATTAACCCTTCTCCAAACACCAAAGGTGGTAAAGCTATATTAAATGAAAACACAACTTTAACCTTAATTAATATTACAGATGTGAATGGAATTGATTATTTACCTGCATTTACTGATTGGGAAGAATTAAGAAAATGGAATCAGGATGACGATATTCAAACTCTTATTTTTACATTTAAAGACTACGAAAAGATTATTTTGGAAGATAATAGAGATTTAAAAGGATTTGTTTTAAATCCGTTTGGTCAAAATATTATTTTTGGTAAAGAACAAATTCAATCTGTAAATAACAGCGTTATAAAAGTTCAAAAAAATGAATCTGTTATGTTGGGAATACCTAAAGATTATCCACTTGAAATGGTAGAAGCATTGAAAAACCATTTACCTAAGTTACCCTCTGTAAAAAAAGTTTATCTTATGTTAATGATAAGAGGAGAGGTTGACAAAAGCTATTTATTAGTTGTTGATTCAAATGGAGAGTACAATAAAATCTTTGGAGAAATGGCAGAGATTGCAACTAAATATTTAAAGCTTGAGGAAAAATTAGATTTTGTTCCATTTGCTGAAGAATTTGGTAGGAATGCTGTAAAAGATCAACAGCCATTCTATAGTAAGTAAATGAAATATATTCTTTTAACCATTACAGAAAGTGCTTAAGTTATGAAATAACTTAAGCACTAATGAAAGAGTAGTAAAGATGATTACCTCCACCTCGAGTAGACAATAAATAAGAAGAGTTTTTATGGTCTTATATTCTATTAGAGAAAGGCCATGAAATCTTTTAAAATAGATATTTTCATAAATTCATCTGCTGTAGATAGGAATATAATACCTTGAATAAAGGTTAAAAAGGCAGTCAAAAACATAGAAAATAACGGTGGAGGAATAAAATAATGAATAACTTAAAACAAGGCATTTTAGAGATTAATAAAGTTTTAATCACTCCTAATTGTAGATTAAACGAAGTTATTCTGGAATTTAATAAAGATGATATCAAGATAATAAAAGTAGATGATGAAACTACGGTGGTAAGACTTTTAGCACCTGTAAAAATAGGCACTAAAAGTTTCGGGATAGGTATTTTCTTTGAAAATGAAGTGATTTGGTCTATTGATCTTAAAGTAGCTGACCCAAGTATAAATGAGTGGGATTATAAAGAAATGCTTGCGCAACATGGTGATTGGCTTGTAGAACAAATAGGACATCCAGCAGGGATATTATCAGAAAATGTATATGAGTGGGGCAAAATAACACAGTGGGATGATCCTAGATCATGTACTGCAGGTATAAGTATAGTATATTTTCAAAAATAGTATGGTGATTGAACAGAGATGACTTTGGGATTGATCCAAGGTCATCTTTTTAGAGTCAACTGAAGAATGAAGAAAAGAGAAAGCAATTAAAGGTATGCCAAAAGAAAGAAACTGGGAAGAAGATAAGGTTGAATTCGCTAAGAAAGATGACTTAAACCAATCAGAGAAAAATAGTTTAGAGAAGTGGAAGAAAGAGTCTGAAACCTCATTATCTGAAACAACGATTAATGCTCTTAGAATAGGGGTATCTGTTCTAGGAATTCTGATTCTTATATACTCACTGTTCTTCTTATTGGCGTTCACCTTTGACCGTATTACAGTAACCGAGTGGAAGGCAATGCCAACTATAACAAAAGACAGGCTATTTGTAGTAGAAGACAAAGAAGACTCAACATTTAACCAAAAGTCGTATGGTCAACCAAAAGGTATATCCATAGCAGACTTAGTTAAAATTGAGTTTTTATTAATCGGATTAAGTATCTGTTTATTAAATGGTTGGATATATGCTATTATAACGGCTATCATTCAAGGTGCAAACTCAGTTCAAAGTTACTTTAGTCAATTGTTTTAAGTAAAGGGGTATTGTGTTGAAAAATAAACGGTTTAAAACTATTTGTATTGTAGTGTTTCTAGTATGTACGTTCCTAATCATAGGTATAGGAACGTACAACGAGATACAAATCAGACAACATGGTAAGTCGAGTATAGCAGAAGTCGTAGACAAGAAAGAGTATATGTCTAAAGGGTTTAAGACTTATGAAATAGAGTACAGAGTAGATGGTGAAACTCACACAGGTAGCGTAAGTAAGAAACTTTATAAACGTTTAGACATTGGTTCTCACATTGAGGTTATAGAGTACAAAGGAAAGACTACTCTATTCGAAAGTTACGATTCAAACTGAGGGGTATGAAAAGTGAGTCATAGACGTAAGAAAAAGAAGAAACCTCTAAACTTAAGAAAATCACAAAATAAGGTAGAACCCAGTATACAAGAGGATAAACCAAAAGGGAAGAACAGTAACAAGTTAGTTGAAATCCTTATTGGTATTCTTATCTTTCCTGTTATTATATGGGCAATATTAGAAGGCTCTAAGACAACCTTTAGTAAGAAGACAACTCTTTTGATTATAAGTATTGCCATTCTCATCTTAGTAGGGGTAGTTATAATTGGAGACAAATAAAAGGGGCATTATTATGAGCGAAAAGAAGAAAATAGAGTTAGAAAAAGAAATTGATGACTTAAAAGAAACTGAAGACATAGAAGAAATTGATGAAGACGATGATGAAGACGATGATAGTGACATCATTATACTAGACAGTAAAGATGGTAGTAGAGTTTATTACGTTGACCCAGACGATTATGAAGAGGAGGAACTTAAAGACCTCGATACGATACGTGATAGATTAGATGAACTATTTGCAGAAAAGAAAAAGAAGAAAAAGAAGGCTTGGACTATCACTGGTATTATCGTTGCACTCTTTATTGGCATATCTATGCTAGAGGGGTATCAAAACGATAAACTGATTGAAAACGGTTTTGTTTATGAAGCACCTATTATAGACAAGGCAATTAAAAAGAAAAATTTCTTTTCTGTACACCCTACATTATACCTATACGTAGATGGTAGACTTGAAAGTGTATGGGTGAGTCAAGATGTATACGATAAAGCACGTAAAGATGATAAGATTCACGTTGTTGAGGTAGAAAAAGGTAAAGGTGAAATAAGAACAGACCCTAGATATGAAGAAGACGAATTATTAATAGAAAGAGAACCTGAGTAAGTTAAATAATAAGGGGTAGGAATTAGAGGTGTAAAAGTTGAAACAACGTAAAAACGTATGGAACATGATATTAAAAGTATTGTTGATTATACCTATTACAGTTGCCTTTACTTTGTATCCTCTCATGACTGAACATACTGTATCAGCAAACAATGGTGATTATAAGACTTGGAAACAGTATGAAGGTAAACGTCAAGCAACTCTAAAATCAATCTTTATTGTATATTTTGAAGTTACTTGACGTTTACGTGTATTTGGTGCTGGATTGGCTTTAATATCATCATTGTTCGGATATTTTATTTTTTTCAAAAAGAAAAAGAGTTAATTCAATATTGAATACTAAAAAACGCTCCTTTTGCTCTACTTTCAGTTCATCTATGAAACTATATTTCCCACGTTAATAAAGGGGAAATAACAAAAGAATCCTATAAATCTAATGGCACTAAAAAAGTCCATTTAAAGAGAAAAAGAAGCAAATTATCTACTATGTAGTTGATAATTTGCTTCTTTTTGTTGCATGCTCAGTTAAGCTGGATACTGCTTACTGGTGATAGGTAAGAGCCAAGCCAACTAGTAACTGATAGATAACAATGGAGAAGCCCTAAGAAAGTAATTTCTAGTAGGAGTGCAAGCGAATCCTCAGACCATAACATAAAGTGAACTGTTCATGCTTGTATATCAATAATTATCTATTTACAGCACCGTGTTCTATAATGAGTATATATAAACCTTAAGGAGAAGGGTTGGTCTTTCATGACAAAATCTAATGTAGTTAAACTTACTTCACTATCATCTAAGGGAGGCTGTGGCTGTAAAATTGGTCCAGCAGATTTAGCGCAGGTGATTCGTACACTTCCTCCAGCAATGCCAAATCCTGATTTGCTTGTGGGGCTTGATACAAGTGATGATGCGGGGGTATACCGCCTTAATGATGATTTGGCGATTGTACAAACTGTTGATTTCTTTACGCCAATCGTGGATGATCCGTATTCGTTCGGACAGGTGGCGGCAGCTAATGCCATTAGTGATATATATGCGATGGGCGGTAAGCCGCTGACTGCGCTTAATATTGTTGCTTTTCCTATTACGACATTGGATAAGCAGATTTTGGCGGATATTTTACGCGGTGCTGGTGATAAGCTTAGAGAAGCAGGAGCGACGCTTGTCGGCGGTCATTCAATCGATGATAAGGAGCCGAAATTTGGGCTTGCTGTAACTGGAATCGTTCATCCGAACAAAGTACGGACGAATGCGGGGGCGAAGCACGGGGACAAACTGATTTTGACAAAACCAATCGGTGTCGGTATTTTGACGTCTTCCATTAAGCGTAATTTGCTGAATGATGAAGAAATTTCCCATGTTACGCAGGTAATGACAACGCTGAATAAAACGGCGGCGGAAACAATGGAGTCTTACAATGTACACGCTTGTACTGATGTTACTGGATTCGGTTTGCTTGGACATGCATCGGAAATGGCTAAAGGTAGTGGTATGGGACTGCGCATTGTGAAAGATCAAGTACCAATCTTGCCTCGAGTAAGAGAGCTTGCAGAAGCGGGTGTGATTCCTGGAGGAACGAAAAATAATTTTGTTCATTTGCAAGGAGCCGTAAATTTTCCGGAGACGATGGATCAAATAGACCAATGGATTTTGTGTGATGCGGTTACATCTGGCGGACTTTTGATGTCTGTGACTGGCGAAGAGGCGGAATTACTTCTGGCGGATCTGCGGAAGGCTGGCGTGGAAGCTTGCATAATTGGTGAAGTAACAGAAGATCATCCAGGTCAAATTGTTGTTATATAAGCAATCTATATTGTAGAAAGGCGGAAAGATCAGTGTTCCAAGATATCACTATTGATGAGTTATTGGCTTTGCATGATAAAAAGGAGCTTGTGCTGATCGATGTTCGGTCACCTTCGGAATATAAGGATGCTACAATCCCTGGCAGTTTAAATATTCCACTGTTTAATGATGAGGAAAGAGCTGAAATTGGAACGATTTACAAACAAGTCAGTTTTCAAGCGGCTAAAGAACGCGGTCTTGAAGTTGTTTCGGCGAAGTTGCCGGCTTTCGTTAAGGAGTTTGGCCAAATTGATGGACAAAAGGCTGTATTTTGCTGGCGTGGGGGCATGCGCAGCGGGACGACGGCTACCGTTTTAGATTTAATGGGAATTCATGTTTATCGTCTACAGGGAGGCATC
Organism: Bacillus sp. AFS018417; assembly: GCF_002560985.1. Classification (NCBI taxonomy): domain Bacteria; kingdom Bacillati; phylum Bacillota; class Bacilli; order Caryophanales; family Bacillaceae; genus Bacillus; species Bacillus sp. AFS018417. The sequence goes on from NZ_NTTM01000006.1 coordinate 43,450, forward strand.
CGCGCTTATCGCAAGTGGGTTGTTGAAACTCTTGATCATCTGGAGCCCAAGCAGGAAACTTATGTTTTGAACGGTTATACGGGGTCAGGAAAGACTACTATTCTAAGACGTCTGAGAAAGGAAGGATACCCTATTCTTGATTTGGAGGGGATGGCTAACCATAGAGGTTCCATCTTCGGACAGATTGGACTTGAACCGCACAATCAGAAAACGTTCGAATCTCTTCTTGTTCAAGAGGCCCTTCATTTACAGCAAGCACCATATATGTTAGTTGAAGCGGAGAGCAAGCGAGTCGGGAAAGTAATGATCCCCGATTGTATTTTTGAGAGAAAAGAACAGGGAATACAATTATTTATTGATATGCCTGTAGAAGAACGAGTCCGACATATTTTGGAAGATTATTGCCCTTGGGAGCATCAAGAGGAATGCATTGAGGCTTTCCGAAAAATTAAAAGACGTATTCACACACCTGTCGCAACAAAGATTAACAATGATTTACAATCAGGTAATTTTGATTCAGCGGTGCAATTGTTGCTTGAACATTACTATGATCCTCTTTATGAACATACGGCGAAACACTATCCAGAGGAACGTAGGCTCACTATAAAAGTGCAGAATGTGGATGAAGCGGTGGAGGCTATTCGAGATATTCTCTCGATTCCGTTCAAGTAAATGTAAAGTAGAGAAGATGGTTCTAGTATTCTGTTAAAAAATAGTTGTAGACTGGAAAGGTGTTTTCTATACATGAAAGCACCTTTTGTTAACATAAAACCAATGTATCACAAGAACTTTAAAAGTTCCTTCAGAAGAACTGAAGGAACTTTCCATTCACATAATCAATGTTATCGGAAGTCAATGTTGTCGTTAGTTCGGATTCGACTTTTGTATAGTTGACGAAATTTGATGAAAGAAATAATCCTCCAAGGTAAGATATATCCCAGCGCTACAGTTATAAATAGTGCTGCTTCTGTCTCTGGACCTAGCCATTTGAAATAATCACGAAGTAAAAATCGAATAATAAATACGATGAGAAAGGTAATGGCAAAGCTCTTGTTTCTTACAGCATAAATATGCTGATCGGATCGGAGTTCGTAGTTAGTGGTCCAAATAAGTGGAATTGACAAAAGGAACCCAAAGATAGCTGCACAAATCCATTCCCAGACAGCGGCATGTACATTTGGATTCAGGATTATGAAAACACTAGGTAATAGTAGAAATAATATGGGTAAGAGAAGACGGGTTCCGTTTCCTTTAATAGGACGATACATTGCCCTAGTTCTACGCCATAAGACCAACGCAGCAACTATGATCACAATAGAGTAAAACGAAGAAGAATTCATAATCTCACCTCTATACATAGTGTATTTCAATTATTTATATGGGAATTACAGTGGTTGAGTACCAGTATTCGTTTTAATTGCAAAAATATAAAACTGCTTTATGAATATCATATATAGAATATTGGATTTAAACTGAAGTGATTCATGTTGAATGTTAATAAGGAGAGGAAATAAAAGAATGGAACCTAAAATAGTAAGCATTCCAGCAAAAAAAATTGTTGGGATTAAGAGAGAAACAACTTTTGCCACAGATCCCGAAGTCACAAGAGAAATATGGAAAACATTTATGCCATTAAGAAATCGTATTCCTCATAGAAGTAACTCTTGTTTCCTTTCTATAAAGGTGTTACATACACCTTTAAATATGAATGATATAAACTATGCTTATGAAAAGTGGGCTGCTGTTGAAGTTGAAGATTTTGAAATGGGGACTTCTTCGGAATTATCCACGCATACCTTAACAGGCGGCTTATATGCTGTTTTTATCCATCAAGGAACGGCATCTGATATGAGCACTTTCCAGTATATTTTTCAAGAATGGTTACCGAATTCCAATTATAGTTTAGACGTAAGGGAACATTTTGAAGTTATGGATGATCATTATCGTCCGGATGATGTAAATGCAAAAGAAGAGGTATGGATACCGATAAAATAGATTATTAAAATGAAAACGTGTACGCAAATCGAACTGATAAAGAGATAGGTGGAGAGATGAAAAAACGTTATCCTTTTCTATAATTCTATAGACAGGATAACGTCTTTTTCGTTTTTGAGATAGATTAATTTCCTAAAATATCTACTTCCGCGGCTGAGGCATATCCGTTCATTCCATTTAACACCTCTAATTTCACATATTTAGCAGATACGGGATCAAATGTTGCGAATTGTTGTTTCGTGCTATTTTCCCATGTTCCAGAAGCTGCTTTTTGATAATTAACACCATCTGTACTTGTGTAAATGTTGTAGTTTAAAATACGACCATTTGGACAGTCATCTTGTCTCGGAAGATATGCGAGCTGTGTAATGGTATGAGTATCGCCAAGGTCAATCGTTAAATTAAATGGGTATTGGTTTTGTTCGCTCCATTTACTATGCCATCTTGTATATGGATTCCCATCAATTGCATTCGTTGCAGGTTCAGGCCCTGATTCTTCACTACTTGCAACTACTTTCATGTTTTCTTTAGGTAATGTGTTTAACGGAACAGGTTTAGAATCAGTTGCTTCCCAAATAGGAGCAGTCAAAGTCGGATAATGCAAATCTTCAATTTTTTGTCTTGTTTCTTGTGAAGCTTTTAATCCCCACTTGTCAAAGAATGGAAGTAAATTTTGTTTTGCTACTTTGGATGTATTGTAAATAAATGCTTGTATTTTCTCTTCATCAGTTTGTGGAAGTTGATCATTTGGTAACTCTCGATATAGCTTGTGAAGATTTGGATAAAAATCATCACCGTATGCTAGATGAAGTTGCCAAAGCATAACAAGTTTTACAAACAAGTCATCAATATTTTTATAGTCTTTATCTGTTTGTTTTAAGTATTGAAAGGCTCTATCATAATCCCCTTCTGTTTCTAAACGTGTTGGTTGATTCGGGAATAATTGCTTTTGTGCAGCTAAAGAATATAAGTTAACTGTAACTTCAGTCATTCCTCTCAAATCATTATTCCACGTCCATGGGTATTGTTGTCTTGCGTGTCCTGCTTCATGCATTTGTCCCCATCCAAACTTATTTACATTCAAAGCACTTTCGATTGCGTTACCAGCAGTAGTAAACACGGCTCCATCCAAACTTGCATACATGCCCCAATCTGGTTTGTTTGGGTTTTCTACAAAAGCCCAAAGGCGATGAGTTGGTTGATGTAAAGGGTTAGGGTCTGTTTCAGATAACCCTGATATCTTATCTTGTGCTCGAATCATTTCATCATATTTCTCTAGTAGGGGAACAGGGTCTTGATCTACGATATATTTTCTAGCACTATCTTGAGTAACAGTAAGTACTGCTTTCTCTGATTTTAGTTGGACGGCATGCGCATCTGGGTATGCATTCATCATCGCAATCCAGTCTTCTTTCGTATGCTTCCCTAATTCAAAAAATGGAATAGGACTTCCACCTTGTGCCACTTTCACGTGAATTGTTCCTGTATTTTGATAGTTATCCAATCCTAATAAACCACCATTTGGAGAGGAAATGGTATTAGAGCCGGGAGAAAGATCCATTTCTTTACCCCATTCTTTATCGTATTGATGTGTACCAATAATAGCTCTAATTGGTTGTGATCCTGATACTTCAATTGTAACTTGTTCATTCGGTTTTACATAGATCCCGGTTGGAGTAAATGTTTTTTGCTGTGCTCTTCTTTCTCTTTTTGCTTCATCCCAATAACTTCCTGTACCTGGAAGATCAAATTCTCTCTGTTCATATTGAGTTGCGGTTTGCGTAGCAGCTGTTTCAGCATGAACAACGACATGATTTGTCATGATAGGAGCAAATAATGTAGTTGTTAAGATAGCAGAAGTTGCAAATACTTTTATTGATTTTTGTAACATATGAGGCCTCCTTTTTTTTACAAGAATCATTTCTTGCATTTTAAATCTATTTTACTTATCAAAAATAGGGTTGTATATATAATTTGTATATTTTTATAGTTAAATTTAAATGGTGATTTTTTAATCTAATATATACAAAAAGAACCTTAAAAAGGTTCTTTTTGTCGGGCATAAAATAAAAAGGGGAGGGGAGCTTACAATCACACAATGTTGGTATTGGAGTTTGAAAATTCAGTCTATTATAGGAGCAACATTCCCAACATCTATATGATTATTATTTATAATAACAGTAAAATTAAAAAATAACAACAAAAAAACTGAATTTTTTTCTTTTTTCGACATTTTTTTACATGTATCCCACATTAACTGTCAGTAAGACTTCCAACTCAAGATTCAGATGGAAGTTTCTCTTTATGTACTGAGCAATCGTTTGCTATTCAAGAAAATAATACAGAATAATTTGTTGCAGCATATGAAACAGACAAAGAGTTCCTATTTGATATAAAAGCAAGAGATAGATAAGATGGAAATAAAGCAACACTAGTTACAAGTAAAGAAATAGGTCAGAAGTAAAAGAAGTTATGTTAGTCTTCTATTCTGTGAAGGGAGAATATGATATGAAGAGAATGCCAAATTGGCTTATGCAAAGAGCTTTTTTAACACCGGAGCGTACCGCGATTGAAACGAAAGAAAGTACACATACGTTTTTGCAGCTTCATGAAGAAGTTCTTTCACTTTGTGAGCATCTTGCTTATTTACAAGTGCAAAAAGGTACAAAAGTGGCTGTTCTGATGAAAAATAGTATGGAGATGGTAATAACGATTCATGCCCTTTCTTATATGGGTGCAGTAGCCGTATTGCTGAATACACGTCTTTCAAGAGAAGAGCTACTTTGGCAAATGAAGGATGCGGAAGTTTCTTGTTTGCTTACGGATGAAGATTTCGAGGCAGAGCGAGTACCGGTATACTTGTTTACAGAACTTACGGCATTGCCAAAACAAAAAGTAACTGTGCAGAATGAGTTTGTTTTAGAAGATACAATGACAGTTATTTATACGTCAGGTACAACAGGAAAGCCAAAGGGCGTTATGCTTACGTACGGGAATCATTGGTGGAGTGCAGTTGGTTCTTCTTTGAATTTAGGACTTCGTGAGGATGATTGCTGGTTAGCGTGTTTGCCGTGTTTCCATGTAGGCGGGTTATCACTTTTAATGAAGAATATTATGTACGGTATGAGGGTGTTACTTGTTCCGAAGTATGATCCGGATTTTATTCATGAAGCGCTGCAAACGAGAGGCGTAACGATGATTTCGGTCGTATCTAAAATGCTGACGGATTTATTAGAAAGGTTGCAAGAAGATACTTATCCAACGTCTCTTCGCTGCGTATTACTTGGCGGAGGACCAGCTCCAAGGCCGTTGTTAGAAACGTGCGTTGCAAAAGGAATTCCAGTGTATCAGACGTACGGTATGACAGAAACATCTTCGCAAATTTGCACATTGGCTGCTGATTATATGCTAACGAAAGTTGGTTCGGCCGGAAAAACATTGTTTCCATGTCAGCTTCGCATTGAACAAGATGGAAGAGAAGCTGGGGTAGGAACTGCCGGGGAAATTGTTGTGAAGGGGCCAAATGTAACGGGTGGTTATTTTAAGCGTGAAGAGGCGACGAGAGAGAGTATTCAAGACGGCTGGCTGCATACTGGAGATATTGGCTATTTAGATGAAGATGGCTTTCTTTATGTGTTAGATCGCCGTAGTGATTTAATTATTTCAGGCGGAGAGAACATATATCCAGCGCAAATTGAGGAAGTCTTGCTTGTACATCCGGCTGTTTCGGAAGCGGGAGTAGTTGGAGCAAATGATGAAAGATGGGGACAAGTTCCTGTCGCATTCGTTGTGAAATCAGAAGAGGTAACAGCGGAAGAGCTACTCGCTTTTTGTGAAGATAAACTAGCGCGGTATAAAGTGCCAAAAGCGATTTATTTTCTTTCTGAGTTGCCGCGCAATGCTTCAAAAAAATTATTGCGCCGTGAACTGCGGCAGCTGGTGGAGGAAATGTAAATGCGTATTACAAAAGCAATACTTTACCTAACAGAAATGCCGCTCGTTATTCCATTTGCTGCAAGTTACGGGACGTATGAAAAGCGTGAAAGTATTGTAATTGAATTAATAGATGAAGAAGGACGAAGCGGATGGGGAGAAGTGGTTGCTTTTTCTGAGCCATGGTATACAGAAGAAACAGTTGTAACAGCATTTCATATGCTGCAAGATTTTTTGTTGCCAGTGTTATTTGAACAGCAGCTGTCACACCCTGCTGATGTCGTATCTCTTTTTCAGCATATAAAACGTAATAATATGGCGAAAGCAGGCATAGAAGGCGCATTATGGGATTTGTATGCAAAGCGTGAGAATCAATCGCTTGCTGCGCTGCTTGGCGGTGTAAAACGAGAAATTGAAGTTGGGGTTGTCATTGGCCTTGATACAGTTCCAAACATGTTAAAACGTATTGAAACGTATGGAGAAGAAGGCTATAAACGTTTTAAAGTGAAAATCAAACCAGATAATGATTATGCGTTGCTTCATGAAATACGAAGAGCGTTTCCTACTATTCCATTAATGGTAGATGCGAATTCTGCGTATACATTAGATGATATGAAGCAATTGCGGCGATTGGATGAGTTTGATTTAATGATGATCGAACAGCCGCTAGCAGATAACGATTTTCTTGATCATGCCCGTTTGCAAAAGCAAATGGAAACACCGATTTGTTTAGATGAAAGCATTCATTGCTTAGAAGACGCAAGGGTAGCGATTACACTTGAAAGCTGCCGTATTATTAACATAAAACCTGGACGAGTTGGCGGATTAACAGAGTCCATTCGCATTCATGATTATTGTCAGCAGCATGGTATTCCAGTTTGGTGCGGGGGCATGGTAGAAATGGGAATTTCACGTGCACAAAATATTGCGTTAGCATCTCTTCCAAACTTTACAATTCCAGGCGATATTTCAGCTTCAAACAGGCATTGGAAGCAAGATATTATTTCACCGGAAGTAACGCTGAAAAATGGAAAAATTGTTATTCCGCAGCAAGCAGGGTTTGGTTATGACATAAACCGGGCAAGACTAGAAGAGATAACGAAACAATGTATTGTATGTGAGAGGTGAACATATGCAAAAGCATGAAAAGGAGCTGCGCTATATACAAACTCGTTTATTAAACACACCGTTTGTGAAAGTGGCGTACATCTTCGGATCTCATGCAAGAAAAGAAGCAACATCTTCTTCAGATTATGATATTGCAATTGAGACAACACATATTTCAGTAGGTGAGTTTCAATGGCTTTGGTTTCAATTGATGGAGGAGCTGGACGGGACAGGTAAAGTGGATGCAGTTCATTTGAATACATTGTCTAATAGCGAACTGAAGCGTCATATTTTACGAGAAGGAAAGTTGTTTGCACAGCGGATATGAAGATTTTCAAAGAGAAAAAGGCTCTCCTTCGTACGTAAGGGGTGAGCCTTTTCATTTACTTTCGATAACTATGTAAAACATATATGCATATGATATTCAAAAGGGATTTGATTTTTTAAATGGGAGTATCTTAGTAAAAGAGAAAAATCCTATAAGTATCCTATCAAAAAATATTATAAAAGGTGTGAATTGAGCTGTTTTGGATACAGTAATATTAGAATTTGTTCATTTGAAATTTATAATAAGGGAGAATTTTAATAATGAACAAAGATAGTATGCAGTTTAAAGAACTACAGCAAGCTGATTCTACGGAAGACCCAAAATATAAAGAAAAAGTACCTTGGAAGTTAGGAAGACATCTAAAAGATAAGCACATAGAGAAGTTAAGTACATTAATAACAGATTATCATCAATGTATGTTTCAGTTATTAAATGATAAGGGTACTCATACAAAGCAAGATTGAAGTATATAAGCCACTTATGATTTGGGCTATGATAATGAAATACTAGTCACATAAATTTTTTATATAAAAATGTAAGATAATAAAGTGTATTTTCTCAACAATCGCATAGTCATAAGGAATACACTAGCATATAATGATAAAGGATTTTGAGAAAAAAGTGAGGTGGAACTGTTTTATGAGTAATCCGAGTATAGGAGAGTCGGACATGGCCCCGACGTCTGAGGAAGTCATACAACTGAATATCCGAAGCGGGTTACTGTGTAAAAATAGTTACCGCTTCATATAAACTTTGGAAAAATGGCTTCCTCTATAAGAGAGGAGGTTTGTACAATGGTACAAAAAATCTGGAAGCAAATTAAAGGACAAAAACAAGAAACTACGAAAATCCAAGGTTTTGATATTGACTTAAACCAAGAAAGCTTAACACGTATTGACCGACTTGTAGATCGCTACGAGTCAGAAATACTTCACCAGCTTGATAGTGAATACACACAACGAACAAAGTGGGCAGACCGAATAGCTGATAAAATTGCACAGTTTGGCGGTAGCTGGCGATTCATCATCTGGTTTGCATGTTTTCTTGCTGGATGGATTATTTGGAATGGCCTGCCTATCACAAAAGGAGCACACTTTGATGCCCCGCCGTTTATTTTATTGAACTTATGTTTATCTTTTATAGCGGCATTTCAAGCACCCGTTATTATGATGAGCCAAAACCGTCAAGCTGCACGTGACAAACATGAATCTGTTATTGACTTTGCGATTAATTATAAAGCAGAGCAAGAGATTGATAATATGCAAAGCCGCTTACACAATATAGAAAGCGAATTAGCGGAAATTAAAGAGCTGTTGAAACAATTAAAAAAAGAATAAATATATTACCTTTTAAAAGAGTAAAAGCTAATCATTTACAGGATATAAGTAGATGATTAGCTTTTTTGCATTTTATCCCGCATGAACGGGCAAGTAAGCCCCTCGCCTTAAAAGTGGGTAAGATAGATAGGTGGGGGATGAAAAAAGCACTGATGGAAGTTTCACTTTATGCAGGATAGATTAGAAAATCAATCTCGTTTGGAAACAAGCCTGATTTTGAAAAGAACAAGCTCTTATTCCCATTCGGAACATAGGATAAATGGAATCCACTTGAAAGGATCCCACAAATGAAAAGGATTTTTATTAAAGGAGGAATAGAGTAATGAGTGAAAGTTGTGATCATGGACATGGGCATGGGTTTCGTCATCACGGCAGTGGCTTTGCGCTTGTAATCGTATTGTTTATTTTATTAATCATCATTGGTGCTGCTTGCTTCTGTGGCGGCGGCGGCTTTGGCTACGGCGGTGGCTATGGCGGCTTTGGCTACGGCGGTTATGGTGGTTTTGGCTGCTAATAAGTTAAAAACTATTGAAAATAGCCTTGTGCTCTGCACAAGGCTATTTTATTCACAGTTTAATATGTTGTGATAACTTTTGAATGTAAAATGAGCGAATTAGGAAAAAGGAAATGACTTCGACTATTCCAAAGAGGCTTAATACTAACATAGCTTCTTTTGTTAAAGAGAAAGAGAGTGTACTTTGTATAAATTTAATTGCAAATATTGTATGAATAGAAGCAATAATATAAGGAACGAAAAATAGTATTGCTAATTGAATTGTTGCCGAACATATCATTTCAGACTTTGTTAATCCGATTTTTGTAATCGTCTTATATTTTTCTGCTTCTCTCGTTAAATCAGTATACATACGGAAGTACAGAACGCTTCCTGCTCCGATAAAGAAAATAATTCCAAGAAATGTACCAGTGAAGAGGTAAGCAACATTCCATCGCTTTTCTGCATATAATTCATCGCTGGCAGTATAAATATGAAAGAAACTTTTCTGGTCATGCTTCGTTTGCTGATCTGGATTTGGAAGTAAACTATGTGCATCGGCATCGGTCATATGCAATATGCGCTTTGTAAGCGGAAGCGTATTTTCCCAATTATCCACTTGGAAATTATAAAGTGTAATTGGTTCGAGGTGTGGAATTTCGTTGTTTACAGCCTCATCCGACAGTACGATAAGATATACCCAAGCATGTTGCGGTATAATTGGCTTGTTTGCTATTTCTTTTATACGAAATTGTTTTTTATTAGATTGTAACGTAATATTTTCTTGCTTAAGAAAAGGATTTGTTAACAATTCTAATGTTACAGGCGAATATTTTGGAATAACATATGTTTCGTTGTTAGCTAGTTGAATTTGAGAACGATTTAGAAATTTAGCAAGAATATTATAGTCGCTTTGTTTCATAATCCAAATATCTTCGTTAGCTGCCATATCTTTATATACAACTGATTTATGCTTTTGATATGTAAATTTGTCTGTCATTAATTCATTTTCTAGTGTTGTAATATGCTTCGTTTCAAATGGATTCCCTTCGTAAGATGCGTAAGTAAATGGAAAAGGAAATGATTCAGTTATAGAAGTCTTTGTGTGTTTATTAAGAGCGTATAATGTTGTAATAGTGGTAAAAGCAACTGCAGATAACACTGTTACAATGAAAAGCATATTAATATTGACACGAACTCGTGATGCCAAATCGGATATCCAAAGCATATTTGTTTTTTTCATATAAAAGCGTCGTCGCTTTTTTAATATCCAAATGAACAGGAAGCTAGCTTGTGAGAATAGAAAGTATGTCCCAACTATAACAAGAGGAATAATGGCTAAGATAATGAGTACACCAACTCCATTTGTTAAGCTTTCTTCTGTTATATAACTTTGTGGATAAGCCGCAAAAATATAACCTGAAAGTAAACACAGTAAACTAAAAATTGAAATGACAATGGAAGGCAGTTTTTCCTTCTTTGTACGAATTCCTCCTTTTAGAAGACGAGTTACTTTCCGTGTTCGAATTAAAGCAGGTGTAAAGACTGATACAATAATAAAAAGGATGAGAAATGTTGTTACAGTTGTCCAAATTGCTTCTGATGGCCAATATAAATAAAGGCCGTTAACACCTGAGATCTTTGAGGTGATTAATAAGAAAAAGTTAGAAAACACAAGGCCAACTTGAATGCCTACAAAAATAGAAAGCAATCCGATCAGCATGTTTTCTAAGAAAATAAGTCGTTTCAGTTGTTTGTTTGAAATACCTAAAATCGTTAAAACACCAAACTGCTTATTACGTACTTTTAAAAACGCTCCGATGGAGTACAACAAAAAGAAAAAAGAAAACAGTACAATTACAACTTGGGTAAAGCCAACTAAATTCATAAGAGGCCCGGTATCTTTGTAGTCTTGTATATTTTGCAGGCGTGGATGATATCGGTACACAGCAAATGAAAAGAAGACCGTAATGGAAAAAGAACTACTTAAAAAATAAGCAAAATAAGCTCTTGAATTACGGACGACATTTTTTAAAGCAAATTGCCAAAACTTCATCCACGTCTTCCTCCTAGTAAAGCTAATACATCTAATATTTCTTGATAGAACTTTTCACGGTGGAGGCCGCGATGCAGTTCATTGTAAAGCTCACCATCTTTAATAAAAATAACGCGACTGCAATAACTAGCTGCAAATGGGTCATGTGTCACCATTAAAATAGTAGCCCGTTCCTCTTTATTTAACTTCGTAAATAACTCCATTACATCGATAGCTGCTTTAGAATCTAAGTTTCCTGTTGGTTCATCAGCAAGCAATAAAGATGGCTGATGAATAACAGCACGGGCTACTGCCGTACGCTGTGCTTGTCCTCCTGAAATTTCAAAAATTCGTTTATTTAAAATGTGATTGATTCCGAGTTTGTTTGAAATTGTATCTAGCTTCTCATCCATTTCAGAAAGTGGAACATTATCTAACGTTAATGGCAGAATGATGTTTTCACCAATTGTTAACGTATCTAATAAATTAAAGCTTTGAAACACAAATCCTAACTCTTGCCGGCGAAACACAGCTAATTTTTCATTGCGAAACGTATGCGGCTGTTTTCCATTAATAAATACTTCTCCTGATGTAGGAGAATCAATTGTCGAAATGACATTTAATAAAGTTGACTTGCCGCTCCCCGACGGGCCCATAATGGCAACAAATTCGCCTTTATCCACGTGTAAATTAATATTTTTTAAAGCGGTATGAGGGACTTTTCCCTCATATACTTTCGATACATTTTTAATATGTAGTACTTCGTCCATATGTAAATCACCTTTCTAACTATGCTTATCTTTCATTACAGTTTCATATGGCATATATAGTGAACGAATGAATGGAAAAAGAGAATTACCCTTCATACTCTTCTGTTTTGTTTATTACAGCGTTATGGAAAATAATTTTGATACTTGTACCTTTTCCAACTTCAGATTCTAATTTTATAGAATGACCTAAATAAGAACAAATTTTGCTAACAATATATAACCCCATACCAGTAGACTCTCCAAATATTCGTCCATTTTTTCCAGTATAAAACGGTTCAAACACACGGCGAATATCTTCTTCCGGAATTCCGACACCTTCATCCCGAACTTCAAAAACAATATCTTTTCCACTTTGAGAAGCAGATAAGAATACTTTTTTTCCTCTTTCTCCTGAATAGCGCACGGCATTTGTCATTAATTGATAAATAATGAATTTTAACCATTTCGCATCAGAAGTAACCATTAAATCAGAATGTACTTCTAGAACAGGAAAGACACCGCTTCTAATAAACAGTTCTTTTAAGTTATTTATATTTTTCGTTACCGCATCTTTTAATGAAATGGTTTCCACGTGGAAATCTTCATGGAAGTTCGTTAACCGTGCCATATATAATGCCATATCCAGTCCTTGATTTAATCTCTCTAGCTCTTTTTTAAACTTCGGAATGAGATGTTCGTCTTCCATTTCAAGCGCCATCAGCTGCATAACAGAAACGGGTGTTTTCATTTGATGAACCCATTGATTAATAAACATTTGATGTTCTTGCTGTTTGACTTCATATGTTTGCAATTCTTTCTGAAATAGACGATATTGTGTACGAACAAGTTCATTTACGCTATGCGGCATAGGGGCAGTTGCTCGTTCGATGAACGCATCTTCCATTTTTTCAGGTGGTTCACTTAGTCTTTTATACAACCTGCGATTCCGAACGTAGCGGTAAGCAAGAAAGCAGATGAATAGATACATACTTAACACAATAAAATAAAATTTATTGTTTTGAAATCCATCAACGGCATCATACAAAGCGAAGATGATGACAAAGTTTACAATATAAAGAAGTAAAAAACCAACATGATCACGTAAAAATAACTTCATGATTTATTCACTCCAAGTTGTGTTAAAGCGATAGCCTAAGCCGCGTACTGTTTCAATGGCATTTTCAATTCCAAGTTCAGTGAATTTTTTCCGAAGACGCGTAATATTTACGTTTAATGTATTTTCTTCAACAAAACTTTCATCATCCCAAAGGGCAGAGAGTAAATCTTCTCGGTTTGCTGTACGAGGATATTTTGATAGGAGCATTTCTGCTAGAATTGCTTCTTTCTTTGTTAGTAATACTTGCTCATTTCTAAAATGAAGCTCTGGTCGTTCAGGATATAGTTTTAATCCTTCCACTTCAACAATACGTTCTGACATACTTGGTGCATAGTCACCATAAATGCGGCGTAATTGCCCTTTAATTTTTGCCATTACTACATCATAGTGGAATGGCTTTGTAATATAATCATCCGCACCGCTTTCAATCGCCATAATTTGCTCCATTTCACCAGCACGAGCTGAAATGAAAACAATTGGACAAGTGGATTCGTGACGAATTTGACGACACCAGTAGAAGCCATCGAATTTCGGTAAATTTACATCTAATAGAACAAGGTGTGGTTTCACATTGTTAAATGAAATCATAATATCATCAAAGTTATCAGCAACAATTGCTTCGTAACCGTATTTTTGAATGTGAGATTGTAGTAAAGATGAAATATTAGGATCGTCTTCTACAATTAAAATTTTGTACATATGGAAAATCCTCCTCTAACTTTGTGTATGTATAGTGTAACATGTGTTTTCTCAGTTTTCATTATGTCAAAATCATACCTATTATACAGTGTGAATGAAATTGACAGATTCGAAAAATGAATTAAATATTTAGATAAATATCTAAATATTTAATTAGTGAAAGGAAGAAGAACATTGAACCAAGCATTTAAAGCGTTAGCAGATCCGACAAGGCGCAAAATTTTAGACTTATTAAAAGAAGGTGATTTGACAGCGGGGGAAATTGCAGAGCATTTTAATATGACTAAACCGAGTATATCCCATCACTTAAATGCGCTCAAAAACGCAGAGCTCATTCAAGATGAAAAAAGAGGACAGTTTGTGGTGTATTCATTAAACACGACTGTTTTTCAAGATTTATTAACTTGGGTGTTTACGTTTACGAATAAAGGGGGAGAAACGAAATGAAGAAACACATTTTTGCCATTATACTTATTAGCATAACAATATTTGCTTGGATTATCTCTTGGCCGCACCTTCCTAATACAATCGCTACACATTGGAGCGGCGGCACCGCAGATGGCTATTCTTCTAAACTAAATGGAATGTTGTCGATGGTTGGGGTTATGATTGGAACTTATATATTACTCAATGTTGTTCCAAAGATTGATCCCAAGAAAGACAATTATAAAAAATTCTCGAAAGGTTTTACGATGATCACGTATAGTATCCTCGTTGTATTGTTTATTGGAAACATGGATATCATTGCGACTGGCTTGGGCTATGATTTACCAATAAATCGTATTTCAGAATTGATTGTTGGTATTTTATTTTTAGTGATTGGTAACTATTTACCCCAGTGTAAACCGAATTTCTTCGTTGGGATTCGAACTCCATGGACATTGAGTAACGAAGAAGTATGGCGGAAAACACATCGTTTTAGTGGAAAAGTATTTATTATTTTAGGTATTATCATGTGCTTAAGCATTTTTGCTCCTGTTCATTGGAGATCATATATCGTACTGACTGTCGTTTTGATTGGAGTGGTAATCACAATGCTATATTCATATTTTGCTTATAAGAAAGAGATGAAAGTATAAAAAGAAGGTTCTTTTCCAAAGGGAAGATATTTATATTAATATATAGATAAAATATTATTGTGTAATAATTCTTTTAGGATAGGCTTATAATACAGCCCTTATATCAGCAATCTATTTATTATATATTATGAAAACGGTCAAAAAGAAAAAAGCCACTCTTCCATTGAGAAGAGTGGCTTTTTTCTAATCTTACATAAATGTAATGTTTATGTAAGAGAAATAGATAGTGTGGCATTAGTGGCGGTGTTATAGTAACAAAATACTTAATAAAATCATTTTAATATAATTTTTATAGAAGATATTGTGACTTATATAACAATCATGTTTGTGTAAGGGGGTTCGATCGTGGCAACAGTAATGATGAGATAAGGTAAAGTGAGGGATATAGTAATGAAAACAGTGCTAGAAGCAAATAATATTAAAAAAATATATGACACCGGTGGAAATAAATACGAAGCGTTAAAAGGAATTAACTTACAAGTGAAAGAAGGCGAGTTCGTTGGAATTATGGGGCCGTCTGGATCGGGTAAAACAACGTTATTAAATGTTCTTTCTACAATTGATAACGCAACAAGCGGTGAAATTTTAATTGATGGAAATGATATTGTGAAAATGAATGATGATAAGCTAGCATTATTCCGTCGTGATAACTTAGGCTTCATTTTCCAAGATTATAATTTATTAGATACGTTAACAGTGAAAGAAAATATTGCGCTTCCACTTGCGTTATCAAAAGTAAAAGCAGGTGAAATTGATCGCCGTGTTCTTGAAATCGCGAAAAAATTTGGTATTGATCATATTTTAGATCAATATCCATACCAAGTATCTGGCGGACAGAAGCAGCGCTGCGCAGCCTCTCGTGCTATTGTTACAAATCCAAGTATGATCTTTGGAGATGAGCCAACAGGTGCGTTAGATTCTAAGTCTGCAACTGACTTATTAGAGAGCATGAAAGCATTAAATGAATATGATCAATCGACAATTTTAATGGTCACGCATGATGCATTTGCCGCAAGTTATTGTCAGCGTGTTATTTTCATTAAAGATGGTGAGTTATATAAAGAACTGCACAAAGGAGAAGTAACGCGGAAGCAATTTTTCCAAGAAGTACTAGACGTAATGTCTATTATCTCTGGAGGTATAGTAGATGACGTTATCTAGTATTGCCCTTCGCAATATAAAGCGAAACTTTAAAGATTATGCTTTATATTTTATGTCGATGATTTTTAGTATCGTCATTTACTTTACCTTTGCAGCACTTCAATATAATACACAAATGGAAAAAGCGGCAGAAGGATCAAAGAAAATTAGCGGGGCATTCCAAGTCTCTAGTGTAATGCTCATTATTTTCGTAGCGGTATTTATTATTTATTCCAATAGCTTCTTTACACGTAAACGAAAAAAAGAAGTTGGGTTATATTCTTTACTAGGAATTCGGAAACGCCAAATTGGGAGAATGCTGTTTTATGAAAATATGTTAATGGGATTAATGTCCTTAGTAATTGGTATTGTGATTGGTAGTTTACTGTCTAAGCTATTTCTGGAATTACTAGTAAGCTTAATGGGACTCGATTTACATGTTCATTTTGAAGTGCCGTTAGCAGCGATTACGAATACGGCAGTTGTGTTTTTTGTTATTATTTTGTATACATCGCTGCAAGGGTATCGTTTAATTTATCGATTTAAGCTTATTGAGCTATTCCGCGCTGAGCGTGAAGGAGAACAAATGCCAAAAGGGTCTATTATTATGGCATTTATCGCTATATTCTTAATTGGTTCTGGATATTTCTTATCACTTATGTTTACGAAAGCTATTAAATACGCAGACTTCATGATGATCGCATTTTATATTCTATTTGCAACCGTAATTGGTACGTATTTATTATTTAAGTTCTTTACAGTTGTCGTTTTAAAACGCGCAAGAAATAATAAATCATCCTTTTATAATGGAATGAATATGGTAACGACATCTCAGTTGTTATACCGCATTAAAGGAAATGCAAAATCGCTTGCAACCATTGCTATTTTAAGTGCAGTAACATTAACAGCCGTTGGTACATCTGTCACGATGTATTACAACACATTCACACAAGCGAAAGATTATACACCGTATAGCTTCTCTTATGAGAAAAAGGATGAGGCTTTAGAACAGAAAGTGAATGCAATCTTTGAGGAAGAGAAGAAGCATAATCCAATTAAAGAGCAGTTCGAAATTGAAATGGTGCCGGTGAAAGGGAAATTTGAAGGTGAAAAAGCTGATATAAGTATGAATGCTCATTATATGATGACAGAACAATATCAACTTGTGTCACAATCCGCCTTTAATACAATTGCGAACAAAATGGATACGGTAAGGTTAACCGCTGGAGAAGCTTTCGTATTGGATGGCACGTATATTGAAGGACATGAATTTAGTACAGTATATACAGGAAATAAAGCGGTATTTCCTCTTGGAAATGAAACGAAGGCATTAACAATTAAAGGTGTTGAAGGTCGTAATGTTACGAACTTAGGAGAATTAGTTGTTGTTGTTCCAGACGACGTATACGGGCAAGCGAAAAAGGTAAATGGAACGAGAGTTGTTAAAAATATTAATGTGAAAAATGAGAAGAATAGTAAGGCATTAACGGAAAAATTAACAAAGATTATGCCGAGAGAGCCTGAACCTGCACCGTCATTTAGAGATTTCTATACAGGATTTAAAGGCGGAATCGAAGCAACTGGTCTGATGATGTTCATCAGTACTTTCCTAGGACTGGTATTCTTACTTGCAACAGGTTCTATCATTTACTTTAAACAATTAACAGAAGCAAATGCAGACCGTGATCGCTATGTTGTTCTTCGTAAAATTGGGGTAACGAAGCAAGAGATGAAGAAAGCAATCGCAAAACAAATTCGCTTTATTTTTGCGATTCCATTAGTCATTGGAATTTTGCATAGCTTATTTGCGCTAAAAGGGTTGGCTAACTTATTGCCATTTGAAATTTTAATTCCATTATTAATGAGCATTGGAGTATATAGTGTGATTTATATTGGCTATTACTTCTTAACGGTTCGTTCTTATTTTAAGATTGTAAGTGAGAAGTAGTAGAAAAGCAGCTATTGGTATGAGCCATAGCTGCTTTTTTTTACTACGTATGCATGTCGTATATTGGCGAATGGCCGATATATGTAAAAAACGCTGATATCGTATTATTTATCTGTTGCAACAGAAGCGATGTATGGTAAGTTGCGATATTTTTCAGCGCAGTCAATGCCATAGCCGACGATGAATTCATCTGGAATGACAAAGCCAACATATTCAGCTGTTAAATCAACTTTACGGCGTTCTGGTTTATCAAGAAGCGTACAGAATTTTAACGCTTTTGGTTTATGCATTAAGAAGTGGTCCTTTAAGAAATGAAGTGTTAAACCAGAATCAATAATGTCTTCTACGACAATTACATTTTTACCTGTAATATTTACATCGATATCTTTTAATAATTTTACTTTTCCAGTTGTTGTTGTTTGGTTTCCATAGCTAGATGCAGAGATAAAGTCGATTGTTACATCGTTTTTAATGTGACGAATTAAATCTGCTGCGAATACGAAAGAACCTTTTAGTACAGCAATAACAAAAATTTCTTCTCCTTCAAAATCACGTTCGATTTGCAGTGCAAGCTCTTTTACTTTTTCTTGCAGCTGTTCTTGTGAGATTAAAGTGTCTTTTATTTGGATTTCCATGCTGATCCTCCTACATTGTAAAACTTATGAACAGTTTGACTGTAAAGGATTGATGTGAAAAAGTCAAAAATGAGAGAGGAATAATTTATTTTAAATCGAAGAAATAAAATGAAAAAGAGATTGGTAATTAGCCAATCCCTTTGTTAATTTCATAGCAGTTTTGTATCTTGAATTTATGCAGAAATAGTGGATACTTCTACATATATAGGTGGAAATTAATTAGTTATCTCATTGAAATTTTTTTGTCTACAATATTTTTCTCTTAAAGCTAGTACATATTCTACAGATTGCTGAACACCTTTTTCTTGATCTTCAAGCATTTTTTCTAATAGATGTTCAGGAGGATAATAGTAATCTGCAGGCTGAATGACATGTAAGTCATATGGAGGATTTTCTACTTTGAATGCTCCTTCACCGACTTCATATACTCCCCCAGTTCCTTTTGGACGTTTAAATGGAGCTACGTATGGAAAACACATTTCTACATTGATTCTCGTTAGTGTTGATTCATTCACAAGGATTTTAAAACATTCTTCCAAATCGATATTTCCAGTTCCTGCTGGAACCCCGCAAACTATATGGTCTTCACCGTCATGAATGACAATGTGATCTTTAAAATGAGTTGTGTAGGCATACGGAGCTAAATTCCTTACTGCTTCAACTGGATCTTCCCATGCCATCATTCCATTTCCTAGATCACAATGTGCTCCAACCCAAGGACTGTTTACTTCTTTAATAATTTTAATTACCTCAGCTGTTGTTTCTTCTTCGTGGTTTTCGACTCCAAGTTTAATTCGATATTGTTTTAACAATGGCACGATTTGTTTGAGTTCTTCAGGAGCCTTAGCCATCTTTTCGGCATCATATTCCCCTACACAAACGTAAGTCCGGATGACATCTGCACCAATTTGATTGGCAATGTCTATCACTTTTGTCAAATGCTCTATATCTGTACCTCTTGTATCAATTTCAGCATATAAACCATATTTTTGAATTTCTTCTCGAACCTTTTTCAAGTGATCAGGGTCGTTTCCGCCAAGCACACCCCATTCTGGATGTAAATTCTTGTCTGCCTCATTTGTAATAATATTGATCTGAACCCCGTCCAATCCGAGTTCAGCTGTTTTTCTTATAAAATCAAAAATATCCATTCGGTTGTTGTGAAAAAATAAATGATAGCTTTCTGTTTCTAATCCAATTTTCATAATATCCTCACCTTTCTTATCTTTCGGTTATAAATCTCATACTTCATTTGAAATTGAACTTGTCTCGTTTTTCACTAACTCATTTTTCTTCTTAACAATTCGGACTAAATAACTGCTAATAATCAGGCCAAGTACGGAAAAAGCAATCATTGTTAAAAATACATGCTTATAACCGTCCATTCCTGGTGTTCTATCTAACATGCTTCCGTATAGAGAAAATGCAAACATCGAAGGTGCATATCCTATTAAGCAAGCAATAGAAACAGATGAACCACTGATTTCTCTTGGTATTCCCACTTCATCAATAGGCGCAAAAAATACCGCTCGTTGAGTAAAAATAATTGTGCCAAAACTTAGTGTAAAGATCATTCCAACGTATACATTCATCGTCTCATGAGGTAAGAAGATAAAAATAGTCATCCCAATAATTGCGGCTATAAAAGCAACTCTTAAATATTTAGATGGAGATTTGAATTTTTTATCAGCTAAGAATCCTCCTAGCGGACCTCCAAGCATTTTTAAAGCGTATTGATTAATAATTCCATAAGCACCTACTAGTGCAACAGGCATACCATAGATTTCTTTTAAAAACGGAATAAAATATGTTAAACCAATATAAACGGAATACACAGAGAATATAGTGAATGATACTGCCCATACTTCAGGCATCTTTAATGCTTGTAAAGCACCTTCTAGTGCAGCTTTATTTTTGTTAATTTTGTTACCTTGTTCATCTGTATCTTTAATTACGTCGTCTTCTACTAAGAAATAAGAAATGATACCAATAACAATTGCTGTTGCTGCAAGGAAGATAATTGCACCTCTAAAGCCAGCTGCTCCTGATCCTAACCAACTAAAAATTGCAAGGGCAGAAAAAGCAACAATAGTATCAACCACTCCTCTTCCTGCTTCAAGGAATCCAAACACTCTACCTTGTTCGTCTTTATCTCCTAATAACCTTACAGCTTTTATTAAAGCAGGCCAGTAAGCAGTTTCTGCAAATAAAGCGAAAATGATCCAAACAGTTAAAACACCATAATAACCAGGAAATGTTGTTAAATATAATCCTGATAATCCAACACCAATTAAGCTAAACGGTATGATTTTTTTCTTAGAAAACCTGTCTACTATATACATCGATGCGATATAACCGAATGCTTGGATAATCCCATAAATAGATAAGATTACACCTATTTGGGTATGAGATAAGTGAAAATACTCCATCATGGGAATATAAAAAGCATCTTTTAAAAACGGAAGTTTAAAAATTGTTCCTCCGCCTAAAATTAGTACGACAAGTGCAAACCACTTATTTTTTTTTGGAGTATCCATCCTTTTCCCCCTCAGAGGTTGATTTTTTAAAGATAGCGCTTTCAATGAATTCGAAACTTAGCACTCCCTCACTATAAAGATTAAGTCTTTAAATCGTTTGATAATAAAGGAGCGACATTTTATTTTATCATTTTTAATATTTAATTTTTCCTTATAATAAAGCGACATCATTACATTGAACTGTATGCGTTAACATTAAAAACTTTATAAAGTTGCAATAACTTCAATTTCAACAAGTGCATCTTTTGGCAATCGTGCTACTTGTACGGCACTTCGAGCGGGACAATTTGCTGTAAAGTAAGTACGGTAAACTTCATTCATTTGTGCAAAATGGTTCATATCTTTTAAAAACACAGTTGTTTTAACAACTTTACTTAGATTACTTCCAGCTTCTTCTAGAATGGCTTTTACATTCTCTAATGATTGTTTTGTCTGATTTTCAATTGTTTCAGGCATTTCTCCGTCTTTGGGGTCAATCGGCAGTTGCCCCGAAGTAAAGATAAAATTCCCCGCTTTCATCGCTTGTGAATAAGGACCAATTGCACCAGGTGCATGTTGAGTAGAAATAACCGCATTCATCCAAAAACCCCTCCTGTGATAATTTTTTATCATAACTATAATAATTTCTTATAACGTGATTTTATTTTAATACTTCCTTTTTCTTAATTCAACAAATATTTTAAAAATTCTTTAAAACATTAAAAAAATTCTCATTGCAATAAGAATTTTTTATTGATAAATTTACATATAGAAAGTAAAAAATGAGAAAAATTGGGTAAAATCTGCCTCTTATCCCGCTATTCGCGGGCAGTAAGACCTCCACCTCAAGATTGAGAGAAGCGAAGAAGATAGGCGGGGGATGAAGAAAACCCCCGCTGATGGAAGTTTCACTTTATCTTTAGAGAGGCATTGTGTAGTAGTATGATAGTATGAAAGAAGAAAGCAAAGAAAAATGTTGATGCGAAAGTGTGTACTTTCTTCATATCTTCTAAAAAAGGTGCGATATCAATGGAAAATAAAGAAAAGTTAAAGCGGTATATTCCTCTTGTTCATTTCATTGCAGATGTAATTGGAGAAAATTGCGAAGTTGTTTTGCATGATGTTACGAATCCAGACGAATCTATCATTGAAGTTGTTAATGGACATCTTAGTGGAAGAAAAGTTGGTGGGCATTTAACAGACTTAGCTTTAAAGATTTTACAAGAAAAAAAATACATAGATAAACATTTTATTTCCAATTACAAAGGAAACTCAAAAAATAATCAAACGTTTCGTTCATCAAGCTATTTTATTAAAGATGAACACAATAGCATAATTGGAATGCTGTGTGTGAATATTGATATTAGTAACATGATAAAAGCAAGAGACTGGTTAGATAGTATGATTATGAGTCAGACTAGCATGAATGAAGATGCGGAGAAGTCACACCCTAATCTTGAACTAGATCTTTCCGAGAATTTAGAAGAAAATCTCGATAGTCTGCTTTCATCACTTATTACAGGAGTTTTATCTGAGTACGAAGTGTCGCCTGAGAGAATGTCTCCCGATGAAAAAATGGAAGTGATAAAAAAACTTAATGATAAGGGGGTATTTTTACTGAAAGGCGGCGTAAGTGAAGTTGCTAAACATTTAAAAGCATCAGAAGCAACTATCTATCGATATTTAAATAAGGTAAAGTAAATGTGTCATTTACTTATTTAAGTAGCATTTTCTTTAAAGGAGAAGTGCTACTTTTTTTATGCGCAGAAAAGTGATAGACTTTCCATTGATTAAATGAACTGAATAGAAAAGGAGAGTCATATGATTTCATTTTTATTTACTTTAAAAAGAATGTTAGAAGCTTTTTTTAGAGCGTGGAAGGATAAAGAATTTCAAGTGTTATTTGTATTAACGGCTGGAACTCTTATGACAGGAACTATTTTTTATAGTACGGTAGAAAAAATGCGCGTAATTGATGCTTTATATTTTAGTGTTGTCACATTAACGACAGTTGGGTATGGCGATTTTAGTCCAAAAACAGACTTTGGAAAGCTCTTTACTATTTTTTATATTTTTATTGGACTTGGTTTAGTAGCTGGTTTTATTCGTAAACTAGCAATAAATATTCAATTGCCAGATCGATTATCAAGACGAAAAAACGGGTAAAAGCAATCAGGATATGCACTCGATTGTATGTATAGATGCTTTGAATTTTTTACGATACTAATAATCATTGCATTTCCTACACTTTGCTTCTAAATTATACAAGCCACTTCATGAGAGAGTACTATCAATCAAAGCGCGCGTATTATTTATATGTAATTGAATTTTATATATTTATATATCATTATTTATGATTTTAACCTTACAAAATTGTAAGGTTTTTTGTAAGGTAAATCGATAGTTTGTACTGATTTTTTTGTATACACTACATATGTGTAAGGCACACACATTTTAGGGAAAAAAGGCAGGCACTAAAAAAAGAAAGGAGTAGGGGAATGGAGAGGCACTCGGCGGCTCTATCTTTATTATTAGAGAATGATACGATTATGTTAGCTAATAATGAAGGCTGTAAAACTGTAGTTGATCGACAAGAAGTATGGATAGATTCACATGATAAAGTTGTGTGGCACAAATGGAATGATAGCTATAAAGAGAATATAAAGAAGCAGCACATAGGGTATGATATGCGTAGAGTTGTTTTATGGAATGAGATGAAATCTTGGATTCATAAGCATAACGGTAAAAATAAACGAGAGCAGCCGAGAGAGATAGACACACTCCATTTTCAAACTCCTGAAATGGTAAGACACATAGATTCACATTAGGAAAGTAACATTGGAAACTGAGGCACAAAAAAAGATTGCTATTTAAGCAATCTTTTTTTTGTTTGTATAATTCATATTCACGCTTGTAAATAAGCGCGGTGCTGTTGTAAATAAAATGACAAGTAAAATTGAACATAATGCGAAAGAACCAATCATTGTGCTGCCATTTATGATGAAAGAATATAAAACAGCAGATTGTCCTTTTGGTGCGTATTGTCCAAAGAAAATAACACCGGCAATAAAATGCCAGAAGTAACGAGCTAGGCTGCCAATAAATGTAGCGATAATGATATACGTAATTGCTTTTGTTCTTTGTTTATTGGCAAGTGCTTGTTGGATGGGTGTATGAAATAATCCAGAAAAACCGATAAAAGCAAATGCAATGAAGTATTCAATAAACGCTTGTACGGGCGTTAAAATGTATGCATCTCCTACGACAATTTGTAGTAATCCCCAAATGAGCCCACTTAAGAAACTCGCTTTAAATCCCCAGCGGTAAGCGATAATAAAAATTGGAATCATAGCAAATGAGATAGAACCGCCGCCTGGAAGTTTAATAGATAGCGGCAAAATGTCGATGACTAACGCAAGTGCTGCGAGAATCGCTGCTTCTATCATCGCTTGTAAATTTGTGTTGCGCATTTATAGCTCCCCCTACATCCAAGTTACAAAAAAAGAATCACTAGCATAGGGGGATATTGAAATATACAAGTTACAAATAACTATTTATGTATATACGTTTGCACAATTCCTGCGTTAGCATTAACTAACAGGTTCAAAGGGTCGGAACGATGTGTTCCCTCTCAGCAGCAAAGCTCCCCCTGTGACAACGAGATTCTTAGATTGTTATTTTTATTGTAACGAAAATGGATAAGAATGACAAATGAATCATACATAACTTTGTTTCGTAACATAAAAACGCTGAAATTGTACAAAAATAGTAATAAATTCACATTATATTGTATAGTTTTTTTTCCAAAAGTCATGATATGATTGATATTGATAATAATTATCGTTATCTTCCAAGGGGGAGAAGTTATGAACTTAGTTGATATGAATATAGATGAAAAAGTACGTGTGAAAGATTTACAATCTCTTGATAAATTGTTAAAACGTCGTTTAGCTTCATTTGGATTTGCTGAGGGTTGCGAACTTTGTATAAAACAAAAGGCAATGTTTAATGGTCCATGTACATTAGAATGCCGCGGACAATTAATCTCTATTCGCCATTGTGATGCGAAAATGATAAAGGTGGAATTAGCGTGAATAAGGTTGCTTTACTAGGGAATCCAAATACGGGGAAAACATCATTATTTAATGCGCTTACTGGTTCTTATGAATATGTAGGGAACTGGAGCGGAGTAACTGTAGAAAAAAAGATTGGTAAGTTAAAAGATAAGAAGGGAACTTTAATAGACTTACCAGGTGTATATAATTTAAACCCTGTGTCACGTGATGAAGGGGTTGTTACACAATTCCTATTAACTGACGAATTTCATCATATGTTAAACATTGTAGACGCTTCTCAATTCGAGCGTAATATGCATTTAACTTTGCAATTATTAGAATTTGGTAAACCGCTCTCAATTGGTTTAAACATGATAGATGTTGCCAGGCAGCGTGGAATTATCATTGATGTAAAGAAACTAGCTGAAATACTCGGTGTAACAGTTATTCCGGTTATTGCGAGGAGCGGAAAAGGCTGTGAGGAATTGTTAGCTTCTCTTCACGAAAGTGATCGCGTAGAACAGAAGCCATTTATTCTTTCTTATGGTGAAAAGATAGATGCAGGAATTCAGCAAGTTATGGATAAATTGCAACAAGCAAATTATGAACATCCAAGATGGCTTGCACTTCAATTCTTAGGAAATAACGAAGTGGTAGAAAAAGAATTGAGTCAATTACATGCATATAACGAAATTGTAGCGATTCGCTCTGCATTAGAAGCAGAACTAGACGTAACGCTAGAACAGCATATATACGGGGCACGTGCAGCGTATATTGAAAAGTTGAAAACAAGTGTCATTCGTCATGAGAAAGAAGGAAGCATTCCTTTTTCTGAACGAATTGATAAATTAATTACGCATAAAATCTGGGGGCTTCCGATCTTTTTAGGGATTATGTATTTCATTTTTCAGGTTACATTTACATGGATTGGGACACCTCTATCTGATCAACTTGATGCATTTGTCGGTGGTCCGTTCACAGATTGGGTAACGACAGCTCTAACGAATATGGGGGCATCTGAGTTTATTCGAGCGCTTATTACAGATGGCGTGATTGCTGGTGTCGGTGGAGTTATAGTATTCGTTCCGCAAATTTTTGTATTGTTCTTCTTTATTTCATTATTGGAAGACTCTGGATATATGGCGCGTATTGCCGTTGTAATGGATCGTATTATGGAGTTTTTTGGACTAAATGGAAAAGCATTTATTCCAATGATTATTGGTTTTGGTTGTAACGTACCAGGCATTATGGCCGCAAGAACGATTGAACAGGATAAAGAGAGGTTGCTTACGATTTTAGTGACGCCATTTATGTCGTGTTCAGCACGTCTACCTGTATATGCATTATTTGCTGGGGTCTTTTTCCCGCATAGTCAAGCAATCGTTGTGTTCTCTTTATATATCGTTGGTATAATACTTGCGCTATTGGTGACAAAGATTATGTCTGTTACGGTTTTAAAAGAAGAAAAATCTATTTTTGTAATTGAACTTCCGCCTTATCGCGTACCGCAAGCAAAAACGTTATGGCGCAGTACATGGGAAAAAGGAAAAGGATTTGTACGTAAAGCAGGTACATTTATCTTTGGTGGTTCTGTTGTCATTTGGTTATTAAACTATGCCGGTCCATCTGGGTTCGATGTAAAGATGGGAGATAGTTTCCTAGCGATGATTGGCGGCGTCTTGGCTCCAATTCTAGCACCGCTTGGCTTTGGAACATGGCAAGCAGCTGCAGCATTATTAACAGGATTTTTAGCAAAAGAAGTTGTTGTTTCCGCAATGGCGATTATTTATTCTGTGAAAGAAGATGTATTAGGAAACATAATCGGAGCTCATTTTACAGCATTATCAGCATATGCATTTATGTTCTTTATCTTATTATATGTACCATGTTTAGCAACAGTTGCGGTAATTCGCCGTGAAACAGGATCAGTTAAGTGGACTATTTTCTCTGTTGTTTATCCGCTTATTGTTGCGTATGTATTAACACTAATTGTATACCAAGTTGGATCTATGATGGGATTCTAGAAGGAGATGTTTGCATAATGGTAGTTAATATTTTAATTGGAGCTGTCGTTTTTGGATATGCAGCATATACGTTAATTAACTTTGTAAAGAGAAGTAAAAAAGGGAAATGTGCAGCGTGCTCCATTAATAAATCATGTCAGTCTAATGCTTGTAGCCCTGATATGAAGCATGCAGTGAATAAGTAGTACAGAGATTCCTAGATAACATATAAAAACGCATGGAGAACTGATCCATGCGTTTTTTGTTTATCCCACCTCAAGTTTCACAGAGAAACGAGAAAGATAGGTGGGGGATGAAAAAATTCCCACTGATGGAAGTTTTGCTTTAGTTGAAAAGTGTTTAGGCTGATGTAACAATAATTTAGAATATATATAATAACTAAGAACATAGAGGTGATGAAATGAACGAAAGTAAAGAAATACATATCAAAAAAGTTTACGAACAACTTATTGAAGCTTGGAACAATCGTGATGCAGAAGGTATGGCAAACTTGTTTACTGAACATGGAGAGAGTATAGGATTTGATGGAAGTCAGTCGATTGGACGTAAAGAGATTTTTTCTCATTTAAGCCCCATTTTTAGGGACCATCCTACTGCTCAATTTGTAAGTAAAATAAAAGATTTACGTTTCATTGGTGAAAATGTTGCTATCTTAAGAGCTATCGCAGGTATGATACCTCCAGGAAAATCAGATTTAAAGCCAGAGGTTAACACCCATCACACTCTTGTGGTTATAAATAACTCTAATGATTGGAAAATCGAATTATTTCAAAATACACCAGCACAATTTCATGGAAGACCTGAATTAGTAGAACAAATGACAGAAGAGCTGAGGAAACTGTTATAAAAAGAAATGCTCAGAGCATAAAAACTCTGAGCATTTTTGTGTGCTATTATCCCTGTAAAACTAAATCAGCAATTTTTGTAGGGAATTCTGTATCTATATAAAATTCTTCTGCTTTCCAATACCTATTTTGAAACTTGGAAATGTTTTGTTGTGTATGTTCATTTTCACGAAGAAATCTCTTATCTCGCGGGCAGTCCAAATACACTACAGAATCATAGAAACTTCTCCACTCTTTACGTTGAAGAAAAACACCTTCTATTAAGATTACACAAGTATTGGGAAGTTTAATGTTCTTAATACTCTGTGTATCAGATTCGTTATCATAAAAGGGTAGAATAAGATCGTTCGAAAATCTAAGTTTATCGAAAAAATGATCCCGTAACCAATTAATGTCCCACTGTAAATGATAATATTCATACCATTCTTCATGGCCGGTATTGTAACGCTTTTTACGTTCAACAATGTGGTCATCAATATGAAAGACATAGAAAGGGATATTCTTTTCTTTTACAGCCTCACTAAGTTTTTTCACAAGTGTTGTTTTGCCAGAACGGCTTAACCCATCTACCCCTAAAATAAACCGACCATCTATCTCAAGATTTGTAATCAAATGTAAGAGCGTTATGAAATTATCTTTCAAGGTAGTATCATCTCCTTTGAAAAAAGTCATTCTTTTCTTACCTTATTTTTCTCAGTTTTGAACTATTAGCTATTATGCCAATAAAACCAGTGATAGCGAATATATACGCTACGAACAAGGATGTTGATGATAGTGACTCTATAATTATTCTAAATGTGCCAAAAGTAAATAATAGGAAACTACCCACGAGAGTTATAATTGTTCGAGTTTTAATATCCAGTTTTTGCACCCCCGAAAAATCTTTATTTTAAATAAATGTTAACATATTCATTAGTATAAATTAACATTTATTGTAATTCAGGGAGAGTTCCCTATTTTTTTATATGAATATCAATATTAAAATTTATCACAGCCAAAATAAAAAAGAAGCCTGCTAAAAACAGGCTTCTTTTTTATTTTAATGATATCCCTTCGCAGAGTCTTTATGAATTTTCTCTTTAAAGATTGTGTAGCTCCATAATTGATAGCCAATAACAATTGGTACCATGACTATTGCAACAAAGAACATAATTTTTAAGTTTAATTCACTGCCTGCTGCTTGGAATAATGTTGTGCTGTATGCATCGTTAATGCGAGATGGCAACATTCTTGGGAACATGCCAGCAAAACCAGTTGCCATAAACATGGCGATTGTTAAGCAAACAAATGTGAACGCTAAACCAATTTTACGTTTGAAAACCATAATGATTATGATGACACTCATTAACATCGCAAGTAACGGGATGATAAACAGTACAGGGTATTCCGTAAAGTTTTGGAATAAGTTTGTAAGGTTTGCCGTTGCGACGTAGAAGATAGCTAAAATGGTTGCTGCTGCCATCGAAAATGGTTTGGCAATTTTATAAGCACGATCTGATACTTCACCAGTCGTTTTAATCATAACCCAAAGTGCACCGGATACGACAAAGATTGCAGTGAAGAAGAGACCGCCTAAAATACCGTAAGGATGTAATAAGCTAAGTAAGTTTCCTTCATAGCCATGTTTACCAATTTGTAGTCCGTAGTACAGGTTAGCGAATGTAACGCCGAATAAGAAAGCAATTAAGAAACTACCAACCGCATACGTCCATTTACAAACAGTTTGCCAAACTGGTGAATCATCTTTATGCATAAATTCTAA
The DNA here is from genome assembly GCF_002560985.1 of Bacillus sp. AFS018417. Taxonomy (NCBI): domain Bacteria; kingdom Bacillati; phylum Bacillota; class Bacilli; order Caryophanales; family Bacillaceae; genus Bacillus; species Bacillus sp. AFS018417. Next base: position 73,247 of record NZ_NTTM01000006.1, read on the forward strand.
TCCTGCTGCACGAGCGAACAGAGCAATTAATACTAAAAATAACGGTGTATATAAGTAGCTGAACATGTTTGCATATGTGATTGGGAAAGCAGCAAATGTTGCTCCCCCTGCTGTAATTAACCATACTTCGTTACCGCCCCAAAACGGTCCAATTGCTTCCTGCAATTGATTTCGTTCTTGGCGATCCTTCGTAACAAATGGAAAAATCATTCCGTTACCAAGTGCATAGCCATCGAGAATAAAGTAAACTGTCCAAATCACGCCCCATAAGACGAACCAAATAATTGCAAGTGTATCATGAGACATGAGCTACACCTCCTTGATTCGTTTCTTCTAATGCTGCTGGACCTTTTTTCGCAAATTTTAACATAAGGTATACATCAGCAATTAATAGTAAAGTGTAGAACAAGATTAAGCTAATTAAAGAGAACCAAATCTGCGGTACAGAAATTGGTGAAACTGATTCTGCTGTTCGCATTAGTTTGTACACTGTCCAAGGCTGACGTCCTGCTTCTGCAACAATCCAACCAGCGTTAATTGCTACATACGGAAGTAATACAGACCACATTGTAATTTTTAAGAAACGTTTTGAGTTTTCTAGTTTTCCTTTTTGCATTAAATAGAAACCAAACCATGTTAGTGCCATAAAGAATGTACCAAGTGCAACCATTAAACGGAAGCTGTAATAAACAAGATTCACGTTTGGACGCTCGTCTTTCGGAATATCTTTTAAACCGACAATTTTTCCATCAAATGAGTTTGTATAGAAGAAGCTGCCGAGTTTTGGAATTGTTAATGCTTCAAAGTTTTTTTCATTTTTCACATCAGGAATTTGAATAATGGAGAAGCCTTGTCCTTCCCCGGTTTCCCAAACTGCTTCCATTGCTGCACCTTTTGCAGGCTGCATTTTTGCTGCGAAAGCACCGGATTCATGACCGATGAAAGGTGTTGCAGTTGCTGCAAATAAACCGAATATTAAACCGTACTTAAATGATTTTTTAAAGAATGCAACCTCATTTTTACGTAGTAAGTGATACGCACTGATAGCCATAACGAAGAATGCACCAACGATGTAACAACCAACAACAGTGTGGAAGAACATATGCCACGCATATGGATTTGTAACTAGTGCCCAAAAGTCATTTAATTCAGCGCGGCCATTGCGGACTACATAGCCAACAGGGTTTTGCATAAAGCCGTTCGCTGTAATGATCCAAAGTGCGGAAATATTTGTTCCAAGTGCGACCATCCACATAGAGAATGCACGGAATTTTGGTGAAATTTTATCTTTACCGAACAACCAAATTCCCATGAAAGTAGATTCTAAGAAGAAGGCAACAAGTGCTTCTATCGCTAATGGGGATCCAAAAATATCTCCCATGTATTTGGAGTACTCAGACCAGTTTGTTCCGAATTGGAATTCCATTGTAATCCCAGTGATAATTCCCATTACGAAGTTAATGGTAAATAATTTACCCCAAAAGTTCGCCATTTTGCGGTACGTTGGATTCAATGTACGCGCATATTGCGTTTCCATAAACGCTACTAAAATAACAAGTCCGAGTGTTAACGGTACAAATAAGAAATGATAAAAGATTGTAATTGCAAACTGAAAACGACTCAGTAACAGAACGTCGGACATAGTAATGATTCACTCCTTTTTTTCATTATCTACAAATAGTTTATAGTGAGAATTTGAGCAAAGTGTGGGGGAGTTGTTACAGAACTGTGTGAGAATTATGGAAGAATTATGGCTGTTATCTGAAAAAATCGTATTTTTAGAATAAAGCAATACATTTTTTGTTTTTTTCATTCTTTGATACACTTAATTTGTAATTATATGAAGAAAGAGGGGTTTTACTTTGAAAGCATTAGAAGAGATTTTGCAATATAATCAGGAATTTGTTGAAAGTAAAAAGTATGAAGAATATGAAACAGGAAAATTCCCGAATAAAAAAATGGTTATTATTTCATGTATGGACACACGTCTTGTAGAACTATTGCCAAAAGCGATGAACATGCGTAACGGTGATGTGAAAATTATTAAAGTAGCTGGCGCTGTTATTTCACATCCATTTGGAAGTATTATGCGTAGCATTTTAGTCGCGGTTTATGAACTTGGTGCAAATGAAGTGTGTGTAGTTGGTCACCATGATTGCGGTATGGCTAAAATTCAAGCGAGCAGCACGATTGAAAAGATGAAAGAGCGCGGTATTTCAGAAGAGAAACTAGACACACTTCGTTATTCTGGAATTGATTTAGAAAGGTTTTTACGTGGATTCTCAAGTGTAGAAGAAAGCGTAGAGCATAGTGTTTCTATCCTTCGGAACCATCCGCTTATGCCAATAGAAGTGCCTGTGCATGGACTTGTTATTCATCCAGACACTGGAAAGTTAGACGTTGTTGTAAATGGCTACGAAGGTTAATTATCTTTTTGTTTTTTCTCTGGTACAGGATCGAATCCGCCTGGATGAAACGGGTGGCATTTCAAAATTCGTTTCACTGTAAGCCAGCTTCCTTTTAATGCGCCGTGAGTTTGAATCGCTTCTAGTCCGTAGTGAGAACACGTTGGGTGAAAGCGGCACGTTGGCGGCGTCATTGGGGAAATGAATGTTTGGTAAAAGCGAATAATACCGATGAAAATGCGTTTCATAACGATCTCCTTTCTTGCATATGCTGTAAGTATTATAGCATGGTCTGTACATAATACTTTACTAATTTGTAATTCCGTTATATCATATTGGATATAACGGAATTAAAATAAAAGCGGGAGAGATGCATATGCCATCAGTAGAAAGCTTTGAATTAGATCATACAATTGTAAAAGCGCCTTACGTAAGACATTGCGGCGTTCATCAAGTAGGCAGCGACGGTGTCGTGAATAAATTTGATATTCGTTTTTGCCAACCAAATAAGCAAGCGATGAAGCCAGATGTGATTCATACGCTAGAACATTTATTAGCATTTAATTTACGTAAATATATTGATCGTTATCCTCATTTTGATATTATTGATATTTCGCCAATGGGTTGCCAAACAGGATATTATCTTGTTGTAAGCGGTACGCCAACAGTACGCGAAATCATCGATTTATTAGAGTTAACACTGCAAGATGCAGTAAAAATCACAGAAATTCCTGCTGCAAACGAAACGCAGTGCGGTCAAGCGAAACTTCATGACTTAGAAGGCGCAAAACGCTTAATGAATTTCTGGTTAAGCCAAGATAAAGATGAACTTGAGAAAGTGTTTGGATAAGATGAAGGAAAGCTGCCTGTGATAGGCAGCTTTTTTTAATTGGCGGATATATGTATGTCGAATGGTGTCGCGGGGTCTTTATCCCGCATTAACGGGCAGTAAAGGCTGGAGAAGAGCGGGGAAGAAAACTGCCCGTAAAAGCCCGATTGGTGAGAGCTTTCCATCAGTGAGAAAAGCGTCACTGATGAAAGTTTCACTTTATATCGTGTCGAAGCGCCGATATATTGTAAAAAGCGCTGATATATAGAAGTGATTGTATTAAATAGAATGCGAAGTATTTTTAGCATCGTAGCATTCACATCGTGTTTCGTTTAGCGAAGGGACTGTAATAGAGGAATATATAATGCAAATGCACCAGTAAGAAACAGAAAAATCCCAGCAGATGTTTGTTTTTTTTGAAATTCTGCAATACTAGAAACGAAAAAGATGAGTCCTAGAGAGATGAACATATAAGGTAAAATGAATGGAATGTTATCTGTAAAAAGTCCAAAAGCGGCTAAAAATAGCGTGATGATAGAAAAAGTAATGCTTAATATTTTCAGCATGTTACTGTCCCTTTTCTTCTTGATACGGATTATCCTCTATAGAATCTACTGAATGTTTATAAGAATATCCCTTATTAATCGTTAATACTGAGAGTAATAATACAACAATCACAATAATGACTGCTATAATTAATATCTTCATCATAGAAAGGCCCCCTTTTCTTTATTTTATCATTGCATATGCTCTCTTTTACATATTTTTGTAAGAAAATGAAAACAATAGAAAATAAAGCGGGTGAAAGAAGGGACGTTCTATGGATAAGAAAACATACTATGTTTCAGTTGCAAATGGTGAAATCTCACAGGTGAAAACGGCCAATACATATAGTTTTGCGATTCAAGCGACAAACGAGGAAATTATTAAGCTCCGAGAATATTTTGATCAAGCATATCGTGAAGATCTTGGAGCATTTGTGCGCTCTCATGTTCCGTTTGTCGAATATCATAATGATTCTAATAATGATCGGTTCGATGAACAACTACAAGAAGCATATCGAATGATTTATGAATTAGGGGATCAGGAAGCGAAAGAATTGATTGCACAGATGGGAATTATCAACGGGTTATGATTGGATAAGATTAGTCATACTAGTCAGAATGTGCTACAATTTATGGTAAGAAACTTGTAACCATCAATAGGGGAGTAGGGCATGTACACATTTAAAGATTATTATCATAACACTGTACAATTATCGTTTGAACGTTACCCATTTTCTCCAGAACCAAAGCACGTTTGGGTTGTGTGTCGATATGGGAACCAATGGTTATTAACACATCATTTGCGCCGGGGTCTTGAATTTCCAGGTGGAAAAGTAGAAGCTGGGGAAACACCGGAAGAAGCGGCAGCTCGTGAAGTTCATGAAGAAACGGGCGGCATTGTATCAAGCTTAACGTATATCGGACAATATAAAGTATCCGGAAAAGACAAAATAATCATTAAAAACATTTATTTCGCAACAATTAGTGCAGTAGAACAACATACGCACTATGAAGAAACGAAGGGATCTGTACTACTAACAGATATTCCAGAAAATATTAAAGAGAATAGACGCTTTAGTTTCATTATGCGCGATGACGTACTAGCGCGCACAATGCAGCATATAGAAGAAATCGGCTGTTTCACGAAATAGAGCAGTCGATTTCTTTTTATTTTTTGATTGTATTTCCTTATTCATGCTAGAGAGGACTCAAAAATATTATATAAAAAGAGGTTTGTGATATGATTCAATTTAATTATTTTACATACGCTCTCATGAATACAATTATCTTTTTGCCGTATTTTTTGTTTACCATTATCGGAAATTCTTATGACACTTCCTTGCATGGTGGGCTTCCGCTTATTATTTTCTATACATTTAAGTATACGGGGGGCATTCCTCATTCATTCGTTTTTCCAAAAAGTGAAGACTCGGGAGTCATTGTTAGGCTTTCTTCTCGTTGCAATCTTCGCAGCTGTTTGCGGGATGTTAGCGCCTCTTTCACCGATTTGGATTGAGTTATCTGCCCTTTTGATGGGGATCGCAACGAGTATCTTGCTTCCTCTTTATATGACAATTCAATATCATGAAAAGTATTTTTATAGTGTACGTCTAACACGTAAATCCAGCTACCCCTCATAATTTTTCATCTACACTTCTCCTTTTCTGTAGATTAATTATATAACTGCTGAAAATTGATTCTTCCTTTTTTTATCTACATACGCATATTATATTACATGTGTTTTTTGTATACGAATAAAAACAAAGAAAGCAGGTAGAAAGCAATAGATAAATGATTAACGTTTTCATGAATATATTGAATTTCTATCCACTGAAGGGGGAGATCGAGTCCTAATGATGCAAATAAAAAATTTCTTTCAAAGTAAAGGATTTCAAAGGTTGCTTGTGTTAGTAATTTTAACCCTTATATTATATGGGTTAAAAAGTATGATTAATTTAATATTGATTACCTTTATCCTTACGTTTTTAATGGATCATTTTCAAAGGTTTATTTCTGAAAAGCTTAATCGTTTTGTACGGATAAATAGGAAAGTAATTATCGCTTTTTTATACATTGTTTTAGTTATGTTGATTATTACCACGTTATATAAATATTTACCGGTCATTACCGTTCAAGTTTCACAGTTAATTCATCAGTTTCAAGTGTTTTTTAAGCAGCCACCTGATAATGAAATTATAAAATATTTGATTTCTACCATTAAAGAGATGGAAGTATCAAAGTATATTGAACAAAGTGTCGATGTTATTTATCAGTCTTTAGCTAATATTGGAAAAGTAAGTTTGCAAATGTTTCTTTCCCTTATTTTAAGTTTGTTCTTCTTGTTAGAAAAAGAGCGTATTATAGCTTTCACTTCTAAATTCAAAGATAGTAAGCTTAGCATTTTTTACAATGAGATTGCATATTTTGGACAGAAATTTGTACGTTCATTTGGAAAAGTTATTGAGGCACAGTTTTTAATCGCTGTTGTAAATGGTATTCTTTCAGTTATTGCACTTTGGCTTTTAGGATTTCCACAGCTCCTTGTATTAGCAGTAATGATTTTTTTGCTTGGGCTCATCCCAGTTGCAGGTGTAATCATTTCGCTATTTCCACTTTGTATTATTGCCTATAATATTGGTGGGATTACATATGTAGTATACATTTTAATTTTCATTACAGTCATTCATGCGTTTGAAAGCTATTTTTTAAATCCAAAATTTATGTCTGCAAAAACGAATTTACCAATTTTCTATACGTTTATGATCCTTATATTTTCAGAGCATTTTTTTGGTGTGTGGGGGTTAATAATTGGGATTCCGATTTTTATCTTCTTGCTTGATGTACTTGACGTGAAGAATGAGGAGAAATCGTATGTAGATGTAGAATGATACCTCGAAGGCATGTAAAAAGCAATCCAAGTATATTGGATTGCTTTTTATCCCGCTATTCGCGGGTAGTAATACCCTCACCTCAAAATTCATCCTAAGAAAAGAAGTAAGCTGCGTTAACTTTAATGATAACTGCCATTACAATGTTTTTCCTTATTGGAGGCTTACTCTCATATGGGATTTGGAGAATGGAAAAAATCACTCAATATGGGAATGAGAATACTGGAATATAGAAAAGATAAAAAACTCGGCTGTTTTACGAAACAGCCGAGTTTTTTTGCATGTTAGTAGGGGAGTTGCAGCGGACGGCGGCGTCCAGATTAAATGAAGTTACTTTTACCAAGTGAATAATAGTTAAATCGTGCTGTTGTATATCTTGTCAAAATTGATTATGATTTCAATGACATAATAGAGTGTAGGGAGGACGTTATGAGGAAACACCGTATTCATTTTTTATTTTTGCTCATATTCATTTGCTTTATTAGTAGCTGTAGTAAAGCAACAGATGTGGCAGAAGAACAAGAGATATGTAAAATAAAAGAAGAATGTATAAAAAAGGGAGATGCATTCCTTAGTAAGATTAATAAAAAAATGCAGGGAATTTCTGAACTAGAAGCATATACGGAAGTAGAAAATAAAGAACAATTAACAGCCTATGAAGAACAAAGAAAAGATGACGACCGTTACTTCTTTTTAGCCTCTTATTATATTGATAATGATGAGTTAGCAGATCCATATTTTGAAGAGTTAGATAAAAAGAGATTATATAAAGTATTTGCTGATGATAAAGATGCAAGTAAAGAAGTGATCGCATCTCATGAAGATATGGATTATCATCAAACGCTATGGGACATGTACAGCCTCTTAATTCCAGCAAAATATAGAGAGGATATTAAAGAATTCGATATTGTAACGGACGGATACGATAATATTGTTGCTCATGTTATGCAAAATGCAGAAAATCCTGAAGACTGGATAATAAGTTTAGATGCGTTAGATTCTAACGTAAATATAAATGAAGTGATGAAAACGTTAATTCATGAAACTGCTCATGTTTTAACATTGAATAGCACACAAATTCCTGTGGATCAGAAGTATATAAAAGATGTTACAGAGGAAAAAGACATTTCGGCATATGAAGCAAAATGTACGGCGCTGTTTTTAACAGAAGGCTGTACAAAAAAAGATTCGTATGTAAATCAATTTTATGAGCAGTTTTGGAAACCAATTGAAAGTGAATGGAAAGAGAAAAAAGTAGAAACAAATTTAGAAGCGCAAATGCAGTTTTTTAAAGAACATGAAGACAAATTTGTTTCTGAATATGCAACAACGAATGTCGCAGAAGACATTGCTGATACATTTACCGCGTTTATTTTACAAGATTCTAGCAAAGTGAAAGAATCACAAGAATTAAAGTATCAAAAGATTGCTTTCTTTTATCAATTTCCAGAGCTTGTGAAGATGAGAGCGGAAGTGCTGTCAGGGTTACAGCAAATTTCGGAGGAAGTGGAAGAGGCATAAGGTGAAAAACAGGATAAAGACATTATACAAAAGAGAGAGAATGCATGAGTTATGAATAATAGTTTAACTAATCTATTAAAAAACAAATTTATTTTAATAGTAATTCTATTGATTGGATCTTTTCATATGATTAACTTGGGGATATTTTTGTTAATTGTATTCGGTGTTTCTATGTTTTTGGACGCTCCAAATGCTGAATATCCCCCTATAGTAATGTCACAATTGTATCCTCCTTTGATTGGCTACTTATTCTTATTTTCAGCTATTCTTTTTTGTTATTTTTATCAAAAATTTGCATCTGAATCTCACTGGAAAAAGCGGATAGTTCAAGGGATATTTCTTGTTTTTGCACTTATCATTCCTATCTTCTTAGGTGCTTTTAAAATACCACTTGTGGAAATGTTAATGAAATTTTAATTGGTGAGTACTGTTCGTTGATGTGAGATTGGGGATAAGTATAACATTATGATTCGTGAATAATACGAAAATAAAATGTCGAGTTACCTCGAAATTTGTTATACTGTGAAGGTTATAGTTTTTGGATGTGATATATAGAGGAGATGCGAATTTTTTTGTCTAAGCATGAGTATCGCTTTTAATTCATTTACGTTTGATAAAAACATTCAAATTTGTGATAGGGTGTTTGGACAAGAAAAGAGAATCTATAAATACATCCAAAATCTAAAGAGAGATTTGTATAAAATACACAAGAGAATGGAGAAGATAATATGAATCAACAACTAGCAGGATTTTGGAGACGATTTGGAGCTAATTTTTTAGATGGACTAGTTTTAGTTCCTTTTCTTGTAATTTTTATGTGGTTAGATATGTCTAAGGAGAAATCAGATAATATAATAGGTATTTTAGAAACGTTATACTATCTAATTGTTCCTGTCGTATGGGCAGGGTTTACAGTAGGTAAGAAAGCATTAGATATTCGAATTGTACGTATTGATGGAAAGAAAATTACGATTTGGACTACGTTAAAACGCTACCTATTAGGTGGAATTGTATATACACTTACAATTGGTATTGGATTTATCGTAAGTGCATTTATGGTAGCACTGCGAAAAGATAAACGTTCTATTCATGATTTTATTGCAGGAACAAAAGTTATTCGTGACTAATATGAAAAGCAACCTATACATTGTTAGGTTGCTTTTTTCGTACGCGTAATGAACTTTTCAAATCCTGCAACAAGCACATACATAAGTGTTGCGAGAATACATGTGAGAAGTACGCTAAGCAAAACGAGCGTAAAGTTAAAGACTTGAAAGCCGTAGCTAATTAAATAGCCGAGTCCTTCTTTTGAAATGAGCAGTTCCCCGAAAATAACCCCAACCCAAGAGAGACCGACGTTTACTTTTAATGTAGAAATGATGGCTGGGAACGATGCTGGTAAGATGACTTGTTTATAACATTGCCATTTGTTTGCGCCAAAGGTTTGCATGACTTTCAAATAATTGGCGTCCACTTCTTGAAAGGCACTGTAAATGACGAGAATGGTAACGATGATGGAAATGATGACACCCATCGCCACTGCAGATGAGATATTCGGACCGAAGATGACAATAATAATCGGACCGAGCGCGACCTTTGGCATTGCATTTAAGACGACAAGGTATGGATCGAGTACACGGGCAATGAAAGGGCTCCACCAAAGGAAGGTTGCAATGCACGTACCAAGAAATGTTCCGAGTATAAAGCCAAGGCACGTTTCAAAGAGCGTTGTATAAATGTGCGGCCAAAGGGAATTATCTTGCCATTTTGTAATGAGTAAGTGAAGAATGCTAGAAGGTGAACTAAATAATAATGGATCAATCCACTGGTTTCGGCTAGCGACTTCCCACAATGCGAAAAAGAGGAAGAGAATGAATAGCTGCAACGTTCGTACAGCAAGTGTCCGTTTTATTTCTCGTTTTCGAAAGTCTTGGTGAATTTCTTTTATATTATCCAAGGTGTTCCAACTCCTTCCATATTAACTGGAAGAATGAAGGGAAATCGGGATGCTGACGCGCTTCAAATGGTGAAAGGGAGCGAATGTTTTCTGGAACAGAAAAGACTTTGGCGATGCGTCCTGGTTTGGCTTGCAGTAAGTAAATGCGATCGCTCATTGCAATAGCCTCTTCGATGTCGTGTGTAACGAGAAGCGATGTTTTCTTATATTCTTTTAAAATGGAAAAAACGAGTTCTTCTAATTTTAATTTTGTTTGATAATCGAGTGCAGAGAATGGTTCGTCTAGTAATAATATTTTCGGGTTTGTTGCGAGTGTCCGAACGAGAGCAGCGCGCTGGCGCATTCCTCCTGATAATTCATGCGGATATTGTTTTTCAACCCCTTGCAGACCGACTTGTTCTAATAGCTGCAAGGCGTGTTGTTTCGTTTTTGATGTGTATTCTTTTGTAATGCGTAAGCCGACTGAGATGTTCTCTTCAATCGTTTTCCACGGGAACAAGTAATCTTGCTGAAGCATATAGCCGATGGAGGATGTTGGTTTTGTCACACATTCTCCGTCGAGAAAGACAGTTCCTTCAATTGGCTGCAGTAAGCCTGAAATAATAGAAAGTAGTGTTGTTTTGCCGCAGCCACTTGGGCCAAGGAAGGAGATAAATTCTCCTTCCTCAATTGTTAAGGAAATCTTTGATAAGACGAGGCTGGCGTTTTCTTTTGAGAAGAAGCAATGAGATACGTTAGAAAGCTGTAGCAATTTCATTGTACGGTCCTCTACTTCTTAATAACACTTTCTGCAATGGATGTGTTCACTAAATCTTTATGTTGCACTTCTTTCGGTAATTCGCCAGCTTCTTTCATAATACTTTGCAGTTGTTTCCACTCTGCTTCATCTAATAATGGATTCGTTGCGTACGAATGTTGCGTTTTGTAACGATCAATAACTTTCACCATAATATCTTTTGATGTATCTTTAAAGCGTGGTTCAACGGCTTTTGCAATTTCTTCGGGGCTATGTGTATCGACCCATTGCTGCGCTTTATAAAGGGCGCGTGTAAATTTTTCTGCAGTTGCTTTGTCTTTCTTCAAAAAGCTTTCTTTTGCCATAAAGGTTGTATACGGAACAGTTCCAGATTCGACGCCAAAGGAAGCGACGATGTAGCCTTTTCCTTCTTTCTCGAGAATACTAGCAGTTGGTTCGAAGAGCTGTACGAAATCACCTGTTCCAGAAGCAAAGGCATTTGCAATATTTGCAAACTCGATATTTTGAATTAAATTTGTATCTTTGTGCGGATCAATTCCATGCTTTTTCAGTACGTATTCGCCAACCATTTGCGGCATACCGCCTTTACGTTGCCCGAGGAAAGTTGTACCTTTCACATCACTCCAATTAAAGGAATCCAATTTTTTACGAGAAACGAGGAATGTTCCGTCTGTTTGTGTTAATTGCGCAAAGTTAATGACAGGATCTTTTGCACCTTGAGCGTAAACATAAATAGATGTTTCTGAACCAACAAGGGCAATATCGATGCCATTTGATAATAAAGCTGTCATCGTTTTATCGCCGCCAGCAGTTGTTTGCAAATCAATGTCTAACCCTTCATCTTTAAAAAATCCTTTTTCCATAGCGACATATAACGGAGCATAAAATAATGAATGTGTTACCTCACCAACGCGCACTTTCTCTAACTTTGTACTTTCCTCTTTTTTATTACACGCAACAAACGTAAAGGCAGTAAGGAAGACAATTAAAAAACACGCTAGAACTTTTCGCAATTTATGACACCTCCTAAAAATACATCTACTTTAATGTATGTAGGTAAATGCCTATATGTGAGTGGACAGAGGAGGAATTTTTTGAGCAGGAAAGAAAAAATAGTGGTGTGCGGATTTTGGTTTTTTCGTCATAAAAATGGAAGTATCGCTTTGTTAAAAGAGATGAAGAAAATGTGCAAAGGAAAGAAGAGAAGAGGTATATAACATGCATGCGAAAATCAAACAAGCAGTGAAATGTTTTGGAGGAAAAGAGGAAAGTTGTGTTAAGCTCTCTGGCGGATTTCAAAATGAGGTATATGAGTATACGTATGAAGGAGAAAGGCGTATTTTACGCGTTACGCCTAGTTTTCGTAGAACGATTAGGCAAATCCAAAGTGAACTAGATTTTATACGCAGTTTAGACGAAGGCGGTGTAAATGTTTCCTTGCCAGTTGTCTCTTGTTTCGGAAATGATATAGAACGAATAGATATAGATGAAGAGTCATTTTTTATCACTTCATTTGTAAAAGCACCTGGTCAGTTTGTGAATGTTGCGAATGAGCGTGAATGGAATACGAAGCTGTTTCAAAATTGGGGACAAACGATTGGAAAGATGCACGCGTTTGCTAAGCGGAAGCATAGTCATGATGAAGAGTACGAGAGGCCAAGTTGGGAGCCGAATAGAAAATCTATGAACTTTTTATTATCAATCAGTAAACCATTAGCCACAAGCTATGAAAAAATAATTACAGAAGTTCAGGCGCTCTCAAGGGAAAGAGATACATATGGACTGATCCATAATGACCTCCATCAAGGAAACTTTTTTGTGCGGGATAACACATTAACAATCTTTGATTTTGATGATTGCTCATTTTGCTGGTTTGCACAGGATATTGCCGTATCATTTTATCACGCAGTGTGGCAAGGATTATCAGTAAGACCGGAACATGTATCCTTTCCACAGGAATTCATGAAGTATTTCATAGAAGGATATAGTAAAGAACATCGTATGAATAAAGAAATACTAAAGCAAATTCCACTTTTTCTTAAACTGCGGGAAGTTTTTTTATTCACGCTGTTTCATGAAGTATGGGCTCTGGACAAGTTAGAAGATTGGCAAGCTTATACATTAAAAGATTTACGATACCGAATTGAACAGGGAGTTCCGTATACAGAGGTGGACTTTTTAAGTTTTGCATAATGAGATAAAAAAGCGATGTAATAGCTCACTGTATGTGTAAGTTATTACATTGCTTTTTTATATAGACCTCATTCAACATGTTATCAAAATTCTGAAAAATAGTCTATTTCTTTTTATAGTATGCAGCTAACATGAGAGTGAAAGTAATGATAATGGATGGGGGATACTATATGTCAGTCTTTGATCAATCTTCATTTCAATGCCGCATAGAATGGGGACGGCGCGGCGCTAGGGAGGCAGCAAAGCGAGGAGATATTACTATTATTGTAGATGTTCTTAGTTTTTCTTCAACCGTAGTCACAGCTTTACATGTAGGGGCTGAGATCTTTCCATATCCGCCGCCATTAAATGAAAAAGCAAAAGCGTATGCACAGCAATTAGGTGCAGAGCTTATGTTAAGCAGGGCAGAAGCAGCGAAAATGGGCAAGCATTCTTTATCCCCGGTGACATTTAACGATGCTGATCAGGGGAGCAGATTTGTTTTATGTTCATTAAACGGTGCGTCTTGTACATGGATTGCTTCGAAAGTTCCTGCTCTTTTCATTGGCTGTTTACTGAATGCTTCAGCTGTTGCGGAAGCTGCGAATCTCCTCCAAAAACAAACTGGTGCAAATATTACGGTTGTCCCTTGCGGAGAACATTGGGAAGATCCAAAGGAAGATGAAAATGAGCTGAGACCAGCAATAGAAGATTATTTAGGAGCAGGTGCAATCATAGAAAATTTACGGGGAAGCAAGTCAGGTGAAGTACAGTTATGTATGGGTGCTTTTCAATATGCAAAGTCCAATCTTAATGAGTTCATTTGGGATTGTGGGAGTGGCCGAGAGTTACGTGAACGTGGATTTGCAGAGGACGTAACACATAGTACATCTCTAAATCTACTGCAAGTAGTACCATTTTTACAGAATGATCGGTTTGTGAATTTTATCCCGCTATTTTTGGGCAGTAAGACCCCACCTCAAGATTGAGAGAGAAGCGAGGAAGATAGGTGGGGGATAAAGGGAATTTGTTATATAAACTAGCATTTTCTAAAAATTATCCTTTTTAATTTGATAGAATCAATATGTCCAAGTTCGGTAGATTTCTTGTGCCGGAACCACATTACACGTATCTCAGTTGAACCTTTACATGATTGATGATACATTTTAAAATGTAGTATTACGTAAAATACAGATGGGTTTATATTCGGGTTATAGTATAAAATTGATAGAATTCTTAGAGAGACATGGGAGGTGACTGTGAATGCCTGAACCATTAAAGAAAGATCGTCGTTATATGGTTGGATTAGAAAGTCTAAGAGGCCTAGCCATACTAGGTGTTATTTTGTATCATCTCAATCCTAAGTGGCTGCCTGGAGGATTCCTAGGCGTTACTGTATTTTTTGTACTTTCTGGTTATTTAATTACTGATCTTCTTGTTATTGAATGGAAGGAAAAAAAGAGGATTGATTTGAAAAATTTCTGGTTGCGTAGGGCAAGGAGATTGCTTCCAGGAATGCTTGTCATGCTTGTTATAATCTTAGCATGGATTACAATTTTTCATAGTTCTTTACTTGGAAAAATGTGGGGAGATTCATTAGCAGCTTTATTCTATGTTAGTAACTGGTGGTATATATTTCACAAAGTATCATATTTTGATAGTTTTGGCCAACTTGCTCCACTGAATCATTTTTGGTCATTAGCTGTTGAGGAACAGTTCTATGTAGTTTGGCCGCTCATAATTAGTTTAGGATTTTCCTATATAAAAAAACAGTCACGTATAACGTTACTTATTTTTCTCGGAGCGATTGCTTCAGCTGTCGCAATGGCAATGATATATGTACCGGGCGCTGATCCAAGTAGGGTTTATTATGGTACCGATACAAGGGCGTTTTCCTTACTGATTGGTGCAGCACTTGCTTTCATTTGGCCGAGCAGTAGGCTTGCTAATAAAATTATCCCGTCAGCTCGTCTTGCTCTTGATGTAATTGGAGGAATTGCTCTTATTGTGATTCTCTTTATGTTTTGGAAGACGAATCAATATGATCCATTCCTATACCGCGGAGGAATGTTCCTTTTCTCGGTTGTTACGGCATTATTAGTAGCGAACCTTGCTCATCCAGCTAGCCGAATTAGTGTATTTTTAAGGTTTAGGCCTTTACGATGGATGGGTGTCCGATCCTATGGGATATATCTCTGGCATTATCCGATTATCACATTGACAAGTCCGCAAGTAA
Organism: Bacillus sp. AFS018417; assembly: GCF_002560985.1. Taxonomy (NCBI): domain Bacteria; kingdom Bacillati; phylum Bacillota; class Bacilli; order Caryophanales; family Bacillaceae; genus Bacillus; species Bacillus sp. AFS018417. Next base: position 88,557 of record NZ_NTTM01000006.1, read on the forward strand.
GTACTGGAGAATTTCAGTTTACGAGGGCTATTTTTCAACTTTTTCTTATTCTGTTTATAGCGCAGCTTTCATGGAAATTTATCGAAAATCCAATTCGTCAAGGTGCATTGAAGAATATTCGTTTACATAACTTAAGCATAAGAAACTTAGCGTTAAGTGGTAAGCTAGCTTTAGCATTTGCACTATTGGTTTCTGTGACAGCTGGTTTCGGTTTATTAACAGGGAGCCAAGCAAAAGCGGATTCTAAAAAAGCTAGTATAGAAGCAGTACAAACAGAACAAAAAGAACAATCAAAACCAAAAGAGCAAACAAAACCAAAAGAACAAACGGAACAAAAAGAACAGGCTGATAAATCAGCTCAAAATAAAGAAGAAAAAGGAACGGTTTCTGAGAAGCCTAAAGAACCTCCAACAGTTACAGCCATTGGAGATTCAATTATGATTGACATATCTCCATATTTGAAAAATACTTTTCCTAATATTAAGATCGATGCGAAGATTGGAAGACAAATGTCTGAAGCAACCGCCACGGTAGATCAAATGAAAAAAGATGGTAATTTAGGAGAGTATGTAATTATCGGATTAGGTACAAATGGAGCATTTACTACTGAGCAAATCACATCATTGATTCAATCGATAGGTAATGAACGTAAAGTTATATTAATTAATACAAGAGTGCCTCGTCCATGGGAATCATTGGTTAATGAAAGATTAAAAGAAGCAGCGGAGAATTTCTCAAATGTCACACTAGTCGATTGGTATTCAGCAAGTGCTGGGAAGCAGGAGTATTTTGAACCAGATGGAGTCCATTTGACGAAAACAGGGGCAGAGGCATACGCTTCACTTGTAGTGAAGGAGATTAAGTAGGTAAAACACTCGTTTTGAATTTAAAGTGATTTTTGAATGAGTAGGAAAAAGCGCTATTCTTTTTTACAGAAAGAATAGCGCTTTTTGTATTAATACCACCATTTATTCTGCGGCAATAACACAACATTTACATGAAAGTTATGCGAAAACCAATCATACATTAACGTCTTTTTCACTAAAAACTCAGACGCAGAATGAGAGACCCCAATCAGCGACATATTTGTATGAGGGACGTACTCTTTCATGATGGCATATTTCTTTTTTCCATATTCGTTATCAATATGGCAATGCACCTCTCCAGTAATATAAGCTTGTGCACCTTTTTCTTCTGCTTCTTGCATCATACTTACTTTATCACCGCAACCAGCGACGATGGCGATTTTTGAAATATGAGAACGTTCTTGTCCTTCAAAGTCTACATACGGAATATCAAAAATGCTTTTTGCTTTTCCGATTAATGCATTTGTATGTATTGGGGCAATTTCACAAATTAACCCGTCGTCTTCAGCAAAGCTTTCAATGACTGACGCATGCAGCGCTTTGGCGATAGCGATATTTGTACCATATGCTTTGTGACGATCCATTGGCACATGACATGTGTACACGGATAATCCTTTTTCTTTTATGGCCCGTAAATAATGTTCTGGAATAGGAACGAATCCGCGCCCTGGTAAGCCGTGCGGGTCTCCGCATTCCATGACAAGAGGATGGTGCATAAATAATAAATCTCCAGCTTTTCCTTCATCAAGAAATCTGTCTAGCACCTCATTTGTTGGAAAGACAGCTAGAAATACGTTACGAACAGTATCTTCTCCTTTTAGCATGAGCCCGTTAAAATATGTAACAAAATCATCCTCAAAGAAATCTTGCCACGGAAAAGAGATTGGATCGTAAACATATGGAATAAACCGACTAAATCCAGGGTCTATTCCATATTTGTGCACTGCAAATAAAGTATCTAATTTATGTTGTATGTCTTGGAGTGTTGGCATGATGCAATCTCCTCCTTTGGAAAATATATGAAGTTTATTATACATTTGAATGAATTTTCTGTATATATAAACCGAGCCGATTTATGAAAAAGAATGGTACAATAGGATAATTGTTATATATGTAGGAGGAAAAAAAGAATGAATGTTACAGTGACAGAAGCGGCATATGTAAAAATAAAAGAAATGATTCCAAGTGAGGCAAAATATATAAAATTATTTTATGATAACGAAGGATGCGGCTGTGTGATGAGTGGGATTATTGATTTGGTTGCTGTATCTGAAAAAGATGAGCGTGATGTAGAGATTTCATCAAACAAATTTCAGTTTATTGCAGATCGAACGAAGCTTGTTTTTATGGATGATAACTTGATTGTTGATTTTCAGGAATCAGGAGGAAGTTTTCAATTAAAAAGCCCGAGTCAATATTATAATCCGAACATGAAATTGCATGTTAGGGTTTAATTGATAGAAAAAAAGAAGAAAGCAGATTACATTTGCTTTCTTCTTTTTTATTTTGCTGCTTGTATACGTTAAGATTTAGGGAAGACAAAGAAGATAGGTGAAGGAAAATAGTCTGTAAGAGAATTAGCGGTGAGAGTTTCTGTCTAATGATATAAGCACGTACGTATTAAGGAATTTCTTGTTCTTGAATAATTGTCTCGGTTTCGGTTGAGGAATCACCGTTTCCAAAGAGGTAGAAAGAAAGGCCTCCAAGAACAACGAGAAATAGAAGGAGTATAATAAGTATGACTGTGATGATGGTTTTTCGCTTCCTATGCTGTCACTGGGATAGTAGATTTTCTATCTTTTCGAGTTGTTGTTCTACATGTTCTAGTCGTTTGTCTGTACTCATATATATTCCTCCTTTCGTATGATAAAACCTTATGCATACCTTAAGGGTTGTTATTCCATCTGTCCTAGTATTTTTTTCTTTGTTCATACATATTCTTCCTTTATTATGTATGCAAAACCTTACGCATATAGAAAGGATAAGTAGGATGTTTGAAGGAAAGAAGGAATTTTAACATGTTTCTTGAAATTTAATGAGGTAAAGGATTAGACATAGTGGGGGAAATGTATGAAAAGATGGGGAATTGAATTACTGCTTTTCTGTGTCGTTATCATATGGGGAATCAATTATACAATCGGAAAATACGGTCTTGTAGAATTAACAGCAATTCAATTTACAGCAATGCGCATGGTTACTGCTGCACCGCTTTTATTATTGTTGGCGTTTTACATAGAAAAATCGCTTTATATTGCATGGAAAGATGTTGTCAGGCTTATTTTCGTTAGTATGGTGGGGATTACGCTGTATCAAACGCTGTTTATGGAGACAATTCAACATACGTCTGCAACTAATGCGTCACTATTAATTTCGATTTCTCCTATTTTTACAACAATGTTTGCCGTATTCTTGAAAGAAGAACAGCTTTCATCACGTAAACTCATTGGATCGGTCATTGCGTGTATAGGAGCAGCACTTGTATTACTTGCGGGGCATTCACTTGTGGACTCTTTTTATGGCAATGCAATTGGACTCATTACTTCGATTTGCTGGGGATTGTATCCTGTCTTAGCAGGGCCGCTTATGAAGAGATATTCAGCCTTGCGCGTAACGGCCTGGTCAGCAGCGATTGGTGCAGTACCGCTTGTATTATTAAGCGGTTGGCGAATTGTTCAGCTGCCTTTTGAGATTCAGCACGGCAGTACATGGTTTTCGTTATTATATTCGATTTTTTTCGTTACTGTATTTGGGCTTGTCATGTGGTACGTTGGGATTCAAAAGATTGGTGCATCTCATACGATGGTGTATATGTACGTTACACCGTTTGTAGCAGTTATATTTGCGGCAATATGGGCGAGAGAACAGCTATCTTTACAACAAATGATAGGTGGAATTGTTATTTTTGTTGGTTTGTGGTTTGTAAAATCTAAAAAAGCTAATCAAACATTACTCGTAAAAGAAAATATATCAAAATAAGAAAGCAGATTAAATCTGCTTTCTTATTTTTTTATTTTAGGTAAGAAAATAAGATACAAAATAGCTGTAATAAATGGAATCCAGTTGAGGACAGGTAAGCGGAAAAAGCTAATAAGAATCATACCTGTGAGAAGAACGCTGAGGACCGCATAAAAAATACTATGCTTAGGTGTGTACCAATATAATGTTAAGCCAACAAGAGCTGGGATAACAAAATGAATAAGAGCGATTAAAAAGAAGAGCAATGGAAGTCCCTCCTTTACCGTGTACTTATATATCATATCCATATTTTGTAAGGTTGATATCTTGTTTTTTAGAAATCGTCAAAAATGTTTGCAAATAGGAAAGAGGCTTACGAAATGAATCGTAGGCCTCTTTTATATGTAAGCATGTGCTATCACAAGAAAACGTGGGCTTTGTCGGTGAGTACTTGTTTTCTTGCAATAACAACATACTTATTCACATGATTTAGGATATTTCAAAGTAAAGTCGGGTTTAAGCGATTGGACCGCCAAGTTTTACAATTGTTTCAGAAACGTTATCAAATTTCTTGAAGTTTTCTTTAAACTTATTCGCAAGCTCAGTTGCTTTTGCTTTGTAAGCTTCTTTATCAGTCCATGTTTGTTCTGGCATTAATACTTCATCAGGTACACCAGGAACATGAAGTGGTACTTCAAGACCAAAGATATCATGTTTCGCTGTTTCAGCGCTATCTAACTCGCCATTTAATGCAGCTTGCACCATTGCGCGTGTATGACCTAAGTTCATACGTTTTCCAACGCCGTATTCGCCGCCAGTCCAGCCAGTGTTCACTAAGAATACTTTAGCATCGTGCTTCTCGATTTTTTCTCCAAGCATTTCTGCATAGCGAGATGCATCAAGCGGTAAGAATGGAGAACCGAAGCATGTTGAGAATGTTGCTTGCGGTGAAGTAATACCGCGCTCAGTTCCTGCTAGTTTACTCGTGTAACCACTTAAGAAATGGTACATCGCTTGCTCTTTCGTTAATCTGCTGATTGGAGGCAATACACCAAACGCATCAGCAGTTAAGAAAATAATTGTATTTGGATGACCTGCAACGCTAGGTAATACGATGTTATCAATTGCATCAATTGGATAAGCTGCACGTGTATTTTCTGTTAATGCAGTGTCATCATAATTTGCAATGCGTGTATGATCATCAATCACAACGTTTTCTAAAACAGAGCCGAATTTAATCGCGTCAAAGATTTGTGGCTCTTTCTCGCGAGATAAGTTCACACATTTTGCATAGCAACCGCCTTCAATATTGAATACGCCGTTATCAGACCAACCATGCTCGTCATCACCGATTAATTTGCGGTTCGGATCAGCAGATAATGTTGTTTTACCTGTTCCAGATAAACCGAAGAATAAAGCAACATCGCCTTCTTCACCTACGTTTGCAGAGCAGTGCATAGAAAAGATATCTTGTTCTGGAAGTAAGTAGTTCATGATAGAGAAGATTGATTTTTTCATTTCACCAGCGTATTCTGTACCGCCGATTAACACGATACGCTTTTCAAATGAAACGATAATAAATGTTTCTGAGTTCGTGCCGTCGATTTCTGGATCTGCTTTAAAGTTTGGTGCAGATACAATTGTGAACTGTGAATCATGATTTTTTAATTCTTCCTCAGTTGGGCGAATGAATAATTGATGTGCGAATAAGTTATGCCATGCATATTCATTAATAACTTGAAGAGGAAGACGGTAGCTACGGTCTGCTCCTGCAAATCCTTTGAATACGAATAGTTCTTCTTTTTCTTTTAAGTATTCTAATACTTTTGTATATAATTTATTAAAATGCTCTTCAGAAATCGGTTGGTTTACCGAACCCCAAGCGATTTTATCCGTAACAGATGCTTCGTCTACAATAAATTTATCTTTCGGAGAACGTCCTGTATATTTTCCTGTTGAAACAGAAACAGCGCCAGTAGAAGTTAATCGTCCTTCTTTTCTCATTAATACTTTTTCCGTTAGTTGCGGAACGCTCAATTGAACCTGTGCATTGCTTCCATTTAATAATTCGTGTAATCCAATTTGGACATTCACAGTACTCATATTTTATATACCATCCTTTGTTTAATTTATAAATATTCTCGTAATCCCCATTTAGAGTATAACACAATCATATAAATAATGTATACTATTTATTTATTTTTGTTTGTGTTATTATATTATTTTTTTCCATAAATTTCTGTCGTTAAAAACTTATAGGAATATGTGTATATGGATTGACAAATGAAAAGCATTTCTTTAGTATAGTTGAGGACGGATACTCTCTTATCCCGAGCTGGCGGAGGGACAGGCCCGATGAAGCCCGGCAACCTCACTTGTATGTACGACAAGTTCAAGTGAATAGGTGCTTAAACCTGTGCGAGATGTAATGTCTCGAGCGATAAGAGCGAAGGGCAAAAAGCAGTATGCAAGTAGCGAATACAACCTTTCCTCTATATATAGGAAAGGTTTTTCTTTTGCGCTTGTGGGAGAATACATGAATGTCGCAGTTTGTGGCAAATTAAGGATGAGTTCCGTACAATATATACATTTACTGTCGGGAGGTTTACCACATGACAAAAAAACGTCATCTGTTCACATCTGAGTCTGTAACTGAAGGACATCCAGATAAAATTAGTGACCAAATTTCTGATTCAATTTTAGATGCAATCTTAGCAAAAGATGCAAACGCACGTGTAGCTTGTGAAACAACAGTAACAACTGGTTTAGTATTGGTAGCGGGAGAAATTACGACTTCTACTTATGTAGATATTCCAAAAATCGTTCGTGAAACAATTAAAGGAATTGGTTATACTCGTGCAAAATACGGTTTCGATTCAGAAACTTGTGCAGTTTTAACATCTATCGATGAGCAGTCTGCTGACATCGCAATGGGTGTTGACAAAGCGTTAGAAGCACGCGAAGGTCAAATGACTGACGAAGAGATCGAAGCAATCGGTGCAGGCGACCAAGGTTTAATGTTTGGTTTCGCATGTAATGAAACAAAAGAATTAATGCCACTTCCAATCTCTCTTGCTCATAAATTAGCTCGTCGTTTAACTGAAGTTCGTAAAGATGATACATTACCATACTTACGTCCAGACGGTAAAACACAAGTAACAGTTGAGTATGATGAAAACGGTAAACCAGTTCGCGTTGATACAATTGTAATCTCTACGCAACATCACCCAGAGATTTCTTGGGAACAAATCGATCGCAACTTAAAAGAATTCGTAATTAAACCAGTTGTACCAGCTGAATTAATCGATGAAGAAACAAAATTCTTCATTAACCCAACTGGCCGCTTCGTTATCGGTGGACCACAAGGGGATGCTGGTTTAACAGGTCGTAAAATTATCGTAGATACTTACGGTGGATACGCTCGTCACGGCGGCGGTGCATTCTCTGGTAAGGATGCAACAAAAGTTGACCGTTCTGCAGCATACGCAGCTCGTTACGTTGCGAAAAACATCGTAGCAGCAGGTCTTGCTGACAAAGCAGAAGTACAACTTGCATACGCAATCGGCGTAGCGAAACCAGTATCTATCTCTGTTGATACATTTGGCACTGGAAAAGTATCTGAAGAAGTATTAGTAGAACTAATCCGCAACAACTTCGATCTTCGCCCAGCTGGTATCATCAAAATGCTAGACTTACGTCGCCCAATTTACAAACAAACAGCAGCATACGGCCACTTCGGACGTACTGATGTAGATCTTTCTTGGGAGCGTACAGACAAAGCTGAAGCTTTAAAAGAGCAAGCTGGTCTATAATATAGGAAGAAAAAAGCTTTGCACATACGTGCAAAGCTTTTTTTATTTAATTACTTTCCTGTTTTTCTAACTTTCCAACGCAGGAAGTACAATACACTTCTCCGCCCAGCTCAATATATTTTTGGATATTTGTCATACCGCTTGGCGGATATTGCATGTAAATCCAAGAACGTTCGTGTACCGCAATTTCCTTTCCGCATGATGTACACGCGGTTGATTTTTTACCGAACATCAATTATTGCCCCCTCTGTGAACGGGATTTTCCAAAGCAGTATGCACTACAAAGTAAAAAGATTGTGGCACATCCAAAACCACCGATGGCTGCGTAAGGCACAGCGTCTTTTAGTGCCATGCCGGCGCTAATGGAAGCGACGAAAAGTAAAATAAATAAGGTCGTTAATTTTTTCATTGTATCCATATTCATTTCCTCCCTTTTGAAAATCCCTATATTTCTATTATAAGGAAAAATACGGAAGCGAGATGTTTTTTCTGTAAAAATGTGTGACAGGCCGCACATTTTTTTGTTGCTGCATCATATATGATAAAATTTAGATAAGTTCAGAAGAAGGAGCGAATGACAATGAGCGTCACAGAACATAAAAAACAAGCACCGGTACAGGTTCGTTGTAAAATCATAACGGTTTCGGATACACGTACAGAAGAAACAGATAAAAGCGGACGGTTATTAAAAGAATTATTAATAGAAGAAAATCATCAAGTAACAGCTTATGAAATTGTAAAAGATGATAAAGAAAGCATTCAGCAAGCTGTGTTAGCAGGCTGCCAACAAGAAGATGTAGATGTTGTGTTAACAAACGGCGGCACCGGTATTACAAAACGTGATGTTACAATTGAAGCAGTAGAAGCGTTGCTTGATAAAGAAATTGTAGGCTTTGGAGAACTATTTCGGATGATTAGTTATTTAGAAGATATTGGAAGCTCAGCGATGTTAAGCAGAGCAATTGGCGGGACAATTGGACGGAAAGTTGTCTTTTCTATGCCAGGATCAACAGGTGCGGTTCGCCTTGCGATGAAGAAATTAATTTTACCAGAGCTTGGACACATTACATTTGAGTTGCATCGCCAGTGAAAATTGCAGGAATTGTATTAGCCGGTGGACAGTCCAGTCGTTTTGGAGAACCGAAAGCATTAGCAACTTGGTGCGGAAAAACATTTATTGAACATAGTATAGAAGCTTTGAAAGAAGTTGTTACAGACATTGTTGTGATTAGCCATCCAGCGATTACTAATGATCTCTCGCATATACTTCATGTACCAGTTGTAGAAGATATTGCGCTGTATAAAGGAAACGGTCCGCTTGCCGGTTTATTAACAGGTATGGAATTTGTAGATGCAGATTGGTATATTGTTGCACCGTGTGACACACCAAATATTTCGAAAGCATGGGCGATGACATTCATCGAACGAGCAGACGAAACATATGAAGCAATTGTTCCACTAGTTGAAGGACGGAAGCAACCACTTTTAGCGCTATATCATCACAAGGTAAAAGGAAAAATAGAACAGTTATTAAAAGAAGGTAAGAGAAGTATGCAGGGGCTATTATCTCAGTGTAATGTCCAGTATGTGACGGCGGAAGAATCACAGTTATCAAAAGAGCTATTTCTGAATGTAAATACAAAAGAAGAATATAGCCAATTACAGAAGAAAAAGTGAATGGGGAAGAAGGGAATATATAATGGAGAGTGAATTACTGAAAATATTTGATGACCATAGAAATCCAGTAGGAGTCGCAACTCGTGAAGAAGTACATAAAATGGGACATTGGCATGAGACGTTTCATTGTTGGTTTATAAGTAGAGAAAATGGAGTAGATTATATTCATTTTCAAATTCGTAGTGAGACAAAAAAGGATTATCCGAATCTGTTAGATATTACAGCGGCGGGACATATATTGGCTCATGAAACGGTATATGATGGAATCCGAGAGGTGAAGGAAGAAGTAGGGATTGATGTCTCGTTTGATGAACTCGTGTCATTAGGTATTATCGATTATTGCGTTACAATAGGAGATTTTATTGATAAAGAATTAGCTCACGTTTTTTTATATGAAAATAAAAAACCAATGGATGAGTATAAGCTGCAAATAGAAGAAGTATCAGGCATTGTTAAAGCTGAATTGAACAGTTTTTCTGAACTTTGGTTAGGAGAAATGGATGAAATTACAGTAGAAGGATTCGAAATGAATGAAGCTGGGGAAAAAGTTTTAATCCATAAGACCGTAGATAAAAGTAAATTTGTGCAGCATGAACATTCGTATTATGAGAGCATTATAAGGTTGATGAGAAAGAATATGAAATCGTTAGGGAGTACTGAAGCGTAAAGCGAATGACCAAATAATTTTTGTATGGATAGGAGGTTTTTGGTTAACCTCCTGTCCATGTTTATAATAGGTATTTAAATCATTAAGCCCATAATAACAGTATTATAATAAACACCATTTATATATGTATCTTGTTGTAATAATCCTTCTTCCTTAAAGCCAACTTTTTTATATAACTCGATTGCTCTAGCATTATCTTCTCTCGTTACGAGATGTATTCTCTTCGTAGTCCCATTTAATCTTGCCCACTCGATAAGCTCGTCCATCAGTATTCTACCTAAACCGAATCCGCAGTGCTCTTCCGCAATTACGATTCCTAGTGTTCCTACGTGTCTCGTTCTCGCTTTTGGGCTAGAGGTAATGGAAGCGATACTTATAATTTCATCATCTATTGTTGCTAGTAAGATGATGGAACTATTATCTGCGCTAGTAGACTCTATGAAGTTTTCATAATCATGTAAAGACATACTGAATTCATTTTTCCCGAATGAAAGAAAATCAGTTTCTCCGCCTACTATATTGTAAAAATCAATCATAGACTTAGCATCTTCTCGTAAAGCTTCTCTTATAATTACTTCTTTTCCGTTTCTTAAACGTATGTTTTTCATATCTATCAACTTCTTTCGAATTAGTTAAATTCATCATAATATTAATTTGAAAAATTTAATAGCTGTAATTGAGTCTCGGAAATAATTATGAAGCTGGTTTTGGGATGCTATAAAATTCCTTAAGTTTGATAGGAAAAATGATTCTTGGAGAATATAAAAAGAAGAGGACTTCTCCTCTTCTTTTCAAATAGTTGGTCTGTTATTTACGTCAAGAGACACACATAAAGTTTCTAATTTGTGAATATCGATAGCTTACTTTTCGGCGGCGTCCTCCTTGCCAAATATATCCGACTACCCCGTTTTTTCTAACTTCAGTTGGATAAAACCAAAAATCTCTTCCAAAAGGTCCTGGTGTTCTTAAACCAATAAATCCCCATCTTCCTAAACAATTACATAGCGATGATCGTATTTGAACCGTTTGTATAGGAGAAGAAAATGCTGCTGGTGCTGATGGTGGTTGTGCTGGTGGTGGGGTTGTTGGAGCATCTTCAGCATCGTCGGGACGATAGACATCATCGTCGATCTCTCTTGTGTCCTCGAGTGGTTGATAACTTGGCTGTTGATAACCTGGCTGTTGATAACCTGGCTGTTGATAACCTGGCTGTTGATAACTTGGCTGTTGATAACCTGGATGTTGATAATACGGCTGTTGATTATAATTTACATGCGGAAAAGACATTGGCTGGTTATTCATGAAAAAATCACCTCATTTTTTTAAATGCGCACTTAAAATATGAGTATGTTGTGTGATTCTTATATGAAGCTTATTCATGGCCCAATTTATTCTTAGCAGTACGAATTATATGAACAAATTGGATTCAAAGTATTATTTTTACTGGTAAAGAAGCAATTATGAAATTCATATACATCTTTAGTTCTATATGATTGGAATAGAATATATTTACAATTATAACATTTGGTGGATAGGAAAACGTAGAATTCCATTTTATACTAATAGTGTGCCACCCTCCCTAAGGGACAGCGTACAGCCGGTGATTGGCTAATGGGAACATTCTCATTTTGCCAGTGCCGGTTTTTTATTGGATAATGATAGTGATAGATTTTTTGAGGGAGGGATCGTTTTGAAAAAGATAGACTTTACTTCTATGAGAGAACAAGTAGCTAGTTTTTATATTTATTCTATTTCTTTTCTTGGTGTGATTGCTGTTATCATTTCCTTATTTTTAAGTAAAATGCCTTCTCATCTCATACTGCTTTTGTTGTTAATTATGTTTATGGGGATTACTGAGTATTTTCCTATCCGTATTTGGAGAGGGGGAATCACACTCAGTCTTACGCTCATTTATACGATGAATTGGCAGTTTGGAATACATATAACTGTTGTTTCTTGTGTATGTGCGATGTTATGTATCCATTTGCTTCGCCGTTTACCTATGCAAAGGACACTATTTAATTGTGCTCAGCTTGCTCTTAGTATTATATTAGCAGACTGGCTTTCCAACGAATGCCTCTCTCTTTTTATTTCTGGGATGAATCTCTCGGTTTTATATGGAAAATTCATAAGCTTGTTTTTATTCAGCGTGTTTCTTTGCTTTTTTAACAGCATTTTTTACGATCTTTTAATCATACTTCTTCCTCAGCCATATCCGCTAGAAGAGTGGCGTAAAAAAAATATATTAGTATTATTGAGTGTGAGTTTTTGTTTATTTTACTCCTCGCTTATACATATTTTAGATTACCGATATCGCGGAGTGATGGATGAAATTATGGTTCTGTTCTTCTTTTTTCCGCTTGTGGCAATCTGTATCATCAGCTCTTTCGTTAGGCAAATACGGGTGGAAAAAGAACGCTTATATAAGCTTTTTTCTATTACGACGGAATTAAGTCGTGGGTTATCTGCCGGAAACTTACAGCAGATGAAACAATCACTGAAAGGATTCTTAGGAATACAGGCATATGTTTTATGGGCAAAAGATGAGGGGAACTGGACACTTTTACTAAAGGATGGGGAAGTTCGTTCTGATATTTCGAATTATTCTGATGTTCATGCGAAGTTTGAAGAAATATCCGAAACGATTGTTGTTACTGATTGGAAAACAGGTATGGCTCCAGGAGATGACGTGTTTGAAAATACTATGCGCTCTCTTGTATATTTACCTCTTAAAGTAAATCATGAATTGGTTGGCATGTTTGTAGCAGGGAAAAGCAGGAGTGCGAGTTTTATTACTGAAGATGTACAGACTTTAGCTACGTTTGCCAATCAACTAGGCAGTTTGCTTAAAACACGGACACTCGTCTCTGAACAGGAAAAAAGAACAATTTTGGAAGAAAGAAATCGAATTGCCCGTGAAATCCACGATGGAATCGCACAAGCATTGGCCGGAGTGATATTCCAGCTGGAATCAGCTCAGAAAAAGTACGCAGATCGACCAAAGGACATGCAGCAAGTAGTAGATACAAGCATAAAAAAATTACGAAAGAGCTTAAGTGAAGTTCGTTATTCTATTTATGCCTTAAAGCCATATCCAACACAAAGACTGGGGCTAAAACAAGCAATTACAAATAAAATTCAATCCTTAAAACAAGAATATGATCTGGCCATTACATATCATGAAAGAGGCCGTTCTCGAAAACTTAGTTTTACGAAAGAACGAGTCATCTTTGATACTTTACAGGAGAGCTTGCAAAACATTGTAAAGCATGCGAAAGCAGACAAAGTTGACGTGTTGCTAAGTTATCAACGGGAACATGTACTTTTGAAGGTGAAGGATAATGGAATTGGCTTTTCCCTTTTTGAATCTATGATTAAAGCAAAGCATGAACCGCATTATGGTATATTACATATGAATGAACAGGCTGAACAGCTAGGGGCTGCCCTTCAGATTGATAGTTCAGCAGGAAAAGGCACAGAAATTACATTGTTAATTCCAAATTCAGAAATAGGGGAGGAGTATCATGATTCGAATATTAGTAGTGGATGATCATACTGTTTTGCGCGATGGAATTCGAAGTATATTAGAACTCGAATCTGATATGCGAGTAGTTGGAGAAGCTGTTTCCGGGGATGAGGTATTAAAGAAGGTGGAAGAGTGCAGACCTGATTGTATCTTAATGGATATTAATTTACCAGGGAAAAATGGTATTGAGGCTACATCACTTGTAAAAGATCAGTATCCGAACTGCCGTGTTCTCGTATTAACGATGTATGAACATGATGAATACTTGATGTCTGCTCTTCGGGCAGGTGCAGATGGCTACTTATTAAAGGATTCATCATCCGAGGAAGTGGTGGCGGCAATCCGGATGGTATTACAAGGAGATTCTGTGATTCACCCGCGCATGACTAAAAAGTTGATTACATATCATCAGCAAACGAAATCAGAATCAAATGAAAATGAACTGACAGAGCGTGAAAAAGAAATACTGTTTGAACTGGTCAAAGGTCTTAGCAATAAGGAAATTGCTGAAGCACTATATATCAGTGACAAGACAGTTAAAATTCACATCAATAAAATTTTTAAAAAGTTAAATGTGAAGAGTCGTTCGCAAGCTGTCATTTATGCCGTTCGAAATCAACTTGTTCCATTTTCTTAAATAAACGCGCTTAAAAGAACTGTTCTGTGTTTTATTATTTTACTCAAAATAATAAGGTGCGGGATAGTTCTTTTGTTTTATTTTGCTTTAGAACCAATAGCTATGAAATTACTTCTTTCGTCTAATTTTCAGAAAGATTAAAATTCTAGATAATAAGGACAGAATCATAGTTTACTAGTAGATTAAGAATCTAAAGTGACAAATTTAGAATAAATTATAAATCGTAATAATTCCTATTTATTGCGACATTACCAAAGAGGTATTATACTGAATTGGTAATATAAAACGTAATCATTACGTTTTACAACAAAGGAAAGATATTTATTTAATAATAAAAAAGGAGATATGTTAATGAAAAAAAGAAAAATGAAGGCATTTAAGGTAATGGCCACAGCCGCTATAACATCATTATTCTTTGCATCACTTACAGTTTTTGCAGAAGGTGATGTTACGCCTGCTGAGTCGCAAATGGTTGAAGAAATTGTGGAACAAAGAGGACAATTATTTTTTGATAAGGATAAGATCGAAACAGGTCAAGATGATTCACTATATAAAGACGTTAAAAAAGAAGGTTTGGCTACAGCATATAAACCAAATGATACTGTTCGCTTAATTGTAGAAGTTGAACAACCAACAGAAATTGAGCAAACAGCCAAAAGTAAAAAAGCTTTATATAAACAAAAGCAAGACAAAGTAATCGAACAAATCTCAAAAGAAAAAAATTCTAAATCAAATGCTTCTATTAAAGTGAAGCATCGTTTTTTCGAAGGGTTTAACGGATTCAGTGTAGAAACAGAGTTTCAAAATATTAAAGATATCAAATCTATTCCAGGGGTTATGAATGTCCATGTTGCTAGAACATACCAGGAAACGATGGGAGCAAGTAAAGAATTAGTACAAGCTCAAAAAGTATGGGAACAATATGGTTATAAAGGTGAAGGATTAGTAGTAGCGGTCGTAGACTCCGGGATTGATTATACGCACAAAGATATGAAACTATCTGACACAGCCAAAGCGAAAGAAAAATGGACTCAAGATAAAATGAATCAAAAATTTGTTGAGACAGATGTAAACGAAATTTGGTATTCCGATAAAATTCCAACAGGATATGATTGGGCAGACAATGATACCAATGTCATTCCGGGAACAAAAGGCAGCCCGCATGGTACACACGTGGCTGGTACAATTGGAGCAAATGGCGATGAAACGAATGGCGGTGTCGAGGGTATTGCACCAGGTGCTCAACTATTAGCTGAGAAGGTATTTCCTGATAATGGCGGTGGTGCCTATGAGGATGATATTATAGCGGGTATCGAGCATGCCATTACATTGGATGCAGATGTAATAAACATGAGCTTAGGTGTCGATGCAGGCTATGTAGATGAAGAATTTGATCCGATCCAAAAAGCAATTCGAGTTGCGACAGAACAAGGCACCCTTGTTGTAGTGGCAGCTGGTAATTCAGCCTACAGTACGAAAAATAATATCATTCCCTCTTCATTAAGACCATATGCAGAAAATCCTGATATTGGAACAGTTGGTGCACCGGGTGTAAGTCCATATGCGTTATCGGTTGCTTCCTATGAAAATACTAAACTTCATTTAAATGCATTAGCAGATGCAAGTGGTTTTTCGGTGCCGTTCAAAGATCAAACGCAATTTCCAGCATCGTATAATTTTAAAGTCTCTAAGGTTCTTTCACCAGATGTACCCTATGATTTGGTATATGTTGCGGAAGGAAAGAATGCATCAGATTATCCTAAAGGAAAAACTGATTACATTGCAGTAGTTAAACTATTAAATGTATATAGCGATTATTCATCCGCTCAATGGGCAGCTAAGAGAGCTGGAGCAAAGGCAGTTATTATGATACCGCCTACTGTTTTGCCAGATTATCCTACTCTAAAATTAAGTCCAACTGCAGCACCAACGGCCACAACAAGTAAAGCTGCAGGTGAAGCATTACTGAGTAAAATGAATAGTCTGCCAAGCGGTCAATATTTAAGTATGAAATTCGCAGGCGATGCTTTCGCTGATAACCCAGCAAAAGATAGTATGTCTAGTTTTTCATCGATGGGTACTCCGCATACATTAAATTTTAAACCAGAAATTTCTGCCCCTGGTGGAAATATTTATTCCACTGTACCAGGTAATGATTATGAAATGATGAGCGGTACATCCATGGCAGCACCTCATGTTGCAGGCGGTTCAGCATTGTTATTGCAGGCCCTTTATCAAAAAGGATTAACCCATTCAGAAGATACAGTTTTAAAAGCAAAACTTGCTTTAATGAATACAGCTAATATTGTCATGGATCCAGGGACCGGTGGAGAAGTTCCATATTCACCACGTGTACAAGGGTCAGGTCTAATGCAAATTCAAAATGCCATTAATACACCAGTCATTGTGACAAATAGAAATGCGCCTTTAGAACAAGCTGGAGCGGTTGCTTTAAAGGAAATAGGTCAAAATACAAGTTTCAAATTAAACATGGAAGCATTCGACGCTCCTAAAGGT
The DNA here is from genome assembly GCF_002560985.1 of Bacillus sp. AFS018417. NCBI lineage: Bacteria > Bacillati > Bacillota > Bacilli > Caryophanales > Bacillaceae > Bacillus > Bacillus sp. AFS018417. The sequence continues at coordinate 105,214 of NZ_NTTM01000006.1, forward strand.
AAAAATAGTAGTGATGATATTGAATATAAAGTTTATGTAGATGTGTTAAGAGATAAGACGGAAATGAAGGAATTTGATTTAGATAGTGATGGGCACTTGGATTCAAAAGAGTATTTAACATTAACTAGTGAACGTATTAATGGTGCGACAGTCACTGTTAATGATAATACAGTTACAGAAACAGAAGGAGCATTAGTTAAAATCAAACCAGGTCAAACAAAAATGCTGACTGTTAATGTAACTTTACCAGATTCCTTAAAGAAAAATAGTTTTGTAGAAGGATTTGTTCGTCTCGTTCCGGTTGCTAAAGAGCAGGATAAAGCAGTTTCTTTAACTGTTCCATATATGGGCTTCTATGGAAAATGGGATGAACCACGAAATATCGACGCACCTGCATGGGAGAAGGATGCATTTGTAGGATATACGGCCCTTTGGGATGAAAATTCAGAAAGATATCCATTAGGATATAACCCATATACGGGAAGGTTCAGTCCTAACCATATTGCATTCTCGAAAAACTATATACTCGATGGTATCTATCCGTCATTCCAAGCCTTACGTAATTTAGACAAAGTTGAAATGCAAATTGAAGATCAATCTGGAAATCTCATTAAAAATTTAGGTGACTTTAGTGAATATACTGGTACTCCATGGAAATTTAGAAAAAATATAATGTCATATGGGGATACAAAGTATGACGGATATAAATGGGATATGAAAGACTCATCCGGACAATATGTGCCTGATGGTGTTTATCAATATGTTATCAAAACAACATTAGATTATCCAAACGCAAAGCCACAGATTGTTAAAATGCCAATTACGGTAGATTCCATCGCTCCGACCGTTTCAGATATTACAGTAACGCCAAAGAACGGAAAATATGAAATTTCCTTCAATCCGCAAGACAATGCAAGTGACTTTAATTCTGCTGTTGTATGGGTGAATGGACAATATTATTCACTAGGTCTTGAGCAAAAATCTTTCTTAGTTAATACAGAACCGAAAAGTATTATTATTCTAGCCATTGATTACGCAGGAAATCAATCCTACAAAGTTTGGGGAGATCCAAGCTATATTAAACATACTATGGCTGTTCAAACGATCAGTATAACTCCGACTGCAAATATTAACAAAAGCAAACCTGCAAATATTCGTGCCTGGGCTTATGCTAGAGTAGACTGGACGATTAATGTTAAAGATGCAAGCGGAAAGATAGTCGATTCGTTTGAAGTGAAAAATGAACATACACTGAAAACACAATGGGTACCTAATGCGGATCTTCCAAATGGAACGTATACGATCTCAGCTGATGTAGTTACAAAAGACGGTTTTAAAGTCACAACAGAACCTAAGCAAGTAACGGTTCACCAACAATCATAAAGAAAACTCGCCGATTGGCGGGCTCCTAAGAGTGAAGACAGAGGTGTAGTTACACGTATGACTGATAGGAAAGTGAAATATTTTCCTATCAGCGAATAAAATCGCTAACATGACTAAATCAAGACCCAAGTGAGGATTATTCACTTGGGTCTTTTCTGGTTCATTGCGTTGTACCATTACAAAAAGGACGTACTACTTCTACTTTTTTATGTTCTTTTAAATCATAGAGTAGTTCTTTTGTACTATACGGTATAGAACTAATAACTATAAAAAATATTCCTTTTTGCTAATTTTCAGAAAAGTTTTAATTTAATACAATAAGAAAGTAGAATCGTAGTCTAATAGCTTCGTAAATTTATGTTATACACTGACTACAGATAAAAATAAATTTAGACGGGGGAACTTGTATGAAGAGAGGGAAATTTGGAAAGGTTCTTACAGGAACGTTAGTTGCTGGCATGCTATTGTCACAAGGCATTCCGTATAACGTATTGGCAGAAAGCGCGGTTGAACTGAATCCAGTTGATAATGCAGAACAGGTATTGATGAATCTATCACCAGAACAAAGAAAAGCGTTGGAACAGTTAGATGTAAGTCCTAATTTTACGATTTCTCCTGATATTGATTCTAATAGTCCTGAATTAGTTAACGTTATCGTGGAATTCAATCAGGCTCCAGCAAAAATTGAAGTGATGAAACAAGCGGCGAAAGGAAAGAAAATAGCTTCTACTACTGCGCAAGCAAAAGTGGATGAAGAGCATAAAGTGTTCAAACAACATGTCGAATCCTTAAAATCGAAGAAGGATGCCGGCACTTACGATACGCAAAAAGTGAAGATCACACGCGAATACAAGAACGCTATCAATGGTGTAGCCATGACTTTACCTGGTGTTGCAGTGCAGGAGTTGATGCAATCCGGCGTAGTAAAACGTGTCTTTAAAGATTACGAGGTAAAAGTGGAACCTCCAGTAGAAACGAAAGAAACAAAAGAAGCAATCGAGCCAAAAATGGCGGACAGCATTCCGCAAATTGGCGTGGACAAGCTCCATGCAGAAAACATTACAGGTAAAGGGATTAAAGTCGGCGTTCTTGATACAGGTGTTGACTATAATCATCCTGACTTAAAAGGTGCTTATAAAGGCGGATATGATTTTGTAGATAACGATGCAGATCCGATGGAAACAACATACGAGGATTGGATAAAAGCTGGTAAACCAGAATATCCAGGCCTTGTATATTACACAAACCATGGTACACACGTAGCGGGGACGATTGCAGCTCAAAAGAAAAATAATGCGGATTATGCTGTGAAAGGTGTGGCACCTGAAGTAGATTTATATGCGTATAGAGTATTAGGCCCTTGGGGCGGAGGAAATACAGCAGGAATTCTTGCTGGAATAGATAAAGCGATTGAAGATGGTATGGACGTTATCAATATGTCACTTGGTGCTCAGAAGAACGATCCGTTATATGCTACTTCTGTCGCGACAAATAACGCCATGCTTTCAGGTGTGGTAACAGTTGTTGCCGCAGGTAACTCTGGACCGAACGAAAAAACGCTCGGCTCTCCGGGAACGGCAGCTCTCGGTATTTCAGTAGGGGCAAGCGATGTTTCCATGTCCATTCCTACATTCAGCGCAAGTGCAGCGGGCGAAAAGTTTGAAAACATGCAGTTATTAGGGAAAGATTTTCCTGATAAGTTAGAAGATTTACAAGGACAATCGTTACCAATTGTATTTGCGGGACTTGGTAAACCAGCTGATTTTACGGGGAAAGATTTAAACGGAAAAATTGCGTTAATTCAGCGCGGAGAAATTACGTTTGATGAAAAAATCAAAAACGCCAAAAAGGCCGGAGCAAAAGCTGTTATCGTGTATAACAATGCCGACGGACAAATACCTGCCTACTTAGGTGAGGGAGTAGGTTTCATTCCATCTTTCCGCCTATCAAAAGAGGATGGCGAACGGTTAAAGGCGCTAGGCGAAGTATCTTTCAAATTCGAAACGCTGAGCAATACAAAAACGGAAGGCGATCACTTAGCTGATTTTAGCTCACGTGGGCCGGTAAACGGAAATTATGACATTAAGCCAGATGTAGTTGCTCCTGGTGTGTCGATTTTCTCTACTGCACCGGAATATATTAATGATCCGCAGGATGGCATTAATTATAGCAATGCGTATGTACGCTTATCAGGTACATCTATGGCGACTCCTCATGTGACAGGTACAGCAGCATTGATTCTGCAGGAGCACCCAGAATACACTCCTTTCGATGTAAAAGCAGCTCTTATGAACACATCTGATGATTTGAATGGGAAGTATTCTGTATACGAAGTGGGCGCGGGACGCATCGATGCGTATCAAGCTGTTCATACGGACACTTCCATTAAAGTATTAGACAAAACAAAAAATATCGAGAACGGAAATATTGTTGAAATTGACGAACAAACAGGCTCTATCATGTTCGGCAGACATTTTAAGCAAGGTGATAAACCAATTGAAGCGAGCAAAAAAGTGACTGTCCAAAACCACAGCAAGGAAGAAAAATCCTTTAAAGTGGAAGTGGAGTATCACGGCGAGCGTACAGGTATTCAAGATGCAGTGAAGAACGGTGTAAAAGTTGAGGTACCGGCATCCATTACAGTGGCAAGCGGACAATCACAGGAGCTGGAGCCAAAAATTACGATTCCTTCTAGCGCAGCGAAAGGAAGATACGAAGGGTATATCCATGTGATGAATGCGAACAATCCAGCCGAAACGTATCAAATCCCATTCGCTGTCATGGTGACGGAAAAAGGATTTGAATATATAAAAACGACTAAACCATCCGTAACAAACACGACACCTTTCTGGCAATATTTAGATCCTGTGGTCCACGGAGTAATGAAGTTGAATAGTCCGATGCAAACAATCGATATAGTTGTCAAAGACAGTAAAACAGGAAAAGCTGTAGGTTTTATAGGAACAGCGAATACCAGCAAATTACTGACAGACACAGAAACTTTTCTTATAGGAGCATTCAGCGGTACTGTCTATCCATTTACAAATGATCCTTCCAAGCCGATTGGCGATCTTCCTGTGAAGCTTCCAGCAGGCGATTATATACTGGAAATGATTGCGCATGATGAGGAAGGGAAATCATATGTTGCAGACAATCCGCTTATCGTGGACAATACAGCACCGGAAGTAAATATGGATAAAAAACCGGGTATAATTGAAATTAATGACTCCATGTTCACAGTAGAAGATGGCCAAAAAGCAGTATGGCTGCATGGAACAGCTAAAGATTCCACAGTAGATGTATTGAAATCGAAAGACTTAAACTATGATCAATCTTCCAACCAAATGGGTTACTCTGCAAACTCTCCGTTCATAGATGGATACTTCCCGATCCAAGCAAACGGAGATGTAAAGTTTGGAATTGAGGAAAGTGATATTGCAACAAAACCTTTACAATTGACCTTGACTACGTATGATATGGCAACGGCAATGGGGAAACAAAACTATGTCTTCGTGAAAGAAGGTACGGAATATACGACTTCTAGTTATGATAAGAAAGATGTAAAAGTTGACGATACAGTTACGATGACACTCAGCCTCAATAATGTAAAGCAGCTTGTATCTGGGGAATTTCAGGTCGAATTCATGAAAGATTTGTTTAAGTTTGAGAATGTGAAACTGAACAATGCGGCAAACGAGTATGTAAAGGAAAAAGGCCTGGAGATATCACTGCAAGAGCCTGTGGTGACAGAAGGAACTTCCAAGAATACGGTGAAAGTTGGCGCATCTATGAAAGGGAATGCATTCAGCGGTATGGATGGAGATATGCCTTTCCTTGATGTCACGTTCAAATTAGTAAGTGATGCATATTACGATAATGTTATCAGATTTGATGTAAAGCAGGCGTCTTATATGAAAGCGGGACAAACAGCAGCTACTGCCATTCCTTTTTATAACACGGAAAGTTTTAACATCATTCCAATGCATTCGAGAGTGCAGGGTTCTATCGGACCGGAAGCATTTTTCATTGGGAATGAGGGCTCTCAGTATTTGAGAAAAGCGGATTATACAAAAATCGGTGCTCAAGTATATGCGATGTCCCCAAGCGGTAAAAAATATAAGGGAACAATTGATAATACAGGATTCTACACCATTTATGGTATCCCAGCTTCTAATGAAGCATACACAGTTGTTATTGATGTTCCGGGACATCTCAAAGCGATGAAGAAATTCATTCCTGGATATTCTGTAAACGGTGAGATGCGCGGGCAACATGTTAGAATAGGTGTTAAAAATCTTGCAGGGGACGTGAATGGTGATAGATTAATTGATATTCGCGATATGCAAAGTGTAGTTGATGTATACGGTAAGAAGGATGCATCCATCGTGCCGCAAGACATCAATCAAGACGGTGTCGTAGACGAGACAGATGTCCGCTTCATTGAGAAAAACTTCTTGCAAAAAGAAGTCGGCGTTCCAGAAGTTGTTAAGCCAAAAGAAACAATCGGCAAAAAAGGACTGGCAGACTTCCTGCGTCAAATCGGTTTGGAGCCGAAATCGAAATAATAAAGTGAAACTTCCATCAGTGGGGGGTTTTTCATCCCCCACTGATGGTTAGTTGAACCAATCGGGCTTTTACGGGCAGTTATCCCCACCTATCTTCCACGCTTTCCTCTGAATCTTGAGGTGGGGGTCTTACTGCCCGTTAATGCGGGATAAAGTGAAATTTCCATTAGTGGGGGATTTTCTTCATCCCTCACTAATGATTTCTAACTTAATCTAATGATAGATTTTATCCACTATATTTTTACACAAAGTGAGATCGATAGCTTTAAAGGTTACTTCTTTTGTTTGATTTTCAGAATGGCATCTTAGTTTACTAGTTTCACGGATTGTTTGTAAAACAATTATATGAGGAAAAGGAGATGCGCTATGAAGAGAAGAAAAAAAGGAAAGCTTCTTATAGGAACGTTAGCTGTAGGCATGCTATTGTCACAAGGCATTCCGTATAACGTATTGGCAGAAAGCCCGGTTGCACTGAATCCAGTTGATAATGCGGAGAAAGTCTTGACGAGCCTGTCTGCGGATCAAAGAAAGGCTTTAGAGCAATTAGATGTAAATCCTAACTTTACGATTTCGCCTGATATTGATTCTAATAGTCCTGAATTAGTCAAAGTTATCGTGGAATTCAATCAGGCTCCAGCGAAAATTGAAGTGATAAAACAAGCGGCGAAAGGAAAGAAAATATCTTCTAGTGCTGCACAAGCAAAAGTGGATGAAGAACATAAAGTGTTCAAACAACATGTCGAATCCTTGAAATCGAAGAAGAACGTCGGCACGTATGATGCACAAAAGGTGAAGATTACACGTGAATATAAGAATGCGATCAATGGTGTAGCGATGACTTTACCTGGTGTCGCAGTGCAGGATTTAATGCAATCTGGAGTCGTAAAACGTGTCTTTAAAGATTACGAGGTAAAAGTGGAACCTCCAGTAGAAACAAAAGAATCAATTCAGCCAAAAATGGCGGACAGCATTCCGCAAATTGGCGTAGACAAGCTCCATGCGGAAAACATTACAGGTAAAGGTATTAAAGTTGGCGTTCTTGATACAGGTGTTGACTATAATCATCCTGACTTAAAAGGTGCCTATAAAGGCGGATATGATTTTGTAGATAATGATGCAGATCCGATGGAAACAACATACGAGGATTGGATAAAAGCTGGTAAGCCGGAATATCCAGGGTATGTATATTATACAAATCATGGTACACATGTAGCTGGAACGATTGCAGCTCAAAAGAAAAATAATACGGATTATGCTGTGAAAGGTGTGGCACCTGAGGTAGATTTATATTCTTACAGAGTATTGGGACCATGGGGGGCAGGATATACAGAAGGAATCCTTGCTGGAATCGATAAAGCGATTGAAGATGGTATGGACGTCATCAATATGTCGCTAGGTGCGCAGACGAACGATCCGTTATATGCCACTTCTGTCGCGACAAATAACGCCATGCTTTCAGGTGTGGTAACAGTTGTTGCCGCAGGTAACTCTGGACCGAACGAAAAAACACTCGGTTCCCCGGGATCGGCGGCTCTCGGCATTTCGGTAGGAGCAAGTGATGTTTCTATGTCTATTCCTACATTCAGTGCAAGTGCCTCCAATGAAAAGTTCGAAAACATGCAGTTATTAGGGAAAGATTTTCCTGATAAGTTAGAAGATTTACAAGGACAATCTTTACCAATTGTATTTGCGGGACTTGGGAAAGAATCTGATTTTGCAGGGAAAGATCTCAACGGAAAAATTGCGTTGATTCAGCGCGGGGAACTTACTTTTGATGAAAAAATCAAAAACGCCAAAAAAGCCGGAGCTAAAGCTGTTATCGTGTATAACAATGTAGACGGACAAATACCTGCCTATTTAGGTGAGGGGGTAGGTCTTATTCCATCTTTCCGACTGTCAAAAGCAGATGGCGAACGGTTAAAGGGATTAGGCGAAGTATCTTTCAAATTCGAAACACTGAGTAATACAAAAACAGAAGGCGATCACTTAGCTGATTTCAGCTCACGCGGACCGGTAAACGGAAATTATGATATTAAGCCGGATGTAGTCGCTCCTGGTGTGTCGATTTTCTCTACTGCACCGGAATATATCAATGATCCGCAGGACGGCATTAATTATAGCAATGCATATGTACGCTTGTCTGGTACATCCATGGCGACTCCTCACGTGACAGGTACAGCAGCATTGATTTTACAGGAGCATCCAGAATATACTCCTTTCGATGTAAAGTCGGCTCTTATGAATACATCAGATGATTTGAACGGGAACTATTCCGTATACGAAGCGGGTGCTGGGCGCATCGATGCGTATCAAGCCGTTCATACAGACACATCCATCAAAGTATTGGACAAAACGCAAAATGTAGAGAATGGAAACGTTGTTGAAATTGATGAACAAACGGGCTCCATCGTGTTCGGCAGATATTATAAACAAGGTGATAAACCAATTGAAGTGAGCAAAAAAGTGGCTGTTCAAAACCACAGCAAGGAAGAAAAATCCTTTAAAGTGGAAGTGGAGTACCATGGCGAGCGTACAGGTATCCAAGATGCGGTGAAGAACGGTGTACAAGTTGCGGTACCGGCGTCCATCACAGTAGCAAGTGGACAATCGCAGGAGCTAGAGCCGAAAATTACGATTCCTGCTAGCGCAGCGGCAGGCAGATATGAAGGATATATTCATGTAACGAATGCGAATAATTCGGCCGAAACGTATCAAATTCCATTCGCTGTCATGGTGACGGAAAAGGGATTTGCCTATATGGAAACGGAACGACCATCGGTAACAACTAATACGCCTTTCTGGCAATACATGAGGCCATTCATCCTTGGAAAAATGAAGTTGAATAGCCCAATGAAAACAATCGATATAGTTGTCAAGGACAGCAAATCGGGGAAAGCCGTAGGACTGACTGGAACGATAGACGCCAGCAACATGATGACAGATAGAGCGTATGGCGGAATGTTATTCAATAGCTATGTCTATCCATTTACAAATGATCCTTCCAAGCCAATTGGAGATGTCCCTGTGAAACTTCCAGAAGGAGACTATACAATTGAAATGATTGGGCATGATGAGGAAGGAAAATCATATGTTGTAGGCAATCCGATGATTGTGGACAATACAGCACCGGAAGTGAACATGGATAAAAAACCGGGTGTAATCGAGATTAATGACTCCATGTTTACAGTAGAGGATGGACAAAAAGCAGTATGGCTGCATGGAACAGCCAAGGATGCGACAGTAGATCTATTAAAGTCCAAAGGGTTGAACTATGATCAATCGTCCAATACAATGGCTTACTATGGAAACTCTGGATTCATAGAGGCATTCTTCCCGATCCAAGCAAACGGAGATGTAAAATTTGGAATTGAGGAAAGCGATATTGCAACACAACCTTTAAAATTTAAGTTGACTACGTTTGATATGGCAACGGCCGTTGATAGACAAGACTATATCTTCATGAAAGAAGGTACAGAGTATACGACTTCTAGTTACGATAAGAAAGACGTAAAAGTCGGTGATACCGTAACAATGACACTGAGCTTGAATAATGTGAAGCAGCTTGTATCTGGGGAATTCCAGGTAGAGTTCATCAAAGATCTGTTTAAGTTTGAGAATGTGAAGCTGAACAATGCGGCAAACGAGTATGTAAAGGAAAATGGCTTGGAGGTATCACTACAAGAGCCTGTGGTGGCGGATGGCGATTACTTTAGTACGGTAAAGGTTGGCGCATCTATGAAAGGGAATGCCTTCAGCGGTCTGGACGGAGATATGCCTTTCCTTGATGTCACGTTCAAAGTAGTACATGATGAATCGTATTCTGGCGATATCTTTATGGATGTAAAACAGGCATCTTATATGAAAGTGGGACAAGCGGCAGCTACTGCCATTCCTTTTTACAATACGCAAAATGTTAACATCATTACGAAGCATTCGACTGTGACAGGCTATATAGGGCCGGAAGCATTTTTAACAGCAGGCGGTTATTTGAAACAGGGAGATTATACAAAAATCGGTGCCCAAGTATATGCGCTGTCTCCGAGCGGTAAAAAATATAAGGGAACCATTGATAAACAAGGAGAATACCGTATCACCGGTATCCCAGCTTCTGGTGAAGTATTCACAGTTGTTGCTGAGGTTCCAGGACATCTAAAAGCAATGAAGAAGTTTATTCCTGGATATTTGGTAAACGGTGAACAGCGTGGGCAAAACTTTAGATTTGCTGCCCTAAAAGGTCTTGCAGGAGACGTGAATGATGATAGATTGATTGATATTCGTGATATGCAAAGTGTAGTCGATGTATACGGTAAGAAAGATGCATCTATCTTGCCGCAAGACATTAATCAAGACGGTGTCGTAGACGAGACAGATGTCCGCTTCGTTGAGGAAAACTTCTTACAAAAAGAAGTTGGCGTTCCAGAGGTGGTCAAGCCAAAAGAAACAATCGGTAAAAAAGATCTGAAATACTTCCTGAGCCTTATCGGTCTAGAGCCGAAGAAATAAAGTGAAACTTCCATCAGTGGGGGGCTTTATCCGCCACTGATGGTTAGTTGAACCAATCGGGCTTTTACGGGTAGTTACCCCCCGCCTATCTTCTTCGCTTTCTCTCAATCTTGAGGTGGGGGTCTTACTGCCCGTTAATGCGGGATAAAAAGAAGATGTCTTAGGAGCGGCTGTTGATAAAAGAGGAGAAATTTCATCTTCTTTAAATATCGATAGTCGCTCTTGAATAAAATCGAAAGTTCTTTATTAAGAACTTGAAGAGAACGAGCTATTTGATTTTGTTTTATCTCATATGAACTTATTGGCTTTTAAAAAGTTTAAACATTCTAAAAATAGGGGGATTATTAAAATGAGTCTTAAGAAAAAGCTTGGTATGGGTGTTGCATCTGCAGTTCTTGGTTTATCTTTAATTGGAGGCGGAACGTTTGCGTACTTCAGTGATAAAGAAGTATCACAAAACACGTTTGCGGCTGGTACATTAGATTTGAGCATTGATCCACAAGTTATCATCGATGTTGACAAAATCAAACCAGGTGACCAAGTGGAACGCGATTTCCACTTAATCAACAACGGCACTTTGAAAATTAAGGACGTTCATCTTCTTACAGACTACACTGTAACAGATGCAAAAGGTGATAACGGAAATGCTGATTTCGGCGATCACATTAAAGTGGAGTTCTTATGGAACATAGACAAGAACACAGTTCCTGTATGGGAAACTACTTTGTCTGAATTGAAACAAGCTACTGCTGATGGTAACATTCCTGATCTTGTACAAAAAGGTGTCGTAAACTGGGAAGGAAACGGACTTGCTCCAGGAAGTGATGACACTTTCTATGTGAAATTTACATTTGTAGATAATGGAGAAGATCAAAATGTATTCCAAGGAGATACATTGAAATTGAACTGGACGTTCGATGCGACTCAAACAAAAGGTAAAGACAAATAAGCTCGAATGTCATCTATAATTGTGAAATCTATGTAGCTACTATATAAAGTGCAAGACAAAGAGAGGTCCTAGTATGAAGTATGACCTCTCTTCCTATACTTTGTACAATATAGAAGTTTCATTTTAAGCCAGCATTTCTGCTTTTCGATTTTGAATGACATCATCATAATGCATAAGTAGATCATTAAAAATTTCATCCCAACTTTTTGTTAAAGCATAGCTTCTACCTTGTTGCCCCATGTATTCACGTTTCTCTTTCTGATCAAGCAATGTATAAATAGAAGATAAAAATGAGTCCGTTTGTTTCGGCTTACAAAGAAACCCTGTTGTTTCATGCGTAATAATGCTTTTCACACCGCCTGCATTTGCGCCGATCACTGGTGTGCCGCATGCGAGGGATTCTAAGACGACATTTCCGAACGTTTCTGTTGCAGAAGGGAATACCATAACATCTGAACAAGCATATGCTTCAGCTAACTCTTCTCCTTTTAAATACCCAGTAAATGTTACATTTTCTGTAATTGTGTCTTTTACTTCGTCAGCGAGAGGGCCATCACCCACAATCAGCCAATGAACATCGTTTTTTCGTTCTTTCGTTGTTTTTTGGATTAATGCCAGCAATGTTTCGATATCTTTTTCAGGAGCTAAACGTCCAACGTAAGAGAGGATATATGGCGATGTAATGTTATATTTTTTTCGAAATACGTTCTGATTATAATGAGGATGGAATAGATTGCAATCTACCCCGCGGCTCCATAAGTATAAGTCTTGGAAGCCTTTTTTCTGTAATTGATGCATCGTTTCAAACGAAGGAACAAACGTTTTCTGTAGGGAGCTATGAAACCATTTTAAATAGTTCCATAACATATTGGAGAAAAATTCAATTTTATAATATTGCAAATACGCATCAAAATCTGTGTGATACGAACCGACAAGAGGGATGTTTAGTTTTTTGGCGTAATACATGCCGCAAAGTCCCATATTAAACGGTGTTGCGACATGTATTATATCTGGTTGAAATTGAAATAGTTCTTTTTTGATGAAACGTGGATTTGGAAATGCGAATCGGCACTCTGGATACAAGAGTTTAAGTGGAATACTTTTTATTTTATTGACGTTGGTAACAAAATTATCTTCCGCTGTATGCTGCGGTGCAAATACTGAGTAAGAGATATTTTGCTTTTGCAAATACTGTGTAAAGCGATCGAGTGTTTTCGCAACGCCGTTCACTTGCGGTGTAAACGTATCTGTAAAGATGGCAATTTTCATCAAATCCCCTCCTTCTTCTATCCCGCTATTAACAGGCAGTAAGACCCCCGCCTCAAGGTTCAGAGGTTTCACTTTATATGAAAAGTGGACTGAATTGATAATAAGAAATAATGCCGGACATTGTTCCGAGGCACATGCCAACAAGTACATCAGATGGATAGTGCAAGCCGAGATAAATGCGTGAAATGCCCACGCTAATCGCTATTGGAAGTAGCAAGAATGTCATACTTGGTTCATATAATAAAAAAGGAGTAATAACAGAAAAAATAGCAGTCGTGTGTCCTGATGGAAAAGAATGGTCTACTAATGGATTTGTTGGATACTTTGCATTAAGAATTGTTAAATAAGGCCGTTTTCTTGGATAAAATTTTTTTAGAATTTGCACAGGTATATGGCTAATCGCAAGGGAAATAGCACTTGCAATTGATGCATCGTGTAAAGATCCGCTTGTGAAAAAAAGTAAGAATACAACGAGGGAAATCGTAACGGTAGCACCGCCCATATGTGTAATGGTGCGAAAAAAGATGTTTAATGATTTGCGTTCAAAATAGCGATTAATTCCTTTGAAGATGTAGCACTCTATTTCATATAAGGAGCTGATGGATCTAGTTTTCATCAAAATTCTCCTCCTCACTATATATATTTGAAGATTTACTTTTATTTTAATAAGATTTTATTGAGGGAATAATAAGATTGTGTAAAGAAAACGTAGAGTTTTGCAAAGAAAAAGCTGCCTGTATAGTGGCAGCTAAAAAAATTATCTTATTTGTAAACCTTTATAATATTGTCCTTTTTCGACGTATTGACGACGGATGCGAGCCATATCTTTACGGTCTTCATCCGTTAACTCACGAATAACTTTAGCAGGGCGGCCGAATGCAAGTGTATTTGGCGGGATTTTTTTTCCTTGTGGTACTAAACTGCCGGCACCAATAAATGCACCTTCACCAATTTCAGCTCCGTCTAAAATAATGGACCCCATGCCGATTAAAGCATCCTTTTTCACTGTACAGCTATGTAAAATGACTTGATGTCCAATTGTTACATCGTCTTCTAAAATAAGCGGATATTCCGGGCTTTGATGAAGTGTACATTGATCTTGTACATTAACTCGGTCTCCGATAATAGTTGGAGAAACATCTCCACGAATGACAGTGTTAAACCAAATGCTTGATTCTTCACCAATTGTTACATCGCCTGTAATTGTGACATAGTCAGCGATAAACGCGCTATTAGAAATTTTCGGATTTTTGTCTTTGTAGGGATAAATCATATAAGTAATCTTCCTCTCCTAGAAACTAATATTAGTGTAGCAAATTGTGAAGCAAAGTGAAACGGAGGAGTTTTATGTGGAATTATGAAGCAGAAGAGGCGAAAGCTGTTATCGTTATGGTACACGGTGCGATGGAGCATCATGGTCGTTACGAGGCACTTGCAGAAATGTGGCGCTATATTGGTTTTCATGTTGTGATGGGTGATTTACCAGCGCACGGAACAACTTCAAGAAATAGAGGACATATTACTTCATTTGATGAATACATAGAAGAAGTAAAGGCATGGATTAAAGAAGCGAGAAAATATTACTTGCCTATTTTCCTATATGGACATAGTATGGGGGGCTTAACGGTCATTCGTGTGCTGCAAGAAACGAAAATGGATGTGCAAGGAGTAATTTTAACTTCACCGTGTTTAGGGGTTGTATCGACGCCTAAAGTACCGCTTCGTACCATTGTAAAAGTGCTGAATGTTATTGCGCCGAAAATGCAGTTTCAGTCAACTATTACAGTTGAAATGGCAACGCGTAATCATGAAATTCGTGATGCGATGGAAAATGATTCATTGTTCTTGCGCAAAGTATCAGTTCGTTGGTATAGTGAGTTAATTAAAGCTGTAGAAGTCGCCCATGAAAAACGCGATGAATTTCCAGATGTACCACTCTTGCTAATGCAGGCATGTGAGGATAAACTTGTAGATAAAACACGTGTCCGCAAATGGTTTGATAATCTGAAAATTAGTGACAAAGCATACAAGGAATGGCCAAATTGTTATCATGAGCTATTTAATGAGTATGAAAAAGATGACGTTTTCGCATATGCAAAATCATTTGTAGAAACACATTTAATTCAGAAAGACAAATAAACAGATGAAATTCGTAATACATTTAGAACATGTTTGACCATATTCATTAGAGGAGATGAAGAAAGAAGTGAAAGTACCGAGTAACCCCATAACGCTCATGGCGAAAGTATACCGAGATGTGTTTCCGGTCGTACACCATGAGCTCGCAAAGTGGAAAGAACGCGCCTATCATATTCCGAATGATGAACTTCATAATCAAGCGTTAGCGAGTATTGAACATAAAACGTTTCACTGTGAAGGCGGTGGGATTTTAGCACTGCTTGCCCATGAACATCGTGAGGAATGTATTCGATTTATTGTAGCGTATCAAACGATTAGTGATTACTTGGATAATTTATGTGATCGCAGCACATCGCTTGATCCGAATGATTTTGCGGCGCTTCATGAATCGATGCTTGCGGCGCTAACGCCAGGAAGTGAAGGAAGCAATTATTATCGATACCGTGATGATCAAGATGATGGCGGTTATTTAGATGAACTTGTAGAAACGTGTCAGGACGTGCTTACAAAAACGAAGCATTATAACAAGATTGCACCAATTCTTCATGAGCTTGCTTGTTATTATTGTGATTTGCAAATTCATAAACATGTAAAGCTAGAAGAGAGAGAAGAGCGCTTAAAAACGTGGTTTGCAGTGCATCGTGAAAATGTACCGCCAATGAGCTGGTTTGAATTTTCCGCATGCGCAGGCTCAACGCTCGGTATTTTCTGTCTTGTAGCGTATGCGTTCCACGATGAATTAACAGACGAAGATATTATGAAAATTAAGCAAGGATATTTTCCGTATGTACAAGGATTGCATATTTTACTTGATTATTTCATTGACCAAGAAGAAGACCGCATTGGCGGAGATTTAAATTTTTGTAGTTATTATGAGAATAAAGAAGCAACACTTGAGAGATTGAAACATTTTGTGCTAGAAGCGGAAAAAAGTTTGGAACAACTGCCGCATATGAAGTTTCATCGCCTCATCAGCCGCGGGCTACTTGGTATATATTTATCAGACCAAAAAGTGTCGCAGCAAAAAGAAATGCAGCAGATGGCACGGCGTATTGTGAAATATGGGGGTCTTACTTCGCGCTTTTTCTATTGGAATGGGAAGATGTATCGAAAGAAAATGGCGCAGTGATAAAAAATACGTGCAATATGCACGTATTTTTTTTTTGGTACTCACGTCGAATTTTGTAGAACGGTCTTTATATTGTGTCGAAGCGCCGATATATTTTAAAAAGCGCCGATATATGACGAGAAGCGGTCGATATATTTCAAAAAGCGCCGATATATTGACGAGGTGCCTTATCGTTTTTCAATCGCAATAATAAACGGCGGGTTATTTTGTTGGTTCATAAATTCGTAACGCAGTACGTGAGCTTCTTTTTGATCCAGCTCCCCTGCAAATTTTACAACAGCATCGCGTTCGACTTGTCCTTCCGGATGTCCGTGATAAATGACGAGAACGATGATTCCTTCCGGTGCCATGACTTCTAATAACTGCTGTATGGCAGAGAGTGTTGAATTCGGTTTTGTGACAATGCTTTTGTCACCGCCAGGAAGATAACCTAAGTTAAAGATAGCCCCTGTTACTTTTCCTTTTGCATCCTCTGGTAATACGTCTGTTAATGTATCGTGGCTATCATGAATAAGAACGGCGCGCTCAGCCAGTCCTTTTTCTTGTAGACGCGCAGCTGAATTTGTGATTGCCTCTTCTTGAATATCGAAGCCAAATACTTTTCCGTTTTCTCCAACAAGTTCTGCTAAAAAACATGTATCATGACCGTTGCCAAGCGTTGCATCAACGGCATAATCTCCTTCTTTCACTGCTCGCTCTAGCAGTGTGCGTGCAAAAGGTAAGATGCGTTCTAATTTCATACTTCCGTCACCTCATTTGCATATTTGCCTTGCCAGCTGCTGCGGCGTACAAATTCAGCATCGATTGCATTTAATACTTCCCACTTGTTCAAGCTCCACATCGGACCGATCATTAAGTCAGGCGGACCGTCGCCTGTGATGCGGTGTACGATGACGTCTGATGGAATGATTTCAAGCTGATCAACAACAAGGTTTACGTAATCCTCAAGAGAAAGGAATTCTAATTGTCCTTTTTCATATTGTTTCACCATCGGCGTTCCTTTTAATAAGTGAAGCAAATGAATTTTAATACCTTGAATATCAAGCTTTGCCACTTCGTGTGCTGTTTCCATCATCATGTCATAGTCCTCAAGAGGGAGGCCGTTAATAATATGTGAACATACGTTAATGTTATGCTTACGAAGTTTATTTACACCTTCTACGTAAGATGGATAATCATGAGCACGGTTAATAAGAAGTGCTGTACGTTCATGAACTGTTTGTAAGCCAAGTTCTACCCAAAGGTACGTACGCTTATTTAGGTCAGCTAAATATTCGACGACATCATCTGGTAAGCAGTCTGGTCGGGTAGCAATTGATAAACCGACAACACCTTCTTCTTTTAAAAGAGGTTCGAATTTTTCTTTTAGCACTTCAACAGGAGCATGTGTATTTGTATAAGCTTGGAAATACGCAATACATTTGCCATCTTTCCATTTCGTATGCATTTTTTCTTTCATTTCATGATATTGCGTAACAACATCATCACGGCGGTCACCAGCAAAGTCGCCAGAACCAGCCGCACTGCAAAATGTACAACCGCCGTATGCCACTGTGCCGTCACGGTTTGGACAATCGAAGCCAGCGTCTAAGGAAACTTTAAAGATTTTCTCGCCAAAATGTCCGCGCAGGTGATAGTTCCATGTATGATAACGTTTATTGTCATTTGAATATGGGAAAGGATTTTGGACTTTCATATTATGCCTCCTCAATGATATGAGCAAAAATCATTATAACATACTCATAAGGTTCAGATGGAAGGGATAGACTAATGGAGAAATGAAAGGCAAGGAGGAAACATGATGGCAGAGCGTCACGCAATTGAACGATGCATCAATGAAGCAGAACAAGCGATGGAATACGCAAAACAACAACTAGAATGTGGCATGAGACAAGAACATTACAATAAGATGAATTATTCAGATGCACAGCTCCAACTGGAAAAAGCTTATACAGAAATTGAAACAATGGAGCACTTTGCAACTGCTGAGCAGCGCGATCAGTTATATCGTGCTCGTCTTGCGGTTCAACAGTTGCGGCATCAAATGGTCACTACACCGCACTAATAAGGAGTGAAAGATAAATGGCAAAACGTTCTGATCAAAATAACCCAGAGCAAAAAACACAAAACGGACATAATGCCGAGTTTTCAAATGAATTAGATCCAGTGGTGCAAGCGAAGCAAAGAAATCGTAAAAAAGGGCAACCACAAAAATCAAAGCAATCAGAGTAAACCAGGTCGAAGTATGACCTGGTTTTATTTTTTGCCCTTACAGAAATGTGAGATTTGTGTACTTTAAACTATTTTCAGTATCATTTGGCTGAAATTTTTTATCCCGCTATTCGCGGGCAGTAAGATCCCCACCTCAAGATTGTGAGGAATCCGAAGAAGATAGGTGGGGATCTTACTGCTGGCACGCGCCCGATTGGTTCAACTAACCATCAGTGGGGAACGAAAAAACATTGATGGAAGTTTCACTTTATCATGTATTTTTTTAAGTTAAGGAAAAGTTAAGGAACATGTCCGATAATTCCACTTGTAACGCCATTACGTATTTTAGGAGGAACTTCAAATGAAACTAAGATCAAGTTTGATTGCACCTATTTTAGCAGCAACAATATTGACTCCAGCATCTGGAAGTGCAGTGATGAATCATTCCAATACATCTAACAAATCAGCTACACATGAAACAGCAGAACATCACCATAAAGGTAACCATGAGAAGGAGCTTACGAATGTCATTAATCAATACGCTTCTTCTGATTTGAAAACTAAACTTACACAAGATTTAGCAACACATAAAAATTTAGAGCAACAATTGCACAAAACAGCTGGTTTCCAAAAACAAGAGGCACAAGAGAAGGCACAACGAAAAGCTTTTTACGAAGCTCATAAACAAGAAATTGATTCTATTAAACAACAAGTAAAAGATGGGAAATTAACAAAAGAACAAGCGCATAAGCAATTAGAAGTGATATTTGGAAAACACGAAGATAAAGATCATGATAAAGGTAAAGAACAAGGCGAACGTGGTATTCAAAAAGAATTGAAAGCAGCTGTTCAAAAGAAAGACAAAACAGCTATTAATGCTGCATTAGAAAAATTTGATCAACAATTACAAAATTCTAATCAGAAATTACAACAAGAAATTAATGCTAACAAATAAGATGAATTTGAACAAAAAGGCAGCTCATACACAGAAAAAACAAAGCCCTCGTAAGAGGAGCATATTATTGTTAGAGTGGTTTTTATTTTAAAAGGATAAAATGAAAAAGCTGAGCTTACATGAGCTCAGCTTTTTTTATATTCAATATGGTAATATGTGGTATATTTGATATAGAGAGAAATATTGACATGCTTGAGTTTTTTATAAAGTGAAACTTCCATCAGTGGGGGCTTCATCCCCCACTGATGGTTAGTTGAACCAATCGGGCTTTTACGGGCAGTTATCACCCACCTATCTTCTTTGCTTCTTTCTCAATCTCGAGGTGGGGGTCTTATTGCCCGTTAATGCGGGATACAACACGATGGGAAAAAATAAAGGGAAGGAAATAGAGATGAAAAATACTATGGAGACAAGAGCTAATCATGTACAGGAGAAACTCAATGTATTTGGAAGTAAATCTTTTTCACAACCAGTTATTACCGAAAGTGTCCGTGTGAAAGGTGTTGCATCTTTTCAAAAGGATGTACAGGCTAATGAATTTAGTATAATCGGGGACTGCACAATTCGGGGAAGTTTAATTGCTGAAAGTTTTAGCAATTCTGGTGCATGCAAGATTGAAGGGGTATCTCAAATTAACGAAATAAAAAACACCGGTAGTTGTAAATTAGGAAAAATACAGGCAAAACATATACACTCATCGGGTACTTTATCGATAAAGGAAGATGTGTGTACCGAAACACTTACAGTGCAAGGGGCTGTTCGAGTAAATGGAAATCTACAAGCAAAAAAGATTGAAATAGGATTTATAGCACCTAGTGAATTGCAACATGTTGAAGGGGATATAATCACGTTAGCGCCATCTCGTAAATTTATATCTCTTACAAGTTTTATCCCAGGCATAAAGAAAAGAATTTCTTGTAAAACGATAAAAGGAAACGACATCACTTTAAGTAAAACAGATGTATCAATTGTGTCTGGTCGTCATATAAAAATCGGTCCAGACTGCAATGTGGATGAAGTTAAATGTAGCGGTACATTACATGTAGATCCAAGTGCGAGAGTTGGAAAGATAACACGGTTGTAATGTAACTTTATTGCGTGAAATGAAAACATATATCGTCAACTACCCACCACTTAAACGCTAATGCGTTTTGAAGTGGGGGCTTGTAAAAAGCCCTGGTTGTCTAGCCTTAGTCTTTTATAGACTCCGTTCGTAAGTTGCATACCCAAGAATGATTCCCTAGTTCTTGGCTCTATGGTGGCTCTGTAACAGTTCTGATTGGGAAGGAACGGTCAACCACAAGCCTTCTTATCCAAGAAGTTGCCAACACCTACAAACATTGGCGAAGGGAAACAAACTCTTAGGAGGGACAAAACATGCGTGTATTTGTCAAGAATTTAAGAGGAGAACTGCTTATGCCTTGCAGTCCTCGTAAGGCTCGCCTTCTTCTCAAACAAGGAAAAGCAAAAATTGTGGGATACACACCATTTACCATTCAGCTCCAATACGCTACTGGAGAAACGGTACAACCTGTTACAATCGGCGTTGACAGTGGCGCAAAGTATGTAGGCATTGCAATTACCACAGAAGAAAGAGTACTTACAAAAGGAACCATTGCGTTACGTCAAGATGTCAAAGAAAACCTAACCCTCAGAGCTACACTACGTAGAAGTCGAAGACAACGTAAAACCCGCTACCGAAAGGCACGTTTTCTGAACCGAAAAAAGAAAGAAGGCTGGCTCCCGCCCTCCATTCAAAGTCGAATCGACAATGTTATTCATTGGATAGAGAAATTCAAATCTCTCTTACCTTCCCCAAAAGTCATTGTCGAAGTAGGAAAATTTGATGCGCAAAAACTAAAAAACCCTGACATACAAGGAATAGAATATCAACAAGGGGATGCCTTTGGCTTTTGGAATATAAGGTATTACGTGTTTGCGCGAGATCAATATACCTGTCAAATTTGTAAGAAAAAAGGTGGGATCTTGCATACCCATCACATCATTGAGCGCCATAAGGGTGGTTCCGATATGGCAGATAACCTTGTAACTGTACATGAAGAATGTCATCAAAAATTCCATAAAGGGAAAATCAAACACAGTTTCAAGAAACCAAAACAATATAAAGAAACGGCCTTTATGAATATACTACGTTTGCAAATTATGAAACGCTTAGATTGTGAGATTACGTATGGCAGTTACACAACACCGATACGAAAAGAGTTGCGTTTACCAAAAACACATGTAAATGATGCCATTGCAATTACAAATCCAAAACGGTTACAAGAATATGATCAAAGTGGTGAATTTCGCATCAAGCAATTTAGAAAGAAAAAGCGTTCTCTCCATGAAGCAACTGCAAGAAAAGGAAGAAAAACGAAAAATACAAAGGCAAATCGAAATAAGAAAAATACATCACATGTAGATGGAATCTATTTAGGTAATAAGGTGAAAGGATTTGGACAAATAGGATTCGTGACGGGATTTACAGGAAAAATGGTGTACATTCAAGATATCGATGGACACTATATACAAAATCCGTCTAAATCTTATAAACAAGTGAAGATATCGGATATAGAATGTATCCACCATAATAACAATTGGTTGTTTTTACAAGTGAGTTAGACTGTGCCTAACCGAAATTCATCCCCACCTTACCGCTAAGCTATTGCCTGTTACGCGCTTGAAGATGGGGACTTCTTTCGGAAATACGTTAAAATAACAAGCGGCTCCATATGTTACGTGTTTACACGTAACATATGGAGCCGTTTTTGTATATGACAAAAATGTAAGATAAATGTAAGTTTAATCAATGGCAGATCATGCTTGAAAAGAGCAAAATAGGAACAGGAAAACAAAGTGCAGGAGGGTATATATGAAAACACCAGTTGTAGACGTAAAAAATGTTCAAAAAGTATACGGTAAAAAAGGTGGGAGCCAATCACATGCATTAAAGGGCGTATCATTCTCTATTCAAGAGGGTGAATTTGTTGGGATTATGGGACCATCTGGTTCTGGTAAAACTACTTTATTAAATGTCATTTCAACATTAGATAAAGCGACGGATGGCGTTGTTGAAATTGCTGGCACGGATATTACGAAAATGAAGCAAGGAGAACTATCTGATTTCCGTTCACAAAAACTAGGATTCATTTTCCAAGACTTTAATTTACTAGAGAATCTATCAATCTATGAAAATATTGCATTGCCTCTTTCTCTGCAAGGCGTTTCTTCTAAAAAGATTGGCCCAAAAGTAGAGAAGGTAGCGGAAATGTTAGGGATTTCAGCAATTCTTCAAAAATACCCTTCAGAAGTTTCAGGCGGGCAAAAACAGCGTTCAGCAGCAGCGCGTGCGCTTGTACATGAACCGGCAATTATTTTAGGGGATGAGCCAACAGGAGCACTTGATTCGAAAAACGCAACAAGTCTTTTAGATGCGATGACAAGCTTAAATGAAGAACAAGGTGTGTCTATCATGATGGTTACACATGATCCGTATAGTGCAAGTTATTGCCAACGTATTTTATTTATTCAAGACGGAGAGTTATATAAAGAAATTCACCGCAAGGGTGCTCGTGAAGAATTCTATAAAGAAATTTTAAATGTGCTTGCTGATTTAGGCACACAAAAAGCGTAAGAAAGGAGGTTCAATCATGTTATTTAAGCTTTCCATGTCGGGGCTGAAAAGTAAGTTAAAAGACTATATCGTCTTACTCGTTGGTCTTGTTATGTCGATTTCTATTTTTTATATGTTCCAAACGTTAGCGACAAATAAAGCGTTTCTTGAATCAAATTCTGTTATTGCATCAATTGCATTTGTCTTTCAAGCAGGTTCATTTTTATTAGCTATTATTACATTCTTCTATATTTTATATGCGAACTCATTCTTACTATCCCTTCGTCAAAAAGAGTTTGGAATGTATATGATGTTAGGAGCGAAAAGACATAAGATTACATTGCTTATGTTTATAGAAACAATTGTAATAGGAGTGGCGTCTCTTGTGATTGGGATTGCAGTCGGTGTAGGACTGGCGCAAGGAATTGGACAGCTACTTATGAAACAGATTGAATTTACTGCAGGTGGTTATCAAGCATTTTATGTTCCATCGATGACTGTTACGTGTATTTTCTTCTTTGCATTATTTGTGTTATCCGCAATTATGAATAGTATTAAACTATCACGTATTTCAGTATTACAGCTTGTGCATGCAGATGCGCAAACAGAGCGCGTTGCTGTAAAAGGAAAAATGACTGGTATCGTAGCATTTCTTGCGATTATTTTATTAGCAATCGGCTATGCTTCTATGATTTATATGGACAAGTTACAACAATTTGGTATCATCATTGCGCTCATTACAATAACATCAGGAACGTATATGTTATTTGCTTCTGTTCTTCCGCTTATTATTAAAAAGCTGAAAAGTAATAAAAAACGAAGCGAAAAAGGGCTTAACGCCTTTACATTTGCACAGCTAAACTTCCGTATTAACAGCTTAACGAGAGTACTAGCAACAGTAGCGATGTTAGTTGCTCTTGGTGCAGGTGCCATTTCTGGCGGTATGGCTTTTAAAAATAATGTCACGCTGACAGTTGATGGCTTTGCAATATATGATACAGCCATTCATAATCCAACAGCAGAAGAGAAGAAAATTTTAGACAGTATTACATTCAATGAGAAAAACGAATATCGTTATAAAGTTGATGATAAATTTGTTTACTATTTAAAAGAGGATTTAGAAAAAAATCCTCCGTTAGTACATGAAGGTAAAGGGAAAGAAAGCTTTGGTAAATTTAAACGCGTTTCAGGAGAGCTTCCTGTAGGTGCTATTTCTAGTCATGGTCAAGAAAAAACGGAGAATACAGCGGTAATTCCCGAAAAATGGGCAGAGGCTTTAGGAAGTATCCAGCCATTCTACTTATATCGCGACCACACTATAAAAATTGTTGATCAAAAGATGTACAATGAAGTACAAGGAAACGAAGGAATTGCCTTCATTGGAAAAACAGATAATTTTATAGCACATAAAGATGAATGGAAAAAACTTGATGAGTTAGAGTTAGCGAAATATAAAGATGTAAAAGCTGATGATTTAGCAACGAAATATGCGATGTATACAGGGTTTTACAGTATTGCGAGCGGAACTGTATTTATGGGCTTCTTCCTAGGAATTGCGTTCTTAGCAATGATGGCAAGTTGCTTAATGTTTAAGATTCTTTCTGGTGCATCAAAAGATATTACACGTTATAACATGCTTCGTAAAATCGGTGTGCGCCGTGAGTTATTAACGAAGTCCATTTATAAAGAGTTATTCTTAGTGTTCTTATTCCCGGCAATTGTAGGAATTGTACACGTGTTAATTGGGATGAAAATGTTCGGTTTTATTTTACTTGATCCGTACTTCCGGATTTGGCTTCCAATTGTCATTTTCGTAGTCATTTACGCGATTTATTATTTCATTACCGTTCAATTGTATAAAGGGATTGTTTTGCCGAAAGAAGAATAGGATTTGGAAAATACCGAGCACAGGATGCTCGGTATTTTTTATGTTATAACGCATAAATGCTGCTCCTGTATTCATTTCTATTATTCTAATTATTAATTCTGTATGAGCAATTTCCATGTTAAAGGTAATTGGATTTTTCCATTGTACAACTATTGGAAATAAAAACATGTAATAATAAATAAAGGAATTCTCTTTATAATGAAATTGAAAAGAAATTATAGGAAGGTTCTGATAATATGTTTACGGTAGGGATTGATGTGAAAAAAACAGAAAAAGAATTAATTATTAAGTGGCAGCTTGCAACGGTCAATATTCCATTGGAAGAAATTATTGAAATTACCGAAGATGATACTTACGGTGGCGAAAAAGCTGATGCAATTCGAATAGGTGCACCATATGGTACAACGAATCGGATTTTAATTAAAACGAAAAAACAAAATTACATATTGTTCACGACTAATATATCTAAAATTTTAAAAGAAATACATTCATGAAAAACAAAAAGGCTATCTGTTCTCGATACTCAGTCGGGGACAGATAGTTTACTTTTTCAAACATAATTACAAGAGATTATTTGGTATGGAAAAAATAATGATTTGATATACAGAATGGGTAAAAGGAGCAACGGTTTTTAGCTGTCGAAACTTAGCTTGATAATGCCGTGCTATAATGAAAAAGAAACCAATAGGATGTGAAACGATAATGAAGCAAGCTTTAGTTGTTATTGACATGCAAGAAATCTTTTTTAATGAACCGCAAAATTTTTTGTACGACAAGGAACATGTAGTTGCAAATATAAACGAATTAATCACAAAAGCTCATGAGAAAAATATCCCGGTTATCTTCATTCAACATACGAGCACAGAGGAAACAAATGAAATGTTTGAAGGGAAAGATGGCTGGCAATTACATAAGGGGCTAGTGAAAACTTCTTCAGATAAAGTTATTCAAAAAACGAAATGGGATTCATTCTATCAAACAGAACTATTAAACTACTTAAAAGAGAAAGAAATTGAACAAATTATTTTTGCGGGAGCGCAAACTGAATTTTGTTTAGATACTACAATTCGAGCTGCGTATAGCTTAGGTTATCAAAATAACATTCTTTATAAAAATACACACAGTACGATAACGAGTACAGTATTAGAAGCGCAAACCATTATTAAACATCATGAGAACATTTGGAATAACCGATTTTTAAAGATTGTAGAAGGGGATATAGTGTTATAACTTTGTTAATAACAAAGTTATATGAAGTGGTTCTATAAAAAGCTAGGGAGCATTCAATAAAATGCATGAATGTTACCTTAGCTTTTTTCATAGTACAGTTACTATTTGACTTCGTAAAGATAAAAAGCATTTTCACCAGGAGGATGTATGACACTCACAGTTCGATCCCCTTTTGTAAATATAGTCATTTCCCCTTTACTGGACGCTTTTGTCCACGCATTCATCTTTATAGCTATCAAAGGTAAAAATGAAGTATATTTCTAATCTTTTCTAAAGTCATATGTTTCATCTGGTACGTGTAACGTATGGCCATTGATAATAACAGTATCTTCACCTTTCCATTCAATATTGGCTTGGTCTTCTCTGTAATTCCAATAAATATTTTTTGTTTTAAATATCTTACGTTTGTTAAAAATAAGTTCACCTCTCACGGCAAAGCTTGTAGTTGCTCCACCATTTGTAATATAGGCATTTAACGTATATGTACCATTTGGAGATTTCACCTCCTGAATCAATTCACCTTTTGGAACACCTTGTAAACTAAAAAACTTCCAATATACAGAACTTGCTCCAATGATAAACATAGAAAATAATACAATTACTACTTTTCTTTTCGTTTTCTTAATTTCTTTTTGTGCTTTTTTTGTATCCATTTGCTTCTCCCTTAAAAATGGTTATATGTATTGTATACCATTTTATGGATAAATTCCATGTGTGGCTAGGTGCTCTCGCCTAACTACCAAAAGCGGACTTTCTATTAGTGGTAATGAAAAAATACTGATGAAATTTTCACTTTATAGATTTATGCTTTGTACTTGCCTCCCAATAAAATCTCTTAGAGGGTAAGGGATTAAAGCTGGTTTCAATACAAGATTAAACGATTACAAGAAAATATTTTTTATTTTTCTGTCACAAATAGTTAATTTATGGTTTCTTTATAGTGAAAGCGGCTAATAAGGAGGAAGAAACGAGTGGAGGTGAAAGCTTCATTGCTAAATATATATGAACAAGATTCAGTTTCACATATACAGTTTCAAGATGTATTTAAACAATATTATGCTCACGTTGTGAGACAAATTATGCGGATTGTGCGAGATCAAGTAATTGCTGAAGATTTAGCGCAAGAAGTATTTTTGCAATTATATCATACAGAATGGAAACAGATTGAAAGTTTATCAGCATGGCTTGCAAAAGCATCCATTTATGCGGCATATAACTATTTGCGATCTGAAAAAAGGCATCAAGCAAGAATCGAAAAAGAAGCCAATAATAAACAGTCAATTAGCTGTCCGTCATCGGAAGAACAATGTATTCAAAAAGAAGAAATTACTCGTGTACAAAGTACATTAAAAGAAATGGATGAGCGGGAACGTACCCTCTTATTAATGAAGTTTTCTGGGTTCCAATACAAAGAAATCGCGGAGGTTACTCATATGGAAGTATCCTCGGTTGGAACATTGCTAGCACGAGCGAAAGCGAAATTTCGGAAGATGTATAGAGGGATGAAGGAGGGGTGACAAATGAAGTGCCAAGATATTGGATTTATTCAGGCGTATTTAGATGGAGAATTAAACCGCGATGACAGAAAACAATATATTCAGCATCTTGACCAATGTAAAGAATGTCAAAAGACGTTAGAAGAAGTGAGCAAGCTTAATCAATGGGGAGAAGTTGTATTGGATGATGAATATACAAACGTTAGTCAAGAAATTGATATCGATGTTGATCAAGCTTGGAAAACCTTTGAACAGAATATCAAAAATCATAAAACAGAAGAAAGAAATAGTGAAGAAAGTAAAAAGAAGGGAAGATGGCATAATATGAAGAAATCATCTAAACGTTGGATTACTGCAGCAGCAGCGGCGGCAGTTGTGTGTGTGTCTTTAACAGTTCCAGAAGTACGAGCAGGAGCAAGTAACTTGTTATCGATTTTTCGAGTAAAGGATGTACAGTTCGTTCAACTTACCGATTCGGACTTACGTGATATTGAAGGATGGATCTCTAAAACGGAAGAAGGAGAAAAGTCCATTAAAGGAATTGGGAAAATAGAAATCAAAGATAACGGAAGTAAAAAAGATGCTCATTTTCAGTCAGAACAGCAAGCAAGAGAAGCTGGATATGCTGTCCCAAAAGTGCCAAATGGATATCGTGTAACGAATGTGGATGTGAATCCGTCATTTATTATGCAATTTGAGCTCGATACAGAAAAAGCTAATAAATTATTGAAACAATTACAAAGTAATACGCAATTTGAAAGTGCTTTGAATGGTAAGCAATTTTCAATCACAGTTCCGGAATCAGTACGTACTCAAATAGAAGTTGAGGGCAATCGAACATCAAGCGCTTTTTCTTATAATGTGATTGATGCACCAAAAATTTCTGTTCCAGAAGGTGTAGATGTTGCGAAATTACAAAAAACAGTTTTAGAGCTTCCGATTATTCCTGGGAATGTGAAAACGCAACTTGCAGGTATTCAAGATTGGACACATACATTGCCGATTCCTTATGTAGCAAAAGATGCAAAAGTATCAGAGACAAATGTTCAAGGAGTAAAGGCCGTTTTATATAATACAGAATATGAAAATGTGCTGATTTGGGAGAAAGACGGGAAAATGAACATGATCGAGCAACATAAAGAGCAGGGGAAAGATATGAATGCAAGTGATCTTATTAAACTTGCAAATGAATTAAAATAATGATTGAACAAGAGCGGCTCCGCGAAAAGGGGCGGCTCTGTTCCTGTATAGGGCGGAGGTAAAACATGAACGAAGACTGGATTATACAAACAAAGAATTTAACAAAACAATATAACGGAAAAGGCGGTATCCGCAACATTTCATTAGACGTTCCGCGCGGTACTGTATTCGGGTTTATAGGTCCTAACGGTGCAGGGAAAAGTACGTTTGTGCGAACGATGCTGGGATTGATTCATGCGGATTCTGGAACAGCGCAAATGCTAGGACAGCCGATTGGGACAATTGAATCAAAACGGCGCATTGGCTATTTACCTGAACTGTTTCGCTATCCTGATTGGCTGACTGGTTGGCAGTTACTTGAAACGCATGCGAAATTATGCGATCTGCCTTTTCGGGAGCGGAAAGCAAAAATGAATGAGGTTATTGAAAAAGTAGGTCTAAAGGGAAGGGAGAAAGAAAAAATTCGCGGTTATTCAAAAGGAATGCAGCAGCGTATTGGACTGGCCTGTGCCCTGCTTTCTGATCCGGAATTGATTTTTTTAGATGAGCCAACATCCGCGCTTGATCCAATCGGGCGAAAAGAAGTGCGTCATTTAATGGAAGAGCTTCGGGACCAAGGGAAGACAGTATTTTTAAATAGCCATCTATTAAATGAAATTGAACATCTATGTGATCACGTGGCGATTATTAATAAGGGAGAGCTAATTGTACAAGGAGATTGGCGCTCATTAATGATGATTCAAACGGAAGTTGAAGTAACACTTGGTGAAAAGAGCGAATTGTTTTTTAAACAACTGCCTGCGTTTATTAAAAACGTAAGGAAGATAGAAGAACAGCAAAATCGTAAACGTTGGATTATCACGCTGCAACAAGAAGACGACATTCCTAGATTGTTAGAAGCATTTGTATCACTACATATTCCTGTGTATCAGCTAAATCCGGTTCACCCGCATTTGGAAGATGTGTTTATGTACTGGGTGAATAAGAAAGAGGGGACGCAGCATGTGGACAATCGCCAAGTTATCATTTAAAGAAATCCTTTTAAAGCGTATTTTTACCATTACATTATGTATGACTTTTGCCTTTTTAATATTTTATGGAGTGGCCATTCATTACGCCGTCAGTGAAATCATTCCGGGAGAATCTAGTGGTCTTTCGACAGCTCAAGATGTTATGAGCAAGAGTTTCTTTTCTACACAACTTCTTGGGGTGGGGTTATACTTTTCTTCGTTTATTACTGCGTTGTTAGCTATTTTAAGTAGTGTTGGCAGCATTGCCAATGAAATTGAAAGTCATCAAATTGATACATGGTTGACGAGACCGATTTCGCGCTTTTCCTTTTTAATGGGAAAATGGATCGGCTTATGTTGCTTACTGATTGCGTACGCAGCCTTTCTATTTATAAGTATCGTGCTTATTCATCAAACAATGGGAGGGAATACGTTTCATTTAGATTTCACGGCGACGCAGATTATAAAAGCATTGGCTCTTTTTTTAATACAGCCCGTTATTTTAATTAGCATCGCGATATTACTAAGCACACGTATGGCGACATTAAATGCTGGCATTGTGTTAATTATTTTATACGGAACTGGGTTTATTGGTGGATTTGTTGAACAAATCGGTACATTGGCGGAAAAAACAGCACTTGTAAACATGGGCATAATCGCCAGCCTTTTATTCCCAATCGATACGATGTATCGTAAAATGACAATCTATTTATTTGATTCAGCAGACAATCCTTTATCAATAGCTTCACAAGGAGTATTTGGGAGTGTTTCAACACCGAGTAACATGATGATTGTTTATGCTGTTTTATATGTGTTAGCAGCTATTTTTATAGCGATTCGTACATTTAAATCACGTGATTTATAAGGGGATGAAACTTCAATGTATTCTCCAAATGCTGTAAAGTGTGAAAGGAAATCCATCTCTTTATGTAGAGGTGGGTTTTATTTTATATCTCATTATCAGAATTTCACCAACTATTAATCATTTGCCTTCCTACCTAAAAACGACTACAATTTTACTGTTATTGAAGATCGAAAAAATAATAGAATAGGAGGGAAGGGGTATGCCAAGGAAAGTATGGCTATTAGTAGCTGGGATGATTATTAACGTCACGGGTGCTTCTTTTTTATGGCCTTTTAATACGATTTATTTACATGATCATTTAGGGAAGTCATTATCTGTAGCTGGAATGGTATTAATGATTAACTCGTTAACAGGAGTAATTGGTAATTTACTCGGCGGTGTTTTATTTGATAAATGGGGCGGATATAAGTCCATTTTAGTTGGTATTGTTATTACACTATTAGCGATTTTAGGACTGGTATTCTTCCATGGTTGGCCATTTTATGTTGTGTGGCTTGCGTTAATTGGATTTGGTTCTGGAATGGTCTTTCCGTCGATGTATGCAATGGTCGGGACGGTTTGGCCAGAAGGCGGACGGAGAGCATTTAATGCGATGTATGTAGGACAAAACGTTGGAATCGCTATTGGAACAGCGTGCGGTGGTTTAGTTGCTTCTTATCGTTTTGATTATATTTTCTTAGCAAACTTTATTTTATACTTTATTTTCTTCTTAATTGCATTTCTTGGATTCCGTGGTATGGAAGATAAGAAAGATAAGAGTGTAGAAGGAAAAGAAAAAACGAAAAAAGGTTGGTCACTTACACCGGGATTTAAGGCGCTTCTTATTGTATGTGTAGCATATGCTTTATGCTGGGTTACATATGTACAGTGGCAAGGCGCGATTGCAACGTATATACAGGAGTTGAATATTAGCCTTCGTCATTATAGTTTATTATGGACGATAAATGGAACGATGATTGTTTGTGCTCAGCCATTAATAAGTATGATTATTCGTGCGATGAAGCGTTCTTTAAAACAACAGATTATGATCGGGATTGGTATTTTCGCAGTATCCTTCATTATACTGAGTCAAGCGCAGCAATTTACAATGTTCCTTGTGGCGATGGTGACTTTAACAATCGGTGAATTATTTGTATGGCCAGCTGTTCCAACGATTGCGAATATCCTTGCACCAAATGATAAGCTCGGTTTTTATCAAGGTGTTGTAAATAGCGCAGCAACTGTTGGTAAAATGTTTGGACCAGTTGTCGGCGGAGCAATCGTTGATATATATAATATGGAAGTATTGTTCATAGCGATAATGGTAATGCTTGTAGTAGCACTTATCGCAACGAGTATTTATGATAAGAGAGTACGGGTTGAAGAAACAGTAGAAGAAAAAATTGCAGTTTAGTTTGACGGAACATGTAACTTGTTTTAGAATATATTTTAAATAACTCATATGTAATAACAGTGATAAGGAGTAGTAGTAATAGAAGCTGGTTTAGAGAGTTGACGGTCGGTGCAAGTCAATCCACGTTTCGTTATGAACTCGCCTTGGAGTTGCGGTCGTGAAAGAAAGTAGCGATTTGCCGTCTATCCACGTTACGGATCTAAGCGAATGTATATTAGTGCTTGTTCAAAAAGGAGGATAAAGAGAGCAGAGCAGTTCGAGGCGCGGAAGCCAGGAGGACACGGAGTGTAGAGTGACTACATGAGTACCGGACTGGCGACGTAACGAAGAAATGCGATAGCTATCTTTACCGGACGTTTTGAACATCCTTTATGACATTAATTTAGGGTGGTACCGCGGGAATATAACCTCTCGTCCCTTTCTGGGATGAGGGGTTTTTTGTATTTTTGGCGGTGAAAATATATAGAATTTGAATGGAGGGTGTTTAATGAGCTTCAATCATCAAGAAATTGAGAAGAAGTGGCAAGCGTATTGGGAAGAGAATAAAACATTCCGTACGCCAGATGAAACAGATAAACCGAAATTTTACGCACTAGATATGTTTCCATATCCATCAGGTGCAGGACTGCACGTAGGACATCCAGAAGGATATACAGCAACGGACATTTTATCTCGTATGAAACGTATGCAAGGCTATAACGTACTTCATCCAATGGGATGGGATGCGTTCGGTCTTCCAGCAGAGCAATATGCACTTGATACTGGAAACAGCCCAGCTGAATTTACAGAGAAAAACATTAACACGTTCCGCAATCAAATTAAATCATTAGGTTTCTCTTATGATTGGGATCGTGAAGTAAATACGACAGATCCAGGCTATTACAAATGGACACAATGGATCTTCCTAAAATTATTTGAAAAAGGCTTAGCTTACGTGGATGAAGTACCAGTAAACTGGTGCCCGGCACTTGGTACTGTACTTGCGAACGAAGAAGTAATTGATGGTGTGAGTGAGCGCGGCGGACATCCTGTTGAACGTCGTCCGATGAGACAATGGATGCTTAGGATTACAGCTTATGCAGATCGTTTACTTGAAGACTTAGATGAACTTGATTGGCCAGAAAGCTTAAAAGATATGCAGCGCAACTGGATCGGTCGTTCTGAAGGTGCAGAAGTTCACTTCAACATCGACGGTACAGATGAGAAGTTTACAGTGTTTACAACGCGTCCTGATACACTATTTGGTGCAACTTACTGTGTACTTGCTCCAGAGCATGCGCTTGTTGCAGAAATTACAACTGCGGATCAAAAAGAAGCAGTGGAAGCGTACATTGATTCTGTAAAAGCGAAAAGTGATTTAGAGCGTACAGAGCTTGCGAAAGAAAAAACAGGCGTATTCACAGGTGCTTATGCAATTAACCCAGTAAATGGTGAGAAATTACCAATCTGGATCGCTGACTATGTGCTTGCTAGCTACGGAACAGGTGCAGTAATGGCGGTTCCAGCACACGATGAGCGTGATTACGAGTTTGCGCAAACATTCGAGCTTCCAATGAAAGAAGTTGTAGAAGGCGGAGACATTACGAAAGAAGCACATACAGGCGATGGAGCACACGTTAACTCTGCATTCCTAGATGGCTTAAATAAAGAAGAAGCAATTGCGAAAATGATTGAATGGCTTGAAATAACAAGTGCAGGAAATCAAAAAGTAACATACCGTCTTCGTGACTGGTTATTTAGCCGTCAACGTTACTGGGGTGAGCCGATTCCAATTATCCACTGGGAAGATGGCACAATGTCAGCTGTAAAAGAAGAAGAGCTACCATTAGTTCTTCCGAAAACAGAGAACATCCGTCCATCTGGTACAGGTGAATCACCACTTGCAAACATTGATGAGTGGGTAAATGTTGTTGATCCAGTGACTGGTAAGAAAGGTCGCCGCGAGACAAACACAATGCCGCAATGGGCAGGCAGCTGCTGGTATTACCTGCGTTATATCGATCCGAAAAACAGTGAAGCACTTGCTGATCCAGAAAAAATTAAACAATGGCTTCCAGTCGATATTTACATCGGCGGTGCAGAGCATGCGGTACTTCACTTACTATATGCACGCTTCTGGCATAAAGTATTATACGATGTAGGTGTGGTTCCAACGAAAGAGCCATTCCAACAACTATTTAACCAAGGTATGATTCTAGGTGAAAACAACGAGAAAATGAGTAAATCAAAAGGTAACGTTGTAAACCCTGATGATATCGTAGCAAGCCACGGTGCAGATACACTTCGTCTATACGAAATGTTTATGGGACCATTAGATGCTTCTATTGCTTGGTCTGAAAATGGTCTTGACGGAGCTCGTCGTTTCTTAGATCGCGTATGGCGTCTATTTGTTCAAGATAATGGCGAACTAAGTGAGAAAATTACAGATGCAGCAAATAAAAATCTTGAAAAAGCATATCATCAAACAGTGAAGAAAGTAACAGAAGACTATGCAGAACTTCGCTTTAACACTGCGATTTCTCAAATGATGATGTTTGTAAATGATGCATATAAAGCAGAAACACTTCCAAAAGAATATGTAGAAGGTTTTGTGAAATTGTTAGCACCAGTTGCACCGCACGTAGCGGAAGAGCTTTGGAGCAAGCTTGGACATAACGAAACAATCACATATGTAAGCTGGCCAACATTTGATGAGTCTAAACTTGTAGAAGATGAAGTTGAAATCGTTGTTCAAGTCATGGGTAAAGTACGTGCGAAGCTAACGATGAAAAAAGATGCATCAAAAGAAGAAATGGAACAACTTGCAATTGAGGCAATTAAAGAGCAAATTGAAGGGAAAACAGTTCGTAAAGTAATTGTTGTTCCTGGAAAACTTGTGAATATCGTAGCGAATTAATGGAAAAGAGCACCTATTTAGGTGCTCTTTTTATGTTTTGAACGGGATGAAAGAGCTCAATTTTGGAACAGACAAACACCTAATTCTCTTTTTGCAATATGATAACATCGACACATTAAATTGTGAGGAAGAGGTGAACGAAATGAATTATAATGAACAACGACAAATGCCTAGTCCATATGGTATGGGGGGATTCCCTACAACACAAGTAGGATATCCACATGGAGGATATCCTTATGGCTATCATCATGTGGGATATCATCCACATTATCCATATCATCATGTGGGGTATCATCCACATTATCCATATCATCATCATGGCTATCAACATGTTATTTATCATCCTCATCACCATGGTTATCATCACGGCCATCCTTCTGTCACGCCGTATCAAGGCATGTAAGATTAAACAACTATGGAATAGGGCGTTAGTGCCTTAAAGAAAATCTCCTTCAATGCAAGGAGATTTTTTATTTGGGAATAATAAAGAAGAAGGGGGTGTATACATATGGGTAAAGGTAGAAGTAACAATACTGGCCAAAGACAGCCTAATTTCGATGCAAATGCTTCGAAAGGAAAGCAACCTCAGATGGGAGATTCGAAGAAGAAATAGAGAAAAGGAGCCATTTAACAGATGGCTCCTTTTCAAATGGAAATCATATATTATTTTTTTGCTTCTTGACGCTGACGCTCAATTTCCGCACGAAGCTGTGGTTCTGGTGCTTCCCATCCTTCAGGTTTTAAAATCTTGCCGTCACCCTCGCGGAAGCGTGGTTTACCGTCTGGGAATAATTTTGCCATGTTTGCATTGTTTACGATCTCAAAACCTTTATCAGGACGTACACCCATTTCGGCAAACGTTCCAAATGCAAAGTAAATTAAGTCAATTAATGCATCATATTGATCTTCTACTGTGTTTGCTTCTAAAAACTCTTCTAGTTCTTCTTGCATAAAGCTTGCACGAATTTTTGCACGTTCTTCTGTTAATTTTGTTGGAGCATCTGCAACAGGGTGACCAAATACTTCATGCATTTTCGCAACAAGTTCATATCCTTTATCTAAACCTTTTTCGTTTGTCATGTTGTTTCATCCTTTCTCGTTCTTTGCCGATTTTTATTGTAACACGATTTATGGTAGAGAGGCTTAAATTCTGTTTTTACCAAAAAAGATCCTCTTTCCAATTTAATTTTAGGAAAGAGGATCAATTATTTTACTCAATAACGCCTGAATTTGTAATATCAACTTCATATTTTATTTTTACAGGAACATCTTTGTACATTTTTCTCCATTCCTTTAATTTAAAAGGTCTGTAGTGCTGTTTAAATCTGGCACCTAAAGCGAGCGGGTCTGTACCAAGAGATTGAAATTTTTTAATTAATTTTACTCCATCTTTATTTAAGCCTTTTTCAATGTCTTTTTTGATTTTTTCTACATTTTTTTTATTTTCTAGGTTAGTATGTTTCGAAATCTCTTGAATGCGAGCTGCCATTTTTACATGAATAAAAAAGGAAGGCTTGCCGTTGCTTACATATACACGATAAGAAGGAGAAGAACGAATATTGTTAATGATCGTATAGCCTAATCTTGTTTTAAATTCATGTGAATCCAATTCGCTTTTTTCGAGCAGTGTTTTAAAAAGAAACATATCTTTTTCTTCTACTTTCCCTACATATTTATCTTGTTTGAAAAGAGCTATACTCGTAATTTTAATACTTTTCTTTTTCTTTTTTAAAATAGGCATATATGTATCTTGCCCATCGCGATAATATCGAAAAGCTTGAAGGTGTAAATTATCTTTTGGTAATACACCTGTTTTCATATTATGTTCTAGTATTTTTGTCATGTAGATTGCTACGTTAGAAGCAGTTTGATATTGGCCTGATAGTAGTTTTTGCCCTTCTCCATTTCCTCCGCCTTCAACTAGACCAACATATACTAAGTTTCCGATATTTACATCACGAATAAGTGTATCAAATAAGCTGGAGAGTCCTTTTTTAGCTAATTTTTCTGTAAAAAGAGTAACGCGTATTTGTCCGCTGGCAAGAGGTTCTCCAGATTCTAAAGCAGTTGTTACTTTAACTTGTTTGACTGTATTTCCATATCCTTGAAGTACTTGTACTGTTTTCCCTTTTTTTCGAATAGGACAAACGTAAGTCACTTTTACTTTTTCCTTCTTTGAGCCTGTATCTGAAGCGACATCAAAAACAGAACCTTGAATAAGACTGAGATCATCAACGATGCTTTTGGGCACACATGCTGTTGTAAAAAATAAGCACAAACTAAAAAGGAATACTACTTGCTTTTTGATGTTTTCCATTTGTTTTTCACCCACATTATAAGGAATAAAACTGGGATGTACACATAAACAATCCAAAAATCTACCTTTGAGACATGAGTAACAAAGTTATTAATATGGTGCCGTTCCGTTAGGAATTGTGAAATAATGACGGTTAAAAATAATAAGGAAATTAATATGTATTTCTGCTTTATGCGAAATAGTTCATAAAATCCTCTTGTCGCACCCCATAATGGTAAGATAAAACTTGTAATTGCAATGATTGCGTAGCCGGAGATAACAATATATTCTAGACGCTCAATGAAAGGAAGACGAATTACTTGTGAAATGGATAGCTGTGACCAAATTGTTTTTGATAATTGTTTTTCGCTAAAGAACGCAAAGGCAAGAATGGTACTTAGTAAAAATAAAAAGTTAGAAAATAAAACACCATATTGTGCAAATTTATGAGATTTCTCCGGGGTTTTGATAAACGGATATATCATCAAAATGAGTTCGAAGCCAATCATGGTATAAGTCGACGCTTGAGTTGCTTTTAAAATATCCCCAAAAGAATGAGAGAATATAGGTAGTAGGTTTCCAAAATTAGCGTATTTAATGGTTATAAGCAGCATCATGATATATCCGCATGTAGCAACAACGGAGATAACACAAATACCAGTCATAACCCGAAAGCCAGATGAAATAACATAATAACTAAGTATGCATAGAAAGATTGTTAATTTCCATGTAGATGCTGTTGGAAACATCCAAACTTGAATAATTTCTACATATGTGCGTATAACGGATACGCTGTCTAGAAAGAAATATGTAATAAAGATTAGATTAAATGCATTGCCTAGCCATTTTCCAAATATATTTTGATGCACTGTAAGCAAGTTTCCATTTGCGTTTCCTAATAGACGATACATCATCCACATAAGAATGTGAACGCCTATCCCCGCTATAATTACACCCATCCATGCATCATATCCGGCAGCTTTTGCAATAATACGTGCAAATCCGAGAACCCCAACACCGAATTGAGCAGCATGGATTAAGAAAAAAACAAAAATGGGAGATACTTTATAATTTGTTTTAACCGTACTCATATGCTCTCCTCGTTTCTTACTCATCAAAATCTGTCATGCGTTTTTGAAACACTTCTTTTACATAACGACCGACATGTTGCGGTCTTGATTGAATATTGCGTGTATCCATTTTAGATAAGGGTAGTTGTATAAGTGAGTCTTTAATTGACTGTTTCCGAAATGGATAAAAAAAACCATATGGCTTTCGTAGGGACGATAATCGAAAAAGTCGCGTTAGAAGAAAGATAAATCCTAGCGAAATTCCTAATAGTCCCCATAGCTCTGCAAGTAATAGAAATGGAAAACGAAGTACACGAACGGCATTGCCCATTTTATAAATCGGTGTAATAAATGATGCTAGTGCTGATAAGGCGACGATAATTAACAAAATATTACTTGTTAATCCTGCTTGTACAGATGCTTGTCCAATAACGATACCGCCTACAATACCGAGTGTTTGCCCGACCTTCATTGGTAAACGTGCTCCTGCTTCACGGAGAAGGTCAATGGCTAACTCTAGAAAAATAGCCTCTATTAAAGGCGGAAATGGCACCTGTGCCCGCGATAAAATTAATGTCTCCAGCAAATCACTTGGAATCAATTCGTAGTGATAACTAAGTACCGCTACATATAGAGGTGTTGCAGCAATTGAAAAAATAATTGCTATAAAACGTAATAAGCGAGAAAAGGTTGCATAAAACCATGACACACTGTAATCCTCAGGCGAGACGAAGAAATCCAGTAGAGATACAGGTGCTAATAAAATATTTGGTGCACCATCGACAAATATAGCAATTTTTCCGTCAACGAGTCCGCTGCTCACACGATCAGCACGTTCTGTAGTAATAAAAGTTGGAAAAATAGAAGTATCGCCCATTAGATGCGCAATATAATTGCTATCATTAATTTGGTCATATTGAATTTTGTTCAGGAGGCCTTCTAAATATGCGATGGTTTCTTTTTCTGCTAAATTACTCAAATACATCATAACGACTTTCGTTTTTGAAAATTCTCCAATTAGTAATTCTTTTGTTTTTAATTCTAGAACTGGCAACCGTTTACGGACAAGGTTAATATTTGTATCGATATCCTCTACAAATCCTTCTTGCGGTCCAGTTACGGTTGATTCGTTTAATGGTATACTCGGTAATCTGTATTTCTCAATTGCGATATTTGCAAGTAGGCATTTCGTATCATGCTCTTGCAGTTGAATAATGGCGTGACCTTTTAGAACCATTTCTTCAATTTTTTTTACGTCACTCGTAATGATAAGGCCGCTTATTGGAATCATTTCTTTTATTTCTTCTAGTGTTGGTGCAGTGTGATGTAATAAAGCAGGCATTAAATAATTTTGTAATCTCATACCATCCATTGACGTACGGAAATACGAAATCCAATAAGGCTTAGCTGGGTCTTCAGAAGTATGAGAATGAACAAAATCGCTTGATTCTTTTAATTTCTGAAAAAGTTCTTGTAGTGAATGAGCTGCTTCATGTTCTGGCTTACTAAAATCGAAAATACCGTTTTTACTTTGTTTGGAATATTGTTTGTTTGATTGTTGCTTGTTTGTTTGAGCTTGTTGTTGTTTTGGCTGTTGCTTATTTGCTTGAGCTTGTTGCTGTTCCGGCTGTTGCTTACTTGCTTGAGCTTGTTGCTGTTCCGGTTGTTGTTTATTTGTTTGAGCTTGTTGCTGTTCCGGCTGTTGCTTACTTGCTTGAGCTTGTTGCTGTTCTGGCTGTTGCTTACTTGCTTGAGCTTGTTGCTGTTCCGGCTGTTGCTTGTTTGCTTCAGCTTGTTGTTGTTTTTGCAGCTGCTTGATTGCTTGAGCTTGTCGTTGTTTTTGCAGCTGCTTGATTGCTTGAGCTTGTCGTTGTTTTTGCAGTTGCTTGTTTGCTTCAGCTTGTTGTTGTTTTTGCAGTTGCTTGTTTGCTTCAGCTTGTTGTTGTTTTTGCAGCTGCTTGATTGCTTGAGCTTGTCGTTGTTTTTGCAGTTGCTTATTTGCTTCAGCTTGTTGTTGTTTTTGCAGTTGCTTGTTTGCTTCAGCCTGTTGTTGTTTTTGCAGTTGCTTGTTTGCTTCAGCTTGTTGTTGTTGTTGTTGTTGTTTTTGCAGTTGCTTGTTTGTTTGAGTTTGTTGTTCTGGTTGTTGCTCCGTTTGCTTAGTTTGTTGCGTGCCTTTCATTTGTTCCTTCTTTGTTGCATCTGTACTGTTTTTTTTTCTACTAAACCATTTAAAAAACATATGTATTCCCTCTTTATCCAAATAAGATAACTTTAGTCTGTGGGAATTTTTATATATTATGCACATATTTGTATTTGAAAAAGTAGAACAGATGGCTTGGTTATGGTAGAAGGAAATCATGTCCTATCGTACGAATAAATATAATTGATTATGGTGTATGCGCATTCTTGT
Organism: Bacillus sp. AFS018417; assembly: GCF_002560985.1. NCBI lineage: Bacteria > Bacillati > Bacillota > Bacilli > Caryophanales > Bacillaceae > Bacillus > Bacillus sp. AFS018417. Next base: position 145,687 of record NZ_NTTM01000006.1, read on the forward strand.
AACAAAGGCTATATTCGCAGCGGCTTTTTTCGCTTTGTCTTCAGTATCACACTTTGTTTGTACTAGTAGAAATGAGGAAAAGTGTTACGTAAGGAGGACGAAATGGTGTTATATGTAGAAAAACAAGAATTTCGATTAAAGAAATTCACATTTGAAAACGGTGCGTCAATCCCAATTCAAATTGGTTATGAAACATACGGTGCATTAAACCGTGAGAAGTCCAATGCAATTTTAGTATGTCATTATTTTAGTGCAACGAGTCATGCGGCAGGACAGTATACAGAGCATGATCCTCTTCCTGGATGGTGGGATGAATTAATTGGACCAGGAAAAGCAATCGATACAAATAAATATTTTGTTATTTGCACGGACAATTTGTGTAACGTTCAAGTGAAAAATCCTTATGTTGTGACAACCGGGCCAAAGATGATAAATTCAGAAACAGGTGCAGAGTATGGGATGACTTTTCCCGTCTTTACGTTTCTTGATATGGCTCGTATTCAATACGAATTAATACGACATATGGGGATTGCGAGGTTACATACTGTGATTGGGCCATCTGCTGGTGGGATGATTGCTCAGCAATGGGCGGTTCATTACCCGCATATGATGGAGCGAGTGATTGGCGTCATTACAAATCCGCAAAATCCAATAGTGACGGCTGTTAATGTTTTGCAAAATACAATAGATGCCATTCAATTAGATCCGGCTTGGAATAATGGAAATTACGGAGAGAAGCAGCCGGTGAAAGGACTGCATATGGCCGCTAAAATGATGTTTATAAACGCATTTGATGCGCATTATTATGAAACGACATTTTCGCGGAGCCATACAGAATCTGCACCTTATCAAGATTTCTTTACTTTAACTTCATTTGAAGAAGAAATTCATGAAGTAACATTACAGAATATTGCATTTGTCGATGCAAATTCATGGATGTATACAGCAAAAGCAACGTTATTACATGACATTGCCCGCGGTTTTTCTTCATTAGAAGAAGCGCTTCGACAAGTAGAAGCAAGCGTCCTTATGATTCCTTGTAAGCAAGATATACTACAGCCTTCTCGTTATAATTATGAAATGGTTGAGTTATTGAGGAAGAATAGAAAATTTGCAGAAGTGTATGAGATTGAAAGTATACATGGACATATGGCAGGGGTGTTAGAGACACATTTGTTTGCTAGCAAAGTACATCAATTCATAAATCAGCGAACTTCAAATGTTCTCTAATGAGACTTGGGCACATAGCTTGTTTTCTAGCTATTGCATGCTAAAATTGAGAATGAATCGAAAGAAGGAGGCAGTTCCATGTCTGAAATTAAAACAATTATGCCACAAGAAGTACAAGAGCGTTTAGAAAAAGGGGAAACGTTATTTTTAGTAGATGTGCGTGAAGATGAAGAAGTAGAATACGGGAAAATTCCAGAAGCAGTTCATATTAAAATGAATGACATTCCGCATAAAGTAGACTTCTTTGATAAAGAAAATGAATACATTTTTATTTGTAGATCAGGTGTGCGCAGTGAAAATGTTTGTCATTATTTAAATGAACTAGGTTATAAAACAGTAAACATGGTTGGCGGCATGATGCAATACGAAGGTGAAATTAAATAAAGTTCACTAATCATCAGCGGGGATATCCCTGCTAGAAATAATTCTTTTTAAAACTTGAAACGCGTCCGTTTCAAGTTTTTTTCTTTTGCATACAGTGTAGAAAGGAAGAGATATTGTTAAGGAAGGTGGTTTACGGGTGAATCCACTTATTCGAAAAATTAAAATCATAAACAATAGAGGACCAATCAATATGGGAAATTGTTATGATCTTTCTCCGTTTATTGCGACGAAGATATTTAGTGGGTCTGGTGGATCAAGCTCTGCTAGATTGTTAAATGGGAAGTTAATGCCACCGAGCGTACCACGAGGTAATACTGAATTTACTCCGGCGGAAATAAGTATAACATCAGGAGGGTAATAGAAAGGTTGTATAAAAATGGGAGCTTGTATTAAGGAGTTTGTTATTATAAATAATTCTGGGAATATTTTCACAGGAGATAATTTGCGGGATACTTCGTTTGTTGCAACAAAAACATTTACCGGATCAACAGGACCAACATGTATGGATGTTGTAGTCGTTATCGGAAATACAAATGAAGTTTGTCTGAAACCTGGAGACACAATTACAACAACTATTACACGAGGTAGCACCTTGGTAAATGCTGCAAGTAGTAGCGAGATGACAGATACTTTACCGGGAGCTCAGAATAGCAGTGGGATGACAAATGCTTCACAGGGAGCTCAGAATAGCAGTGGGATGACCAATGCTTCACAGACAGCTCAGAATAGCTGCGGGATGACCAATGCTTCACAGACAGCTCAGAATAGCTGCGGGATGACAAGTGCTTTACCGGGAGCTCAGAATAGCTGCGGGATGACAAGTGCTTTACCGGGAGCTCAGAATGGCAGTGGGATGACAGGTGCTTCACAGGGAGCTCCGAATGTGGAGCGTACAGATTGTATAGTAGAATAAGAAAAAAGCATTCCGATGAAAGGAATGCTTTTCTATTTTTATAAAATATTTATTTCGTGAAAAATTCCCTAATTAAAGTTTCATTTCGTTAGACTCTATCGGTTTTCTTTTTCGATAAATAACATAGCTGCGTCGTAAATATTTCACGGGAACGCTAAATACATGAACGAGTCTTGTAAATGGCCATGCTGCAAACAGTCCCATAGCTGCAACGATGTGAATTTTAAACCAAATTGGCACCTCTGCCATATATTCGGCTTTAGGCTGGAAAATAAAGAGGCTGCGGAACCATGGGCCAACCGTTGTTCGATAATCAAAACCATTTGAATCAATATTTAAAAATGTAGAAGAAAGTCCTGCGAGCATTACGATGAGCAACAAGATCAGGGCAATGTAGTCTCCCTTTGTACTTGTTGCGATAATACGTTTTACGGTAAAGCGGCGATACGTTAAAATGAATAATCCGATTATAGAAGCAATACCTGCCGGAAGGCCGAAACCGATTGCCATTATATGATACGTATGCTCAGAAATGCCGAGGGAACTATAGACGGATTCGGGGATTAAAATTCCCATGACATGCCCGCCAATTACGAACATAATACCAAAATGAAACAATAAACTTCCGATTCGGAGCATTTTCTTCTCTAATAGTTCACTAGATTTTGATGTCCAACCAAATTGATCGTAGTTGTATCTAAAAATATGCCCACCAATGAAAATGACTAAAATGATATATGGAAAGAGTACCCATAAAAATTGATCTATCATCTTTGCCGTACTCCTTTCTATTCTATTTCATACTGCCATGCACCAATAGCAGTAAGGATGCATCGGGCAATTGGTTCGTACATATTGTTTGCGTCTTTTAATTGTTGATGCAATGCCTCGATATTGCTTGTGTATTTTTTCATAATCGGCTCACTATCTTCTTCCTCTGCATTTGCGAAAAACTCTAACATAAGTGGTAAATAATCAGGCAGTTCTTTATCAGTTACAGCGAAGCCTGCTTTTTGATAGTGTTGTTTTAATTCTAGTAGTTCAATTCCTCGTTCTCGTTGTTCACCAGTATTCATGTAAGTGAGATACATATTTGTTTTTTTGCCAAAATCAAATGTATATACATATGATTCAATTAATTCATCGTTTGTTTTTTGCTTTGCTTGTTCGATAAATGTTGTAAGGGTAGTGCGAATTTCCTCATGTTCGATGCTTTGAATATCACTTTGTAAATGAGGAAGTGCTTCTCTCCATCCCTGTTCAGGATAGGAGAGAAGAAAGGAAGAACAAGAAAAAGCAGTTTGTAAACTTTGTTTCATAGTTGTTACCTCCTTTATTTTAAGAGATTGTCATACAAGAGCCGGGGCCGCCAGCAAAGGAAAGACCGCAGCTTCCTTGCTCGTTATAAAGGTCTGCCACTTGCTCGCGGTGAGAAGTTGGAATGACGAAACGATCCTTATATTTCGCAATCGCAAGAAGACGGTACATATCTTCAACGTCTTCTTTTGTTAAGCCCAGTTCTGTTAATACAGCTTCATTTGGTTCTTTATTTATTTGCAATGCTCTCATATGAGTACGCATGACAGCCATTTTTTTCAATGTAAGACGAATATGAGATTCATCGCCCGCAGTTAATAAGTTTGCTAAATATTGAATCGGAATACGCATATTATCAATAGCAGGGAAAATCTCTTCTGCTTGCCGGTTGCTTCCTTTTCCTTCGACCATGTTCATAATCGGGCTTAAAGGCGGGATGTACCAAACCATTGGCAACGTACGATACTCTGGATGAAGTGGAAGCGCAATTTTCCAATCGATAATCATTTTATAAATAGGTGATTGCTGAGCAGCTTTGATCCATTCTTCTGGAATACCTTGTTTCTTTGCTTCAGCGGCTATTTCTGGATCGTTTGGATCTAGGAATACGTTAAGTTGAGAATGGTATAAGTCTTTTCCATCTTCTACAGATGCAGCTTCTTTTACTTTATCAGCGTCATATAACATAACTCCGATGTAACGAATGCGTCCAACGCATGTTTCAGAACAAATTGTCGGCATACCAGCTTCAATACGTGGGAAACACATCGTACATTTTTCAGCTTTATTCGTTTGCCAGTTGAAATACACTTTTTTGTATGGACAAGAAGAGACACAGAATCTCCAAGCGCGGCATGCGTTTTGATCAACAAGGACAATTCCATCTTCATCGCGCTTATACATAGAGCCAGATGGACAAGAAGATACGCACGGCGGATTGATGCAATGTTCGCAAATACGCGGTAAGTACATCATGAACACATTTTCAAAATCCGTTTTAATTTCTTCTTCCATTTTCTTGACGTTTGGATCTTGTAAGCCTGTTACATGCCCGCCGGCTAAATCATCTTCCCAGTTTGGTCCCCATTCAATTTTATCGATAAATTCACCTGTAATGGCTGACTTTGGACGAGCAACCGGTTGGTGCTTTCGCTGCGGGCTGTTTGTTAATGTTTCATAGTCGTAGTTCCAAGGCTCAAAGTAATCATCAATTGTTGGTTGATCTGGGTTATGAAAAATGTTCATGAGACGTTTCATTTTTGAACCGGATTTCAACTGAAGGTCTCCGTTCTTCAGCTCCCAGCCGCCTTTATATTTTTCTTGATCTTCCCATTGTTTTGGATAGCCAATGCCCGGTTTTGTTTCTACGTTGTTAAAGTACATGTATTCAGCACCTGGACGATTCGTCCAGGTGTTTTTGCATGTTACGCTACAAGTGTGGCAGCCGATGCATTTATCTAGGTTCATTACCATTCCGACTTGTGCTTTAATCTTCAAGCCAATCTACCTCCTTCAGTTTGCGGATGACGACGTTTAAGTCGCGTTGGTTGCCAGTTGGGCCATAGTAGTTAAAGCCGTAGCTTAATTGACCGTATCCGCCAATCATATGTGTTGGTTTTACGTGAATACGCGTCGGGCTATTATGTGTTCCTCCTCGGTTACTTGTTAAATTCGTACCAGGCACGTTAATGTGGCGATCTTGTGCATGATGCATAAAGGCCATTCCTCGCGGCATGCGGTGTGTTACGACAGCACGTGCAACAACGACACCGTTTCGGTTAAAGCATTCAATCCAGTCATTATCAGCAACACCGGCTTCAGCAGCGTCATCTTTATTCATCCATACTGTTGGTCCGCCGCGGAACAGTGTTAACATCGGCAGTGAATCAAAGTACATACTATGAATGGACCACTTGTTATGCGGTGTTAAATAGTTCAGCGTAATTTCTTTTCCTTCTACTTCAGGGCGAGATTTACGGAACGGTTTATGCTGTAAAATTGGTTTGAACGTTGCCATTGTTTCGCCAAATTCTTTCATCATGTCGTGATCTAAGTAGAAAGATTGACGCCCTGTTATTGTTCTCCAAGGAATAAGACGTTCTACGTTTGTTGTAAAAGGTGAGTAACGGCGTCCTCCTTTTTCTGAGCCACTAAAAGCGGGGGAGGTAATAACTGTTTTTGGTTGTGCCGTAATTTGTTCGAATGTGAAGCATTCTTCTTCACGTTCTTCTGCTAAATCACGCAGTTGTAAATCTGTTTGTTTTTCAAGCGCTTCCCATGCTTTTACTGCCATATGACCGTTTGTTGTAGAAGAAAGGGTTAACACTGTCTCAGCAGCATTAATTGCTTCTGTTATGTCAGGGCACCCTTTCGCGATCGAATCAGCGCGAATTACACCTAATTTACTCTTTAATTGTTCGTATTCTTTTTCCGCAGACCAAGAGATGCCTTTTGTACCAATTGGCTGTTTTCCAACGTTTGGTCCGAGTGCAGTCATTTTGTCATACAGCGTTTTATAGTCACGTTCTACGACATGAATTTGCGGCATTGTTTTGCCTGGGATTGGCTCACATTCCCCTTTGCTCCAATCTTTAATTTGTCCGAGCGGCTGCGCTAATTCTTGCGGTGTATCGTGAAGAAGCGGCGTTGCAACAACTTCTTTCATTGGCTCAAGGTCTAACTTTTGTGCTAGATCAGAGACTGCTTTTGAAAGGGAGCAGAAAATATCCCAGTCAGAGCGTGCTTCCCACGGTGAACCGATTGCTGGGTTAAATGGATGCACGAACGGATGCATATCTGTACTGCTTAAATCATGCTTTTCATACCACGTGGAAGCAGGAAGAACGATGTCAGAGTATAGTGCTGTTCCAGCCATACGGAAATCTAAATTGATTAGTAGATCAAGTTTTCCTTCCGGTGCCTCTTCATGCCACGTAATTTCTTCTGGTCGTAATGAATCATGATCATCGTTCATTAATCCGTTTGTTGTACCTAATAAATGTTTTAAGAAATACTCGTGTCCTTTACCAGAACTTGAGATTAAATTCGCGCGCCATACGAATAAGTTGCGCGGGAAGTTATTTTTGTTATCCGGGTCTTCAATCGCAAATTTGAGCTCTTTGTCTTTTAGTTTCTGCGCAACATATTTCCCGATTTCCTCTTGGGTTGTTGCGCCACTAGCGACCGCTTCTTTATATAGTTCAATGCCATTCTTTTCGAAAGTTGGATAAGAAGGTAGCCAGCCAAGGCGAGCGGCCAACACATTGTAATCACCATGATGCTGATAACGTGAGTTGCCGACAACTGGCGATGCTAAATGTCCAACAGGTGTATCTTCATAGCGCCACTGATCTGTAACGAAATAGAAGAAGGATGTACCGTTTTGCAGTTTCGGCGGACCTTGCCAATCTTTTGCTGTTGCGATGGTTTGCCAACCTTCTGCTGGGCGTAACTTTTCTTGACCGACATAATGAGCCCAGCCGCCGCCGTTTACACCTTGTGCACCAACAAGAAGAACAAGGTTTAACACAGCGCGGTAAATCGTATCAGAGTTAAACCAATGGTTAATACCAGCGCCGACAATAATCATCGAGCGTCCATTTGTATCAACTGCATTTTGAGCAAATTCACGAGCGATTTGAATAATAAGTTCTCGTTTTACACCTGTCATTTTTTCTTGCCATGCTGGCGTAAACGGAACATCTTCATCAAAGCTCTTCGGTTCTTGGCCGCCAAGACCGCGGTCTACGCCGTAGTTTGCTAATGTTAAATCATAGACAGTTGTTACGAAAAGATCTCCGTTTGGTGTTGTAATCTTTTTCACTGGAATGGTACGTTCTAATACTTCATTTCCGTCATCAGAAAAGTACGGAATTTGTACAGTTCCAATTGCATCCTCCATACCAAGTAAAGAAAGACGCGGCTCAATTTTTTCACCTGTTTGTTCATCTTCTAAACGTAAGTTCCACTTCTTCTCGTTATCCCAGCGTGATCCCATTGTACCGTGCGGCGTTGCGAAATCATGACAGTTATCGTTCCAAAGAACGGGCTTCCATTCGCCAAGCTTCGTTTCACGACCAATATCAGCCGCATTTAAGAAGCGGTCTGCAACAAATTGATCTCCTTGCTGCTTTAACGTGACAAGGAATGGGAAATCTGTATATTGTTTTGCATAATTTATGAAGTAGTCCACTTGTTTGTCCACGTAAAATTCTTGTAAAATGACGTGCCCCATTGCCATTGCAAGTGCACCGTCTGTTCCTTGTTTTACACTGATCCAGTCATCAGCAAATTTTGTTGATTCGGCAAAATCAGGGCTAACAGAAACGACTTTTGTTCCTTTATAGCGCACTTCCGCTAAGAAGTGGGCATCTGGTGTCCGTGTTAGCGGTACGTTGGAGCCCCATGTCATAATGTAGCCAGCGTTGTACCAATCACTACTTTCTGGCACATCTGTTTGATCACCCCAAATTTGCGGTGAAGCTGGCGGTAAGTCAGCGTACCAATCGTAGAAGCTGAGCATCGGCCCGCCCATAAGCTGCATAAAGCGGCTTCCAGCTGCGTGGCTTAACATTGACATCGCAGGAATTGGCGAGAAGCCAACATTTCGATCTGGACCGTATTTGATTACTGTATATAATAAGGAAGCAGCAACAAGCTGTAATACCTCATCCCAATTTGCACGAATAAAGCCGCCTTTTCCGCGTGCTTGCTTATATGTACGTGCTTTTTCTGGATTTTCAACAATGCTTTTCCAAGCGTCTAACGGTGATTCATGTTTTTGTAGTTCCTCTTGCCACATATTCCAAAGAACGCCGCGTACATATGGGTATTTCACACGAAGCGGACTATAAATGTACCAAGAAAAGCTTGCTCCGCGCGGGCATCCGCGTGGCTCAAAGTCTGGCATATCCGGACCAGTAGTCGGATAATTTAGCTCTTGTCCTTCCCAAGTTACAATTCCATCTTTTACGTAAATGTTCCAGCTGCAAGAACCGGTGCAGTTTACGCCATGCGTGGAGCGGATTACTTTATCATGCTGCCATCGCTTTCTATAAGCGTTTTCCCATTCGCGGTCTTCGTATGTTTCTTGTGTATGATTATCGTTATAACGATCTATTGGAGAAAAATATTTTAAACGTTGCATGAATGGTGATAGTTTCTTTTTCATACTGTTCACTCCTTTATTGCGTCTCTCTTGCTTACTTTCACTATAAGAGGGCGTGCAAAATAGAGATGTGATATCTATCACAGTTCAACAGATTGTCAAAAATTCATGAGTGTGTAAGGAAAAAATAGAGAAGGTGTGACATTTTGCACATTACAAAACATGTTTAGGATGTAGAATAAAAAAAAGCAGCATCTAAATGAGATGCTACTCAATACTACAAATAGAGGTAGGGCAATCTTCACAAGCGATTGCACATTTTAAAAAGTGTAAATTATGAATGGTAATCTTTCCTTTATGAATGGAAATAATGCCTTGTTTTTTTAAATCATTTAACATGCGATTGACACTTTCCCGAGAGGTTGCACAGAAGTTTGCAAGATCTTGATTCGTTAATGGAAGATCAATGAGAATACCCTCTTCTTTTAAAATCCCGTAACTATTCGTCATGCGAATGAGAGTCGAATAGAGAGCTCCCTTTTTGCCATGCAATACTAAATCACGAAACTTCGTTTGCATTCTTCGTAAATGCTCACTAACCCACTTCATAAATTCAAACGCAAGAGCTGGTTTTTCCAGCAATGCTTTTTCTAATGCATCTCGTTTAATGACGCCGATTTCTGCATGTTCAAGCACTTTTGCATTTAACAAATATTTGGCATCCTCTGTAAATAATGTGAGTTCTCCGATAATATCATGCTGCGAACAAATGCGCAGTGTCAATTCTTGACCATCGGCACTAATTTTACTAATTTGAACTTTTCCAGAGTGAATAATGTATAGTTCTTTTGCCACCATACCTTCTTGGAAAATATAATTAGCTTTGCCCACTTTCATTTTATATTCCACAGATGCGAGCAATTCTTTTAAATCATTTGATAATGCCGTACTGTTTGCCACAGCAATCACCTTTCTTTTCAGAACAGTCTATTTCTTATTTTGAATGTAAATATAGTGCAAATGCAAGCAGTTTTTTTCCCGTGGCTAATTGTGAACAGTTTTTGAACAGAATTGTGAAGAATTTTTGAATGAGAAAATCGATGTGAGAAATATCACAACATAGATTGTTGTTCTTTTTTATGATGAAGACAAATGAAAGACAGCCAAAAAAAAGATAAAGCGCAAGAGCAAAAACACCCTAGTTTAAAAATATATTATAATAGAATGAAGGTATATAGAGACAGCAAGAAGGAGGGGTGAAGATGACTGAGAAGATTTTAGATGCATGGCAGCGTCCGCTTCAAGATTTACGCATTTCTGTTATTGATCGTTGTAATTTTCGATGCACATATTGTATGCCGGCTGAAGTGTTTGGTCCAGATTATGCGTTTTTAAAAGATGAGTTTTTGCTTACATTTGATGAGATTGAGAGATTAGCTAAACTTTTTGTTCGCATGGGCGTCAAGAAAATTCGATTAACTGGCGGCGAACCGTTACTGCGTAAAGATTTACCAAAGCTCATAGAACGTCTTGTGAAATTAGAAGGTCTAACAGATATTGGGCTAACGACGAACGGTATTCATTTAACGAAGCAAGCGAAAGCTTTAAAAGAAGCTGGTTTACAACGAGTAAACGTCAGTTTAGATGCACTAGATGATGATGTATTTCGAAGCATTAACGGCCGCAATGTAAGCACGAAGCCTATATTACGAGGAATTGAAGCAGCAAGGGCAGCCGGATTAGAAGTGAAAATCAACATGGTCGTAAAAAAAGGAATGAACGATAACCAAATCTTGAAGATGGCCGCTTATTGTAAAGAGCAGTGCATCCCTCTTCGCTTTATTGAATTTATGGATGTTGGGAGTACGAACGGCTGGAATTTTGAACAAGTGATTACGAAGAAAGAATTAATCGATATGATTGGACGTGTGTATCCAATTGAGCCGGTAGATCCGCATTATTTTGGTGAAGTGGCAAAGCGGTATCGATATGTTGAAACTGAGGCAGAAGTCGGCTTTATCACATCTGTTTCTGAATCGTTTTGTTCTTCTTGTACGAGAGCACGCATTTCAGCAGAAGGTAAGTTGTATACATGTTTATTTGCAACAGCAGGAACGGATTTACGAACGCTGCTTCGCGAGGGGATAGATGATGAGGAATTATTCCGAGTCGTACAAGATGTGTGGACTAGGCGTAGCGATCGTTATTCAGATGAACGAACGGAAGAAAGTGCAAATAACCGCCCGAAAATTGAAATGTCATATATTGGCGGATAAGAGAGAAGGGGTCAAGATGCAAGAGCGGTACTCACGGCAAATACTATTCTCAGAGATTGGTGAAACTGGCCAGCGAGATTTAGGTGAAAAACACGTATTAATCATTGGCGCTGGTGCACTTGGTGCGGCAAATGCTGAGGCGCTTGTCCGGGCAGGGATTGGCAAGCTGACGATTGCGGATCGTGATTACGTCGAGTGGAGCAACTTACAAAGGCAGCAATTATATACAGAAGAAGATGCGAATCGTTATGTACCGAAAGCAGTTGCAGCGGCGCAGCATTTAAGGCGAATTAACTCTGAAGTAGATATCGAGCCAGTTGTAACAGATGTAACGGTGCAAGAAATGGAACAGCTTGTTAAGAACGTGGATGTAATAATAGATGCAACAGATAATTTCGATACGCGTCTTCTTATTAACGATATTTCACAGAAGTATAACGTTCCGTGGATATACGGTGGTTGTGTAGGCAGTTATGGTGTAACGTATACGATTATTCCAGGGAAAACACCATGTTTTCGATGTTTAATGGAGCATCCAACGAGCGGAGCAACGTGTGATACAGCGGGGATTATTCAACCAGCTGTGCAAATGGTCGTTGCTTATCAAGTTGCAGAAGCTTTAAAAATACTAGTTGGAGATTTTGAAGCATTACGAGAAACGATGGTAACATTCGATCTTTGGAACAATCAGTATATGGCATTTAAAGTAAACAGGCAGAAAAAAGAGAATTGCCTGTCTTGCGGTAAATTGCGTACATATCCAAGCCTAGCATTTGAGGCACAAATGAAAACAGAAGTGCTGTGCGGTCGAAATACAGTTCAGATTCGCCCAGGCAAAAATCAGCTTCTTAACTTAGAAGAAATAGAAAAGCGCTTACAAAAGAGCGTAACGATGCAGAGGACACCGTACTTATTATCATTTCATGTAGATGAATATCGCTTTGTTTTATTCCAAGATGGGCGAGCCTTTGTTCATGGTACAAATGATATACAAGTGGCAAAGCGATTATACGCTCGTTATATAGGGTGAATCCAGGGGGACGCCCCCCTTGGATTCGATGAAGGAGTTTAAGATTGATTTCTTGTATAATCGCCGCTTTTGCCACCTGTTTTTTCAAGTAAGTATGTTTCACCGATGATCATGCCTTTATCGACAGCTTTGCACATGTCATATACGGTAAGAGCGGTAGCGGAAGCTGCAGTTAAAGCTTCCATTTCAACGCCGGTGCTGCCCTCTGTTTTCACTTTTACTTCAATAAGTAAACGATATTGTTCATCTGCAATATTCCAGTCAAAGGAAATATCAACACCTTTTAGAAGGAGTGGATGACACATCGGAATGATATCAGAAGTACGCTTTGCTGCCATAATACCAGCGATTTGTGCAACCGCTAGGACATCGCCTTTTCCGATTTCATTATGGGTAATTTTATCATAAATTTCTTTCGTCACGATGATGCTAGAACGAGCGATAGCTGTTCGCACGGTAATCTTCTTATCGCTAATATCGACCATTTTGGCACGGCCTTGTTCGTTAAAATGAGTAAATGAAGACATGGAATTCCTCCTTGAAGTAATTGCTATTATGATTAGCATTGTACAACAAAAATTGTAATGAAGATGTGATATTTTGCAAATGTGGGGTGAAAATGATGCTAGAAAAACGAATACCAATTGCAGTTAGCGATGCAGTGGCACATGTGATGAAATATGCAAAACATGGCGACGCAGAGCGAGTACCGCTTACAGAAAGTTATGGACGAATTCTTGGGGAAGACGTAGTAGCGGATCATGATGTTCCTCATTTCGATCGCTCTCCGTACGATGGTTTTGCGATACGTGCAGAAGATACAAAAAAAGCAAGTCAGGAGCAGCCAGTTGAATTTGAAGTCGTTGGAGAAATTGGTGCTGGTTTTGTTTTTACAGAAGAAGTGAAGGCATTTCAAGCGGTGCGGATTATGACAGGTGCAGCGATTCCAACAGGTTGTGACGCGGTTGTCATGCTAGAGCTTACAGAAGGCTTCCAAAAAAACGGGAAGACATATATGAAACTGAAGCGTCCGTTTCAATCAGGCGATAATATTTCATTTAAAGGTGAAGATGTAAAGCAACATGATGTACTTGTGGAAAAGGGAACAGTGATTAATCCAGGAGTGGCAGCGCTTCTTGCAACGTTTGGTTATAGTGAAGTAGCTGTCGCAAAGCGTCCTGTTATTGGAATTGTAACTACGGGAAGTGAATTGCTAGAGGTGCATGAACCGCTTGAACCAGGAAAAATTCGTAACAGTAACTCTTATATGATTGCTGCGCAAATTATGCGAGCGGGCGGCACGGTTCGGTATTATGGACAATTTGCAGATGACTTCGATACTTGCTATGAAATGGTAAAAAAGACAATGGAAGAAGTCGATATTCTCATTACAACAGGCGGTGTGTCAGTTGGAGATTATGATTACTTACCGGCTATTTACGAAAAGCTTGGAGCGCATGTACTGTTCAATAAAGTAGCGATGCGGCCAGGAAGTGTAACGACGGTAGCAGAAGTAAACGGAAAATTATTATTTGGATTATCAGGTAATCCGTCTGCTTGCTATGTTGGATTTGAATTGTTTGTACGTCCTATTGTTCAGACATTTCTACATCGGAAGCAGCCTCATATGTACCGCGGTGATGCCATTTTAACGAAGGGGTTTCCGAAAGCGAATCCATTTACACGTTTTGTTAGAGGGAAAGTAGAAATAGTAAACGGACAACTGCAAGCAGTGCCAGTTGGGCTTGATAAATCAAGTGCTGTGTCTTCACTTGCCGATGCGAATGCTTTTATCGTCTTACCAGGTGGTACGCGCGGTTTTGAAGCAGGTATGACTGTTACTGTCCTTTTATTAGAAGCAGAGCAAGGAAGTGATTGGCCATGGAAAGAGCCGTTCCAGTCTTACAAGTCGTAGGGTATCAAAATAGCGGAAAAACGACATTGGCAGAGAAGCTGATTAGAGCTTTAACGAATGAGGGCGTGCGAGTAGGGACGATTAAGCATCATGGGCACGGAGGATATCCAGAGTTGCCGCTGCAAAAAGATAGTGAACGCCATCGCGAAGCGGGAGCAATTGTCAGTGCAGTGGAAGGTGATGGATTATTGTCTTTATCTGCTACGAGCCACTGGTCTTTAGAAAAAATCATTCGTTTGTATACGTGTTTTGAAGCAGAAGTTGTTATTGTTGAAGGATATAAAAAAGAACAATACCCGAAAGTAGTTTTACTTAGGTCAGATGAAGATGCCTCTTTATTAGAAAGTGTAGAAAATGTGATCGCTGTCATTACATGGAATGAGGCTCCGGAAACATGGCACGAGAACTATAAAGTTTTTCGTATAACAGAAGAGGCAGAGTATATAAAGTGGCTCGTACAAAGAATGAGGGATGCAAAATGACAAATACGTATTTTGAAGTAGTGGATACATCAATTTCCATTGAAGAAGTGACAAAGAAAGTGATTCGCCGTGAATGCGGTGCTGTGACGACATTCACTGGTACAGTGCGCGAGTTTACGAAAGGACGCCGTACACTTTACTTAGAATATGCTGCATATCATTCGATGGCTGAAAAGATGCTTGCCAAAATTGGTGAGGAAACGAAAGAAAAATGGCCAGGAACACATGTGGCAATTACGCACCGCATCGGCACACTGCAAATTTCTGATATTGCCGTAGTTGTTGCTGTATCGACGCCGCACCGAAAAGCGGCATACGAGGCAAATGAGTACATTATGGAGCGTATTAAACAAATTGTTCCAATTTGGAAGAAAGAGTTTTGGGAAGACGGTGAGAAATGGATTGGCGATCAATTAGAGAAAACATCGTATCCAAAAGGGGAACCAGGAAAGGAGAATGCGGAATGATTACAGTATTATTATTTTCTCATTTACAAGAAGAAGCTGGAACACATCAATTACAAATTGATGTACAAAATCTTGCCGTATCAGAATTAAAGGAACTTGTGACGAAAGACTACAATGTATCCCTTTCACAGCACACAATGGTAGCAATTAATGAAGAATATGCGAATGAAGATGATATCATTCAAGATGGTGATGTTGTCGCATTGATTCCACCGGTAAGTGGAGGCTGATTCTTTCCTGCCTAATCACGCTCTATCGTGATTAGGCAGGAGGGAAGCAATAGAAATTGTGAAATATTGAACAAAATTGGAGGAGAGACTGATGAAAAATCCGAATTTTCAGTTAGGATTACAAACTTCAAATCTTGTAATGGGCTTTATGGTATGGGTTATTTTATCTTCTTTAATGCCATTTATTAAAGCAGACATTGCGTTAACAGCAGGACAGATTTCTCTTGTCACAGCAGTACCAGTTATTTTAGGATCTATTCTTCGCATTCCAATTGGTTACTGGACAAATCGTTTCGGAGCAAGAAAATTATTCTTTATTAGTTTTATTATTCTATTATTCCCTGTTTTCTATATTAGTAAAGCAACATCGATGCTAGATTTAATTATTGGCGGTTTATTTGCCGGAGTTGGCGGTGCGGTATTCTCTGTTGGGGTAACAGCTCTTCCAAAATATTATCCGAAAGAAAAGCATGGTTTTGTAAACGGAATTTATGGAGTAGGAAATGCAGGAACAGCGGTTACATCGTTTCTTGCACCAGTACTTGCAACTTCATTTGGCTGGAGAACGACTGTACAAATGTACTTAATTTTACTTGCTGCATTTGCACTGCTCAATTTCCTGTTAGGGGATCGTAACGAGAAAAAGGTGAACACACCATTAATGGAACAAATTAAAGGTGTATATAAAAATGAAAAACTTTGGTTCTTATGTATTTTCTATTTCTTAACGTTTGGTTCATTCGTTGCATTTACAGTATATTTACCGAACTTTCTTGTATCTCACTTTGGCTTAGCTAAAGTAGATGCTGGATTACGCACAGCTGGTTTTATCGTGCTAGCAACAATCATGCGTCCAATTGGGGGTTGGCTTGGTGACAAATTTAATCCATTTAAAATTTTAATCTTTGTGTTTATTGGATTAACATTATCAGGCATTATTTTATCCTTTATGCCAAGCATGCACGTATATACATTTGGCTGTTTATTAGTTGCATTTTGCGCTGGTATTGGAAATGGAACGATCTTTAAACTTGTACCAATGTATTTCTCGAAACAAGCTGGTATCGTAAACGGTCTTGTATCGGCACTTGGGGGACTTGGCGGTTTCTTCCCGCCATTAATCTTAACGATATTATTCCAATTTACAGGCCACTATGCAATTGGATTTATGGCATTATCAGAAGTAGCACTTGCTTGTTTAATTATTACAGTGTGGATGTATAGTCAAGAAAAGTTACTGGTGATGTTACAGCATCGATAGGAAAAGAGGGTGTCTCCTAAGTGGTGATTTTGGAGACACCTTTTTACTTTTTAAGGATGGCTGTTCAGAGATTGCTTGATGAGAAATTTCAATCAGTAGGGGATGAAAAAACTGCACTGATTGAGGTTTCACCTCATAAGGTTACGTAAATAAAGGAGAGAGGAATTATCTTGATAGTATAAGCATATTAGTTTATAGAATTCATCTTTATGCATAAGGGGAATGGGGATAATGAATAGAATGAACAAGGTAGGAAAAAATGATTTTGTTTCTGGATTTGTACCACATCATAACCATGGGTCAGTGGATTATACATCTGTTAATGATGGGCATGTACATCAATGTCTAGATGTAACATCCCCGCCCATTAAGACACAAGAGGGTGGGCATATACATTATACAGAAGGATATGTTTTGTTCGAAGATGGACATACACACTATTACAAGGCGTACTCAGGACCAGCAATTCCAGTTGGAAATGGGATGCATGTTCATTATTACGATTTTTATACGACGGAAGATGATGGGCATAAACATCGTGTTAAGGGCGTAGATCAGCCCGCCCCGGGTGATAAATAAAGTTAATACGAAAACCCCTCTTGCTGTTAAATAGTAGTTTTTTTGTCTTATGTTTGTTTTTAATAATTAAAACGCAAGCGCCTAATAGCAGCTTCAGAACAGAAGAAATCACTTTGGAGTCGTCTGTTTGGTAAATAAATTAGAATTATTATTTATGTTGTGATGAATAGAAAAAAATAAGATTATTTTTATAGCCAGACTGACCTTTTATTGATGGTATATATATATCCATTCATAAGAATAGAACTAGCATAGTATTTACTGGAGGGATTGAAAATGAATAGGATACATCCTGATACGGGTGTTACATCTGTAATGTTTGTTGAACGATCATTAAATGAAATTCGTTTTTGGTCTAGAATTATGAAAGAGCATTCTTTATTTCTGCGATTGGGGTTTAGATGTGAGGATGCTCAACTAATCCAAGAGGCTAATCAATTTTACCGATTGTTTGAACATATCGAACAAATTGCACATTCCTATACAAATCAAACAGATCCTGAGCAAATAAAAAGATTTAATTCAGAAGTACAACAAGCTGCAACTAATATTTTCGCATTTAAACGAAAAATTCTAGGATTAATTCTCACATGTAAATTGCCAGGGCAAAATAATTTTCCACTGTTAGTTGATCATACAAGTAGGGAAGCTAATTATTTTAGAAATCGTTTAATTGAATTAAATGAAGGTAAATTGGATGCTCTTCCTGATGCTATTATTAAAGAAAATGTTTTCTTTTTAAGGATTATGGCAGACCATGCTAAATTTATTGGTCATCTTCTTGATCCATCGGAAAGAAAGCTTGTAGATATGGCTCGGAATTTCAGCAATGATTTTGATCAATTGATGTATCAAGCAATTGACTTAGAATCTATGAAACCACAATCTCAAACAGTTCCTCTTTTAGATCAATTCCTGGATCAAAATCGTGTGTCAGTCACAGCTCTTCGGGATTTTAAGAAAACGGCACGTGATTTAATTGAGCAATGTAAAATAAAGAGTATCATTCACCCGCTATTAGCAGACCATGTTTTCCGTGAAGCTGATAGATTCCTTGAAATAATTGATATGTTTGATGCTCATCTTACAAGCGTTAAATCACAATCTAAATAGTAGAAGATAGGGAAAGGTACTATTTTTTCCATAAGCTGAGAAGCTAACAATAAATTGTTAGCTTCTTTTCCTTGTGATGGTATTATATTCCTTATTCAATGAGCAGGTTCTTTATGGGGACTTCTTTTGAAAATACGTTAAAATAAGGGTTGGGAATTTATAACAAGGTTCGATGGGATAGGGGGAATTTACGGAATGAATAAGAGTTTTAAAAAGAGACTTGTGTATTTATTTACAGGGGAACTCTTCGCAGTGATTACCTTTATTTTTCTGTACTTTTTTTATTCTTTAAACCCTAACGGTAGTTATGCTCTAATATATGTATTCTTTATATTAAATTTCGTCTTACTACAAGGGAGTTTTTACTGGTTTGTAAAGTGGAAACGATTAAAAACAAAAAGACCTCTTCTTCCTAATTTCCACAAGTTACTTAGCATACTAAAAAAAATAAATCTTATACTCATATGTATAGCACCTATCATATTTCTTATTGATATAACTATGATGGAACGGATGTCATTTTCTGTATTTTTCCTAACATTATTCATTTATGCATTTGCTATAATTGAGTATATTAACTACTTTCATATTCAATTAACAAATTACAAAAAAGGAAGGGGAAAAAAGGCTTCAATTGCTAAAGAAATTAGTAGAATTACAAGTAAAGATTGATCTAACTTTTTTACAAAACTACAGGTACTGTTATTTACATTGTCACAACACTTATCGTTTCAATAAAGTGAAACTTCCATCAGTGGGAGGGCTTCATCCCCACTGATGGTTAGTTGAACCAATCGGGCTTTTACGGGCAGTTTACCCCCACCTATCTTCTTCGCTTCTGGGGGACTTACTGCCCGTTAATGCGGGATACATAGAAAGAGGAGAGTTCTGTGAAAATAAGATACATGGTTCAATTCGGGGCAGCTCTTATATTCTTCATCGTTTCAGCTATTATCAGTTGGTACGAAGGAAGTAATTTAATCGAGGATTCATTTGACTGGAAGTACTCCGCTAAGTTTACGAATTATTTCAAAGGGCCTGTTTCAGATTCCAATGACATTTTGCAAATCGATTTTTTTATATATGCAGCTAAATTTTACCCTATACCAGTTATCATTATGATTACTAGTTTTGGATATATGTTGCTGTTAAGTGTGTATATCGTTTTGAAAAGAAGGCTGATTTCTTAAAGATTGTTTTATACTCCTATTTTCGTACCTCGTTCTAACTCTAATGGGGGATTTTAAGAAGCATATCGCTATTTTATAGTAGGAGATGTAAGTGCTCTTGAATTCATAGAGGGAGGAATTCATATGAAAAAATGGGTTCAGTTTAGAATAGCAAGACCAACAGACAAACTTGAAGAAGTAATTAAGTTTTACGAAGAAGGATTGGGGTTAAAACGCATAGGCGAGTTTCACAATCATGAAGACTATGATGGGGTAATGTTTGGATTACCTGGTGTAGAATATCATTTAGAATTTACAAGGCATATAAATGGAAGTCCATGTCCTGCTCCAACAAAAGATAACTTACTTGTATTTTATTTTCCTGATAAAAGTGAAATCGAAAAAATACATCATAGACTAAATACAATGGGATATTATGAAGTTGAGCCAGAAAATCCTTATTGGAAAGAAAAAGGAATTACAATAGAAGATCCTGATGGATGGAGAATTGTACTCATGAATACAGAGGGATTGCGCTCTCGCGATTAAAGATGCAAGCTCATTAACGGAGCAGAGATTTTACTAACAATAAAATTTATAAATTTTATTGTTAGTAAAACGGAGAACGATTATTTTGTTCATAGTTTTTAGGTTTACCTCGAGCTTCTTCTTTTCTACTTAGCATATCCCCTTAAATTTCATTCATAAAATAAAAAATCCTTAATACAATAAACCAAATCCGTTCTTTTTCGAAAGGAGGGGTGGGAGATGAGCCGCACAATTAAAATTGATATAACAGACAAGGTAGTGGCGAAATTCAAGACAGATTATTTGGAATTATACTCTAATAAATTTATGATTGGTAAATTTTATGTCTATACTGAAGAGAAGCAGTATGTATTAGAAGATGGTTATTTGTATGAAGATGGTAAGTTTTATCGCATCATTGATACGCGCCGAGATAATAGTTCAGCCGTAGAAGGTTGTGACTTAGGATGGTGTTAATGTGATTCGAGTGAAGATATTTGATGAAAGTCATGAAAAGGATTTAGAAGAGGCTATCAATGTCTTTTTAAAGAAGATGGATGAAGAGCAAATTGTAGATATTAAATACCAAGTGTCGGTTTCAAATAATGATGAAGAGAGTCAAATTTATTGTTTTTCAGCGATGGTTGTATATCGGTCTTAAATAAAAACAACGAAAAAGGATGACGAGAAGTCGTCCTTTTTCGTTGTTTTTTAAATTTATCGGCGCTTTTTCCAATATATTGACCACTGGACACGATATAAAGACCGTTCGACAACACACGACAGGAATAGGTTCTGAAAATAAAGTGAAACTTCCATCAGTGGGGGTCTTACTGCCCGTTAATGGGGGATAAACAAAAAAGGCTAGCGTTTCGCTAGCCTTTCTAATATAAATTTTTACTTATTTGCAGCCTTTTGCTGGGGGGCTGCTGCACCCTCTTGGTTTTGTTTTAAGAAGAACCATGCAATAAGTAAACTGATCACAGCTAATATAAACGTGCCGCTAAAGATAATATGAACACTAGAAGCCAAGACTTCTTGCGATCCTGTAGCAGTACTTCCGTGTTCCGAAGTTACTAAGTTTACATTTCCCTCACCTGCACTATGAATCATTGTATTGAAGATCGTTCCAAATACAGCTGATCCTAGCGTTTGGCTGAATGTATTAATAAATGTATTTAAACCGACCGCTGTTCCGCGTTTAGTTGCAGGGACAGAAGCTTGAATTGTGACCATATAGATTGGTGTCACAAGTCCCATTCCTAAACCGAACATACCCATTGCGATGTAAATGAGAGCTGGATGCGAGTGAGTAGACAATGTGAACAACAGGAATGTAGAAACGGATAAAATGCTGCCGCCAAGTAAAATAATTTGTTTTGTTTGTAACCGGCCAACTAAGTTACCAGATAGCATGGCCCCAACTGTCCAAAGGACTGGAATTGGCATAAGAATCAAACCAGCTTCTGTTGCATTTTTTCCTAATACGCCTTGGGTCCAAATTGGGAGGTACATCGTAATACTAATAATCATACCACCAGCAATTAACGTTAATGCGTTAACAATAGATACAGCCCGATTTGAGAAAAGATCTAATGGAATTAGTGGTTCTGGTGATTTTTTTTCTACGAGTAAGAAAATGATAAATGCGACAATCGCAAATAGCAGCAGGCCAATAATTGTGATATCTCCCCAATTTTGATGCTGACTTCCTGTTAATAGTGCATAAAGTAAAGCAATTGTACTAAGTGAGAAAATAACAGCACCTGGATAATCGATATGATGTTTTGCTGGCGTGATGGATTCTTTATAAGAAATGGCGATCATCGTACAAGCAATGATTCCAAATGGAATGTTTATGAAAAAGATATAACGCCAAGATAGTGAATCTACTAAAAAACCGCCAACTAACGGTCCAATAACACCGGATACACCCCAAACAGCACTCATCCATCCTTGTGCTTTTGCTCTATCTTTTGCCTCGCTGTATAAGTCGCCAATAATTGTCATTGTAATTGGCATGACAGCTCCTGCACCTAACCCTTGCAGAGCACGGAAAAGAATTAATTGTTCCATTGTCGTTGCAAGGCCACATAATGTAGAGCCGATTAAAAAGATGGTTGCACCAATTAATAGTACTTTTTTACGCCCAAATAAGTCTGCTAGCTTTCCGTAGATCGGAGTTGATACAGCGGTTGCTAACATATAAATCGCATATACCCAGCTTACAAGTTCTACGCCTGACAGTTCGCTTGTAATGCGAGGCACTGCTGTGCTAACAATCGTTCCTTCAACAGCGGAGAGAAACGTCATTAACATTAAAGATATCATTACTTTTTTTCTCATCTGTTTTCCCCTTTGTTTCTTTATACTGATATATCGGTGATTTTATACTATCCGACATTTTTTACTATTACATGGTAGCATTTTGCCCCGCAGTCATTCCAGCAATTCGGCCTGTAACAAGTGCAGAAGTAATATTATATCCGCCTGTATAGCCGTGAATATCAAGAACTTCGCCGCAGAAATATAAGCCGTTCATGAGTTTTGATGACATTTCTTTCGGATTAATTTCTTTGACAGACACACCGCCGCCTGTTACAAATGCTTTTTCAAGAGACTGCGTTCCATTTACGGTAAAGGAAAATCCTTTGAAGTCTGCAGCAAGAGCCCGGATTTTTTCATGAGAAATTTGTCCACATTGCTGACTGCCGTCAATTTCATTTTTTTCTAATAGGAATAAGAAATAACGTTCAGGTACATAACCTTTCAGTACATTTTTTAATCCCTTTTTCGGCTCTTCTTTTATTTGCTTCATCATGCGCTGGAAGAGTTGTTCACTATGTTCATCTGGCAATGCATCAATGCTCATTGTTACTATGTTTGTTTTGAACTTTTTCATCGTTTTCACAACAAACTGACTGCAGCGTAGGGCAGCTGGCCCAGACACACCGAAGTGAGTAAAGAGCATGTCCATTTTATGAGAGATAACAGCTTTTCCTTTTGGATTTAATACGCTTAGTTCTACATCGCGAAGTGCTAAGCCTTGTAATGTACGGTCACGAATAAATGGTTCGTTAGAAAGGATCGGTACTTCAGTTGGGAATAGTTCTGTAATTGTATGTCCTGCTTTTTCAGCCCAAGCATAGCCATCACCAGTTGAGCCGGTATGCGGTACAGATTTACCGCCAACAGCGATTACAACATGATTTGTTTCAAGAACTTCTCCGTTTTGCAGAATAACCGCTTTTGTTTGTCCATTTTCATACTCTACTGTTTTAACAGGAAGATTGGTACGAATCGTAACGCGCAGTTCCTTTAAGCGTGTTAACAAAGCATCGACTACTGACTGTGCTTTATTGGATACTGGGAACATGCGGCCGTGATCTTCCTCTTTTAATTTCACACCAAGATTTTCGAAAAACTGAATAATATCTTCATTATTAAAAATAGAAAAGGCGCTATATAAGAAACGACCATTTCCAGGAATATGTTTTACAATTTCATCAAGCGGGAGACGGTTTGTCACGTTGCAGCGTCCGCCGCCAGAAATCGCAAGCTTTCTTCCTAATTTATCGCCTTTATCAAGAAGTAAGACACGTGCACCTTCTTCCGCAGCTCCGATTGCTGCCATTAATCCAGAAGGGCCTCCTCCGATGACAATTACATCATAATGCATATAAATCGACCTCATTTTCTTATTTTGCTGCATTCAAGAATATCACGTTTTTGTAGAAAAGAAAAATGAGGGAAGGTACTGTTTACATGAGAAATTGTGGTACAATACAAAAGTTGAGTTCAGCGTTTTGAATAATGGAGGAGGATTTTTATGTCCGATTCAAAATTTTTACGCGGAACGCTTATTGTGACGCTTGGGACATTTTTAGTAAAGTTCCTCGGTATGATTTATGTCTTTCCGTTTCATGCGTTAGTTGGCACAGAAGGCGGGACGCTGTATACATATGGATATATTCCATATACAATCTTTTTAAGTATCGCAACGGCAGGAGTGCCGCTTGCAGTTTCAAAGTTTGTTTCGAAGTATAATGCGCTTGGAGATTATAAAACGAGCCGAAGAATGTTTCGCTCAGGTATGATCATGATGATCGTGAGTGGAATTCTTTCCTTTTTAGTATTGTATATGTCAGCACCATTATTTGCTGAGGCAATGCTAGGGAAACAGAGTTTACATAGCAGCTTAGAAGATGTAACAATGATTATTCGCCTGGTCAGCTTTGCGCTTATTGTTGTACCAGCAGCGAGTTTAATTCGCGGCTACTTCCAAGGTCACCAATCAATGGGACCTACAACAGTTTCGCAAATTATTGAACAAATTATTCGTATCGTATTTTTACTTGCAGGTAGTTTTATCGTAATAAAAGTATTGAAGGGCTCTGTCGCAACAGCAGTTGGTGTGGCGACATTTGCAGCGTTTGTTTCCGCAGTTGGAGCGCTAGCTGTGCTCATTTGGTATTGGATGAAGAGAAAGCATCATTTAAATCAATACATCATCAATCAAACCGTACCAGAATCAACAGTTCGTACATTTGACCTATTTAAAGAGCTGTTTGCTTATGCGATTCCTTATGTTGTAGTTGGATTAACGATTCCGCTTTATCAGCAAATTGACGCGCTAACATTTAACTCGATTATGCAAGCAATTGGACAAGGCGATATTGCAGAGCGTGCTCTTGGTATTTTTACGATGTGGACACATAAGTTAATTATGATTCCAGTATCGCTTGCAACGGCGTTCAGTTTAACGCTTGTACCAGCGATTACAAAGTCGTTTACAGAAGGGCAGTTCCGTTATTTAAACCAGCAAATTACACAAACGTTTCAAGTGAATATGTTTTTAACATTGCCAGCTGTAATTGGAATTTCAGCTTTAGCTTATCCAATTTATACAGCATTTTACGAAGCTGATCCACTTGGCGGAAAAGTATTAATGTGGTATGCACCAGTCGCATTATTATTTGCACTATTTACAGTAACAGCAGCCATTTTACAAGGGATAAATCAACAAAAGTATGCAATCATTGCACTTGGAATGGGGATTATTTTAAAATTCTTATGTAACGTGCTATTCATTCGTTATTTTGGAACAATTGGTGCGGTCGTAGCAACAGGTGTAGGGTTCTTCGCATCCATTTGGTATACAAATAAACAAATTCGAAAACATGCCCATTTCTCATTTGAACTTGTATATAAACGAACGTTCCAAATTGCAATGTTAACAGCAGCGATGGTGATTGTTGTAAAGCTATTATTATGGATCCTTTCCTTTATGCTTCCATATGAGACAAGCCGTTTTGCAGCATTGGTTACAGTAGGCATTTGCGCAATGGGAGGAGCGGCTGTATACGGCTATTTGGCACTTCGTACAGGCGTAATCGAACGAGTACTTGGCGGTGAATTTTTAGAGAAGATTCAGCGTAAACTTGGTAGTAGATTGAAAATTAAAGTGAAAACTAAAGGGGCGTAATCGTACGCCTCTCTTTTTCTGAGTATAAAAAGAAGGTGTGAAACGATGAGATTAGATAAATTATTAGCAAATATGGGCTATGGTAGCCGCAAAGAAGTGAAGAAGCTATTAAAAGACGGCATCGTAAAAATAGATGGCGTACCGGTGAAAGATGCAAAATATCATGTGAATGTGGAAGAACAAGAGGTTATGATTCACGGAGAAGTAGTGGAGTATAAAGAATTTGTGTATTTAATGATGCATAAACCTCAAGGCGTCATTTCTGCAACAGAAGATGATAATCATGAAACGGTTGTTGACTTATTAGAACTAGAAGATGCTATTTTTGATCCATTTCCAGTAGGAAGACTTGATATTGATACAGAAGGTTTTCTTTTATTAACGAATGACGGAAAGCTAGCGCATCAATTACTTTCTCCGAAAAAGCACGTGCCGAAAAAATATTTTGCGAGAGTAGCTGGGAAAGTTACAGAAGAGGATATTGCTGCGTTCAAAAAAGGTGTTATTTTAGATGACGGATATGAAACGAAGCCAGGAGAGCTTACGATTTTACAAAGCGATGATGTGTCTGAAATTGAACTTGTCATTACAGAAGGTAAGTTTCATCAAGTAAAGCGCATGTTTGAAGCAGTTGGAAAAAAGGTTGTGTATTTAAAACGTACAGAGATGGGGCCTTTAGTATTAGATGAGGAATTAGAACTTGGGCAATATCGTGAGTTAACAGATGAAGAAGTAGAAATGCTGAAGTCATATCATTCTCAAACAGAGGGTTTAGATAATTAATATATTACCCTGAGACCGATTCCGAAAACGAAAAAGAATCCCCTTTCTCTGTATAGAAAGGGGATATATTGTAAATCAAGTTAAATTTGTCACGAGGTCATTCTCACTTTCTTTCCTGTTGTTGTCCACTTGCCGCGGCAAGGGCTATACACGAGTTCATTAAATTGCAACACATTCAGATCGCGCTGTATCGTTCGCGGTGTGATCCCGAACTCATCTACAAGGTCTTGCGTCGTTACGGTGCCTTTCTCATTAATGTACATATAGATAGATTTAATGCGTGTTAGCATACGAGTAGTTGTAGGTTTTATCAAAAAACCACTCCTCTACAAGTTTTTTGACCCATTCAGGAAAGAAGGTCTTTACTTCCATTGTACTCCATATGAAAAAAATCATGCTCTAACTTGCTCAAATTTTACAAAATTTTAACATGTAATAGAGTTTGTAGAAAGAAAGTTGTTGACATTTTGTTTCTCTTTATCAACTATCTTACTAAATTTCTACGGAAAACGTCAAATTCCTGCAAAAAATTTTGAGAAAAATAAGAAAAAACCAATTTTAATTATCTGAAATATTTAAATTGTTCGGTATTAATCCTTTCCTTGCTAGCATAATAAGAAATCGTTTGCTATGATGAAAGAGAGAATAGAGAAGAAGGTGAAGGTATGACAAACATAAATTGGATGCAAGAAGTAGAGAAACGAAAAGATACTCTTATTCACGATGTACAGCAATTTTTACAAATTAAAAGTGTATGGGAAGAAGAGACGGCAAAAGAAGGCGCACCATTTGGAGAGGGTGTAGCAAAGGCATTATCTTTCATGCTAGATAAGGGAGAAGCTGACGGATTTCTTTCTAAAAATTTAGAAGGATACGCAGGTCATTTAGAGATGGGACAAGGAGAAGAACTTCTTGGTATTTTATGTCATGTTGATGTTGTACCAGAAGGAGACGGCTGGACAACTCCTGCATATAGTGCGGATATTCGCGATGGTAAAATTTTTGCACGCGGTGCAATTGATGATAAAGGGCCAACAATGGCAGCTTACTATGCAATGAAAATTGTAAAAGAATTAGGATTGCCGCTTTCTAAACGTGTTCGAATGATTTTAGGAACAGATGAAGAAAGTAATTGGAAATGCGTGGATCATTACTTCAAACATGAAGAAATGCCAACGATGGGATTTGCACCGGATGCAGATTTCCCGATTATTAATGCTGAAAAAGGGATTTGCGATTTATATGTTGTTCAAAATAAAAAAGAACACGCAGCAGGAGAGAATGTATTAGTATCATTTTCATCTGGACGTCGTTTAAATATGGTTCCTGATTTTGCAGAAGCTGTTGTAACGAGCGAAAAAGCAGCAGAACTTGCAAGTCAGTATGAACAATATGTAGAAGAAGCAAAGAAAAACGGAAAAGCAATTGTGGAAGGAAATACAGTTAAATTGCAAGTAAAAGGCATTTCTGCACACGGCTCTACGCCTGAACAAGGAGAAAATGCAGGATTAACACTTGTGAACTTCTTAACGACAATCTCTTTAGATGAGCAAGGCGCAGCATTTGCTAGCCTAGCGGCAGAAACATTCACAAATGATACGCTTGGGAAAAAAGCTGGCATTGCTTATGCAGATGAGATTACCGGACCATTAACAGTAAACGTTGGTCTTCTTTCTTATACGAAAGAAGAGGGCGGTAAACTGGGATTAAATATTCGTTATCCAGTTACAACAAACTTAGAAGGAACGCTGCAAACATTAACGAATTATGTGGGTGCACAGGACTTTGCTATAACAATTGTGTCAGACTCTCGTCCGCATCACGTAGATAAAAATCATGTGTTAATTCGTACACTTCAGCGTGTATACGAAGAGCAAACAGGCGAAAAAGCAGAGTTATTAGCAATCGGCGGCGGTACATATGCACGTTCATTGGAAGCTGGTGTTGCGTTTGGTCCTCTATTCCCAGGAAAAGAAGAATTAGCGCATCAAAAAGATGAGTATATTGAAATTGAGGATTTATTAAAAGCGACAGCTATCTATGCGCATGCTATTTATGAATTAGCAAAATAGTAGCAGCAATACATGAACCGCTCTCTACAAGGAGAGCGGCTTCTTTTGTATGTATGGAGAATAAGAAGACGTTTCACACTAATAATAGTGAAAAATCCTGCTTGGATGTATTTTGTTAGACAGTTTAATGCCGGGAAAAGGAGATAGAGAAGATGGCGAGACATTATTTTATTGCAGTGAAATTACCAAATGAGATAAAGAACGCGTTGGCAGAGTGGAAAGAAACGATAGAAGAAGCCGCCCTGTTTCGTTCTTGGGTGCATAAAGAGGACTATCATATTACACTGTCGTTTTTAGGAAGTGCTGAGGAAACGCAGCTTGAAAAACTGAAACAAGACTTGCAGCAGCTAGCTAAAATTTCACGTTTTTCACTTACATTGCAAGGATGTCATACATTTGGAAGAAAAGAACAGCCGCGTGTTTTTTGGGTGGGAGTGGAAGAAGAAAGGGCTTTGTTTGACTTACAAAAACAAGTATATACAATATGTGAACAGAATGGTTTTCAATTAGAAACACGCCCGTATCACCCTCACATTACGATAGCTCGTAAATGGAAAGGTGAAGAAAAATTTGATGAGAAGCAGCTTTCAGTAGTACCGCGGCGTACATTTGAAGTCGAAACAGTAACCTTATATGAAACTCATGTAGACCAGGTACCGAAGTATGAGGCAATCCATGAAATATCTTTACAGAAGACACAAGCTTGAAAACGTTTTCCGATTTTTTGAATATACTATAGAAAATGGAATGTCTCTTGGGAGGATGTGAGTACATATGTTAAACATACAGCGTACGTTTGAAGCATATTTAGATGAAATGGATAAAATCACAATTTTACTTCCGCATGCGTACGGAACGAGTAGCATCTTCCATTTAAAACAAGATGCAAATGAATGGGAGCTCTCAATCGAACGTATCATCTCTCTTCCACATGCAATAAAATATGAATGTAAAGTGAGTGAACCAATTACACTGAATCAGTGTTATATCATATGTGATGAGCGCGGCGTAGAAACAGATTTGCAGATGGGTGCTGTCATTCGAACAGCGAAGTTTGATGAGTTATATATGTACGAGGGAAGCGATTTAGGAGCTTCTTATTCAAAGGAACAAACTAAGTTTAAAGTGTGGGCACCAACAGCCACTAAAGCAAAAGTTCGTATTTATGAAAGCGCCGATGTATATACAGATTATGAAATGAATGGACAAGAAAAAGGCGTTTGGTGCTATGAGTTGTCGGGAGACTGGGATGGTGCTCAATATACATTTCTTGTCTGTATTAATCTTATTTGGCGAGAAGCAGTTGATCCATATGCAAAATCAGTTTCTTTAAACGGCACATATGGAATCGTCGTAAATCTTGCGAAAACGTATGTACAAGACCATGAACCGTTACCGCCAATGACTTCTATGACGGATGCCATTATTTATGAGACACACATTCGTGATATGACGATTCATCCTAATAGCGGTGCGAGTAATAAAGGAAAGTACCTCGGTTTAACGGAAGAAGGAACAGTAGGAAAAGATGGGACGTTCACAGCTCTTTCTTATATAAAGGAATTAGGAGTTACACATATCGAACTATTGCCCATTCATCATTATGCTGGAGTAGATGAGGAGCAGCCGTTCACAACGTATAACTGGGGATATAATCCGTTATATTACAACGTTCCAAATGGCAGTTATGCAACAAATCCGATTGATCCGTACAATCGAATTGTTGAATGTAAACAAATGATTCAAGCACTTCATCGAAATGGTCTACGCGTTATTATAGATGTTGTTTATAATCATATATACGAAAGAGAAACATCTTCTTTTGAGAGGCTTGTACCAGGATATTACTTTCGGCACGATGAAAATGGGATGCCGTCAAATGGGACGGGTGTTGGAAATGATATTGCATCAGAGCGTAATATGGTCCGTAAATTTATTGTCGATTCGGTATTATATTGGTTAACAGAATACAATGTGGACGGATTTCGTTTCGACTTAATGGGTATTTTAGATGTTGATACAATGAACGAAATTCGTGAAAAAACAAATACAGTGAAAGAACATGTAGTATTACTAGGTGAAGGATGGGATTTGCAAACACCGCTTGCTGCTAATAAGAAAGCAACGTTACAAAATGCAATCCAAATACCATATATTGCTCAGTTTAATGATCAATTTCGAGATGGAATCAAGGGAAGTACATTTGATGTCCAAAAAAGCGGCTACGCTCTTGGTGAAACAACAAATAAAGAGCATATCCAATATTTACTTACAGGAAGTGTTCCTTATTTAAAGTCGTCTAGTTTATTTCAAGAGCCTGTGCAAAGCATTAATTATGTAGAATGTCACGATAACATGACAATGTGGGATAAGATTGCAAGCAACAGTAAAGAAGAGGAACAATTGCAAAAACGTCGTCACCGCCTCGCAACGACAATGACATTATTAGCACAAGGTATTCCGTTCTTACATGCTGGTCAAGAATTTTACCGTACAAAACAAGGAAATGAAAATAGTTATAATGCCCCGGATTGCATCAATCAGATGGACTGGGATCAAAAAGAGCGAGAAGAAGAAAATATTTCCTATATAAAAGGAATGATTCGTATTCGAAAATCACACGGAGCATTTCGTTTTGCGTCGTCTGAGTTGATTAAGCGGTATATGTCCTTCTTAAATACGGTTCCTTCTGTTATCGCGTATTACTTACAGGATGTACAGCAGTTTGGGAAGTGGAAAGAAATTGTTGTGTTCTTTCATAACGGAATAGAAGAGCAAACTGTTTCATTGCCAAATAGCGGTGTATGGCATGTACTTGCGAACGATAAAAATGCAGCAGAGAGTCCAATTTCTTCATTTGATGGAGATACATTTGTTATTGCACCGATTAGTACCTATATATTGGCGAAAATGTGACGAATCGACCCTTGACGATGCGAATATAATAAATGTAGAATTGACAAAGGTGGCTATTCAGATAAGTTGCCATATATATTATTGTTTTTGTAAAATAAAGTAAAAGAGTGAACAGCTTGTTTGTTTCTTTTCATAACTATAAAAGATAAGGAATTGTTAACGGGTAATGAACATGGAATGGTTGGAACAATTGTTAGGAGAAGAGTGGAAAGTAATACCAGCCGGAGGGGCGACAGGAGATGCCTACATTGCGCACAATGAACAACATAAACTATTTTTAAAGCGCAATTCATCGCCCTTTCTTGCGGTATTGTCAGCAGAAGGGATTGTTCCGAAGCTACTTTGGACAAGGCGATTAACAAATGGCGATGTCATTTCAGCACAAAGGTGGCTGCCAGGACAAAGGTTAGAGCCAGAAGATATGAAATCTAAGCGAGTTGCAGCATTGCTGAAAAAAATTCATTCTTCTGAAGCGTTAGTGCATATGATTCAAAAGCTTGGTAAACAGCCCTTGCATGCGCAAGATATATTAGAAGAAGTGCTTCTCACTTTGCAAGAGGATGTAAAGCAAAATGAAATCATTCAAAAAGGACTTCAGTATTTACAAAAGTCCCTTCAGCATGTAGAATTTGATAATCTTGCTGTTTGTCATTGCGATGTGAATCATAACAATTGGTTATTAACAGATGATGATGAATTGTTCTTGATTGATTGGGACGGAGCAGTTATTGCAGACCCAGCTCTTGATATTGGAATGCTACTCCATTGGTATATTCCAAGGGATGAATGGCACGAGTGGCTTGAGCATTATGGATTAGAACTGACTGATTCTTTGCTAAGCCGTATGAAATGGTATGTTACACTGCAATGTATGATTTTCGTACAATGGTACACAGCAAAAAATAAGCAAGTAGAAGCAGAATATTGGCTTCAATATTTAATACAACTACTCGCTTCAGAATAATTTAAGAAAAACTATCCATTCCTGTAATCCATTGTGACAGTTGTTCTTGATGACCAGAAATATGGCCGTCTAAATCAGGAGACAATTTACCCGATTGACTATAGTAATATACATCGTTTAGCATCGTTTTGACCTCATTGCTCACACTGTCATTTACGAGTAATGATTGAATGAGACGTTCTAATTGTTCACACTCAGAAACCGTTCCACAGCAATCACTTTGATGATTGACTAAGATGTCTTTTAAGATTGCCATTTGATGTTCATGGTTAAGTGGCATTTTTGACACATCCTTTTCAGTTGTTATCGTAACAATGAAACGAGCGTAGTGTACCGCCAGCGAAGAGCTGATGAAAGTTGTATGTAATACACTTTGTAGTTTCCATCAAAATAGCAAATCTTATACTAGAAACAAACGGACCGAGTGCTCGTACGTACTTGGTTTTTTATTTGATACACACATCTTGAAATGCAGAGAGGGAGAGAACTATGCGCTTAAGACATAAACCATATGCAATGGACCGAACGAAAGAATATTCGCAGTTTGTAATTGGAAATCCGGAAGAACATAACGGGAAATGGAAAGAGTTGTTTGGTAACGACAACCCAATTCATATTGAAGTTGGAACAGGACGTGGCCGCTTCATGTACGAAATGGCAAAAGCAAATCCCGATGTAAACTATATTGGAATTGAGAAGTTTACAAGTGTGGTTGTAGATGCACTTGATAAACTAATTGAAGAAGCAGTGCCGAATTTAAAATTAATTAATAAAGACGCAGAAGATTTAACAGTATTTTTTGCGGAGAATGAAATTGATCGCGTTTATTTAAACTTTTCTGATCCATGGCCAAAGAATCGTCATGAAAAACGCCGTTTAACGTATAAAACGTTTTTACGTAACTATGAAACAGTACTTGTAAAGGGCGGAGAAATTCACTTCAAAACAGATAACCAAGCTCTATTCGAATACTCTCTTACAAGTATGGCGGAATATGGCATGCTGCTGCCGTATATTAGCTTAGACCTTCACAATAGTGATTTTGAAGGCAACATTATGACGGAATACGAAGAAAAATTCTCAAGCAAGGGAAATCGTATTTACCGCGTTGAAGCAAAATATCGTACAGAACCTGCGCAATAATGCGCAGGTTTTTTCTTTTTTAAGGAGCTAATTGCATAAAATAAAGAAGCCGCCCCAAAGTACTAGCTTTGTGACAGCTTCTTGGAAAAAAGAAAGAGTTAGATAAGCACAAGAATGTCAATGAAAGTGAAATGGTTTGAAAACTAAATTTTCAGAAAAATACAAAGCTTATAGGGTGTTTTTTTTCTACTCTTTCTTTATGATTATGAGTTTATCACTAAAAATAAAATAAATCAACAAAAAATAGACAATTTTCTTTATAATTCGACAATTTTACAGACTGATATAAGACTACTTATAAGAATTTAATATAGTTACTAAAGCTGGAAAGCTAGGCACATGAATATATTGTTGGAATTACATCTTTTGATCAAATTTGAGATTTATCCCGCTATTCGCGGGCAGTAAGACCCCCACCTCGATATTGAGAGAGAAGCGAGGAGTGGGGGGCTTACTGCCCGTAAAAGCCCGATTGGTTCAACTAACCATTAGCGGGGGATGAAAAACCCACCCACTGATGGAAGTTTCACTTTACATCAGAAGCATTTAAACTAATATTGGGCTATATTAAATAAGTGGATATCACATGGTAATACATATATAGGAGTGAAAAGGATTGTTTCAGTTAAACAAAGGAGATCAAATAGGTATTTTTTCACCATCACTGCCAGGTACATATACATCGCCTAATAGATTCAAACGCTCCAAACAGTTTATGGAAAGTAAAGGATTTCGTATAGTTGATGGAAGTCTTACTGGGAAACATGATGGATATCGATCTGGAAGTATAAAGGATCGTGCTCAAGAGTTGAATGAACTCATTCGAAATCCAGCGATTAAGTGTATTATGTCGTCTGTTGGAGGGAGTAATTCAAATTCTTTACTTCCCTATTTAGATTACGAAGCAATAAAACAACACCCTAAAATTTTTGTTGGATATTCAGATGTTACAGCAATTTTATTAGGTATTTATGCTAAAACAGGTATTCAAACATTTTATGGACCTTCCTTGATTTCTTCATTGGGAGAATTTCCTCCGTATGTAAATGATACATTTTTATCATTTGAAGATGTGCTAATAAAAAGTGAAGCACTTCCATATGAGTATCCTGTATATCCTTTTTGGACAGATGAGCAATTAAATTGGCAGACACAAAATCGGCCAAAAAAAAGTTATCCGAATGAATGGATTTGTGTAAAAGAAGGTGTAGCAACAGGTCGGTTAATAGCTGGAAATTTGACGACAATGTTAAGTATATGGGGAAGTCCTTATATGCCTGCTATTAATAAGGGAGATATTTTCATGATGGAAGACTGTAAAAAAACAGCAGCGATCGTTGAAAAGCATTTTAGTTTCCTAAAAATAAACGGTGTGTTCGACAAGGTTAGCGGCGTAATCTTAGGAAAGCATGAACAGTTTGACGATCAAGGAACAGGGTTAGCGCCATCTGACATTTTACTCGAAGTAATCGGGGACCTTGATATCCCTATTTTAGTGGATTTTGATTGCTGCCATACACATCCTATTGTAACAATGCCAATTGGAGCAACTATTGAATTAAATGCAACGCAGAAAACAGTTCGTATTTTGAGCTTTTAGCTTTTTACTTGTTTATAATACCTCGATATAACTAGAAACCAAAAAAAGTCCCTTCAGAAAAAATCTAAAGGGACTTTTTGTATCGTAAAAAACATACAAGTTTCTGAGTTAATAATTTAGTTGAATTTCAAAAATCATAAAAAATAGATAAAATACATATCAAACCAAATAACCTCAAAAAGTTTAAGGTATTTGGTTTGATATGACAGGACAGCAAAGAAAGAGTGGTAACTGCACATACATGTTAAACAAGTGGAAATAGAGTAAACAAGCAAAAAAATGAATATTTATACTTCTTGGAATACAGAGGGTTTTCGTTACTCTCTCTTTGTGATTGTAAGTGTAACACTAAAAATAAAATAAATCAACAAAAAATAGACAATTTTCCTATTAATTCGATAATTAGGATTTTTGGATAATATCTGTGATAAAGATTTAATCATTACAGAAATGTAATGTTTACGTCACCTAAATCGATAATAAATCACGCACAAAACCTTTACGATACAAAAGGATAATACATTGCAAATTCATAGAAAAGGCGTGAACGATTTGAAGAAATATGTAGTAGGTGTTATGACATGTGTTTTATTATTTTTACTATCTTCAGTAGCAGTTTTGGCTGTTGCTGAGAAAAACGATGTATTAAATATTAAAAAATGGGGAACGAAAGAATATTATGTTCAAATCACAGAGAATGGAAAAGAAGAACCTTGGCAAGGTGATGATGGAAAAAAGCACATTTCGTATTGGTATACAATGAAGGCATATGATGAAAAAGGGAAGGAAGTAACTGTTAAATTTTTTGCAAACAAAAACTTGAAACTACATGCATTTCTTCGTGTGTATGTAAATGGTGAATATCCTGACAAAACACATGGAATTCAAAGCTACGAAGAGGTAACAATGAATGAATTACCTATGAAGGCAAAAGAAAAGTTAGGTGTGAAATAATATATAAAAAAAGCAGTCCGTATTTATGTAGAAAAAAACGCTATTCTTTTTGTAGAAATATAAAAAGGATAGCGTTTTTTACCAATCTCGTTTTTTTAATTACAAAACCAATTACAAAACTTACAAAATCTGTTTTTACTATTGAAAGCGTTTTAATATTGTGAGTAACAACATAAGGGGGTGCCTCTATGGGGATTCAAAATAAAATGGAAACGGTGTCACCTGTAGGTGAAGTAGAAACAAAACAGGAATCACTCGTTTCAAAAATCATGAATATAAAAATTGGTGTTATACCGTTGCCTTTATATATCGTGCTAGCGGCTGTTATTTACGGAGCATCTGTATATAATAAGTTGCCTGCTGATATGATTGGTGGATTTGCAGTTATTATGATTATGGGAATTTTCTTAGGTGATATCGGAATGAGAATTCCAATTTTAAAGAACATTGGTGGACCAGCAATTCTTTCATTATTTATTCCTTCATTACTTGTGTTCTTTAATTGGATGAACCCAGCTTCAATGGATGCTGTGAATATGTTAATGAAAAAATCGAACTTTTTATATTTATATATTTCTTGTTTAGTAATCGGAAGTGTTTTAGGAATGAGCCGTAAAGTGTTAGTGCAAGGCTTTATTCGCATGTTTATTCCGTTAGTTGTAGGAACACTCGCTTCTATTGCAGTTGGATTATTAGTTGGATCATTATTTGGATTTGAAATGAAGCGAACATTCTTCTTTATCATTGTACCAATTGTGAGCGGTGGTATCGGAGAAGGGATTTTACCACTTTCCTTAGCTTACAGTGACATTTTACATCAATCATCAGCAACATTTGTATCTCAGCTTATTCCAGCAGCGGTTATCGGAAATATGTTTGCGATTGTAGGTGCTGGATATATGAAGCGATTAGGTGAGAAAAAACCAGAGCTTAGCGGTAATGGTATGTTGGTAAGAACAGGTGATCAAGATGAATTATTAAAAGAACAAAATACAGAAAAACCAATTGACTTCTCATTAATGGGAGCAGGTTTATTAATTGCATGTACGTTCTTTATTTTCGGTGGATTGGCTTCTAAATTTATTGGTATTCCAGGGGCAATCATTATGATCTTTTCAGCAGCACTTGTAAAATACTTCAAATTAATGCCAGCAAAAATGGAGCAAGGTGCATATCACTTATATAAATTTATTTCGACAAGCTTAACGTGGCCATTAATGGTTGGTTTAGGATTGCTATACATTCCGTTAAAAGATGTAGCAGCTGTTCTTTCAGTTGGATATGTTGCGGTGTGTGCATCAGTAGTAGTAACAATGATAGCGTCTGGTTTTCTTGTTGGAAAAGTCATGAAAATGTACCCAGTTGAATCTGCGATTGTAACAGGATGCCATAGCGGATTAGGTGGAACAGGAGACGTTGCGATTTTATCAGCTTCAAACCGTATGGAATTAATGCCATTTGCACAAATTTCAACACGTTTAGGCGGAGCAGCGATGGTTGTAACAGCATCAATTTTATTAAAAATGTTTTCGTAATGTATGCAGACAAGCTAGCTATGTAAAGACGTAGCTAGCTTGTCAAATTAGGAGGAGATTATTTCTATGTTAGAGAGTCAAATTAAGGAACGTTCATTATTGCTTCATAAAGAGTTAGTAGGAAAAATTGAAATTACAAGTAAAGTAGAAGTGAATTCAGCAGATGATTTAAGTTTGACATATACACCAGGTGTAGCTGAATCTTGTAAGGCGATTGCTGCAGATGAAGAAACAGCTTACGATTATACGGCACGCGGTAATATGGTTGCGGTTATTTCAGATGGAACGGCAGTGCTTGGATTAGGCGATATTGGGCCGAAAGCAGCTATGCCTGTTATGGAAGGAAAAAGTATTTTATTTAAAACGTTTGCGAATGTCGATGCATTTCCGCTTTGTCTTGGAACGACGGATGTAGATGAAATCGTAACCATTGTTAAAAATTTAGAGCCTACATTTGCAGGTATTAATTTAGAAGATATTGCAGCACCGCGTTGTTTTGAAATTGAAAAGCGTTTAAAAGAAGAAACGAATATTCCAGTGTTCCATGATGATCAGCACGGAACAGCAATTGTTGTTTTAGCTGCGGTGCTTAACGCGTTAAAAGTGGTAAATAAAACGATGAATGAAGTAAAGATCGTCATTAATGGTGCTGGTTCTGCAGGGATTGCGATTGGTAAATTGTTATTAAAAGCAGGCGCACAGCATATGACATTAGTAAGTTTAGAAGGGGTTGTTTGTGAAGGAGAATCATGGATGAACCCAGCACAAATCGAGATTGCTAAAGAAACAAACCGTGAACATGTACATGGAACATTAAAAGAAGCGATTCACGGCGCAGACATTTTTATCGGTGTATCTGCTCCTAACGTATTAACAAAGGAACTTGTAAAGACAATGAATACAAATCCAATCGTGTTTGCAATGGCGAATCCCGTGCCAGAAATATTCCCAGAGGATGCGCTGGAAGCTGGGGCAGCTGTTGTTGGAACAGGACGCTCTGATTATCCAAACCAAGTGAACAATGTATTGGCATTTCCAGGTATATTCCGCGGTGCATTAGATGTCCGCGCAACAGATGTTACAGAGGAAATGAAATTAGCTGCGGCGTACGGAATTGCTAACATTATTACAGATGAAGAACGAAATGCAAATTACATTATTCCAAATCCACTGGATAAAAGAGTTGTACCAAGTGTAGCAGCTGCGGTAGCAAAAGCAGCTATTCAATCAGGAGTGGCGCAAATCACAATGATGCCAAACTATTCTGCGGAACAATAAAGTGAAACTTTGAATGGAAGTTTCACTTTATAATTTGTTGTTCTTTTGGCTTGTTAAATTAAATAGGTATCCATTGCTACTCATGGATATCTTTTTTGTTTGTTTAAAATCACCACTAGTATAATCTTTGGAAATAGAGTGTTCTAATTCGCATTCTTTTGAATCTATACTCAAAATCTTAACTTTTATTAAGTGTGAAGAAATCTTGTAACAAAAATATAGCAGTTATAATGATCATTCCAAAGTTAAATATAAGAGCGGTTATAACAGATAAGTCTGTGATATTTAATAATACGATACAGATTGAAAAAATTGATGCAATAAAAGGAATGATTTTTTTCGTTCTTGATATCACATACCCTTTACTTTCCTGAAGATATATCATCATTACAGCAATAATTAATAGTAAGGGAGCAGTAATAAGGACCCCAAACCAACCTACAGCATCTTCAATAAACCAAGGTAAAAATCGTATGGTTGAGGAGAAGATAAATAGGTTAAGTACGAAAGCAAGTAATTGTATGAGAGATAATCTATACATGTTTTTTTGCTTCATAGTTTCAAATCTCCTAGAGTGTAATTTTACACTGTTTTAAAAATAATTCACTCGGGTGTCAAGTAGCTTTTCAGCAAATTTTATCCCGCTATTCGTGGGCAGTAAGACTCCCACCTCAAGATTGTGAGGAATCCGAAGAAGATAGATGGGGGATAACTGCCCGTTAAATCCCGATTGGTTCAACTAACTAACCATTCGGAGGAAAAGCATCTCCGAATGGAAATTTCACTTTATGCTCCTTTTTCTATTTTTGTACCAAAATCTAGAAGTCTGTATGGACCTTTTGGAACTATAGTATATTTGTATTAAAACTAGTAAAGTAATGTAGATGATTTTACTTATAAAAAGTGTTGTTTTTATTAAAGAGAATAAGTAAATATAGATTTTTCATGCGGGATAGAAGAAATAAGGGAGAAAATAGAGAGATGAGAAAAAGAAAAAACTTGTTAGGTTTATGGCCAACGATTACATTGCTGGTGTGTACGGTTGTCATATTGTCTTTGCTTGTAACAGATATTTTAATTAGTCATCATGTTGAGCGTATGACAGAAGAGAGCCAAATGGAAAAAGCTAAAGCAGTTGCACGTATTACAGCAAATTCACCGCTCGTAATCGATGCTTTAGCGGGAAGAAAAGATGTATCTGAGATTCAAACGTATACGAATAGACTTTTAAAAAATACAGATGTTCAATTCATCGTAGTCATGGATATGAATGGAATAAGAAAGTCTCATCCAGATCCTAAGAAGATCGGCCAACATTTTGTAGGGGGCGATGAAGGCTTAGCCATGAAAGGAAAAGAACATGTATCAATGGCAAAAGGGACATTAGGGAGATCTATGCGCGTATTTGTACCGATTTTTTCTGAAGCGAAAGAACAAATCGGGGTTGTTGCTGTTGGAATTTCAGCTGATAATGTGGAAGAAAGGGTTAAGGAGAGTAGACATATTATTTACATCGGTGTTAGTGTTGGAATTTTAGTTGGTATTATAGGTGCTATTTTATTAGCTAGACATATTAAGAAAATTTTATTTGGCCTCGAACCTAGTGAAATCTCAAAAATTTTAGAAGAGCGGAATACGATGCTACAATCCGTCAAAGAAGGAATTATTGCGATTGATAAAGATGCGAGGATTACTTTAATTAATAACGAAGCGAAACGATTAATTGAGAAAAGCGGAATTAAAGAAGAGTGTATTGGTAAAGACATTGAGCAGTATATGCCGAACACAAGGATAAAAGAAGTATTACAAACGGGAGCAGCGCAGTTCGATGAGGAACAAAGTCTACATGGGATTACAATTGTTACGAATCGAGTTCCGTTATACGTAAAGGGTGAAATTGTTGGTGTCATTGCAACATTTCGTGATAAAACGGAAATGAGAAAATTAGCAGAGCAGTTAACGGGTATTCGACTATATGCAGAGGCTTTACGAGCACAATCTCATGAATTTATGAATAAGATGCACGTTGTATTAGGGCTAACACATATGAAAAATTATGAAGAATTAGAGACGTATGTTAGTAGCATGGTATCAGAGCATCAATATGAAATTGGCGGTGTGATGAGGAAAATAAAAAATCCCGTGTTTGCAGGGTTTATGCTTGGCAAACTTAGCTATGCGAGAGAAAAGGGGATAGAACTGACTATAAGTGAGGATTCGTATTTACCAGATCCAGATGATGAGAGATTGATTCATGAGCTCATTACAATTGGAGGAAATTTAATTGATAATGCACTAGATGCGGTGGCGAGTTGTGAATATAAGCAAGTACACGTTTCCGTCCAATATCATGATAAATTGATTATTAAAGTTACCGATACAGGAAATGGAATTCCGAAAGAAGAAGTGGATAAAATATTCGTCAAAGGATATTCCACAAAAGGTGAAAATCGAGGGTATGGTTTATATCTTGTAAATGAAAGCATAAGGCGCATAAAAGGGAATATATATATCGATTCCGTCTTAGGAAAGGGAACGACCATTACAATTGAAATACCATATAAAAGTAGGGATGAGATAGGAAAATGATCAAAGTTTTAATTGTAGAAGATGACCCAATGGTGGCGATGCTAAATAAGCATTATTTAGAACAAGTGGGAGGATTTGAACTTGTTCATATAGCTAAATCCGTAAACGAAGCAGTACAAATATTAGAGGAATCTCATATAGATTTTATACTGCTTGATATTTTTATGCCTGGTGATACAGGGTTTGAATTGTTATTGCATATCCGCAATAAAGAAAAAGAAACTGATGTTATGA
This sequence comes from Bacillus sp. AFS018417, assembly GCF_002560985.1. Taxonomy (NCBI): domain Bacteria; kingdom Bacillati; phylum Bacillota; class Bacilli; order Caryophanales; family Bacillaceae; genus Bacillus; species Bacillus sp. AFS018417. The sequence continues at coordinate 187,241 of NZ_NTTM01000006.1, forward strand.
TGATTTCAGCGGTACATGATATGGCAAGTATTAAAAAAGCACTGCAATATGGAGTTGTCGACTATTTAATTAAACCATTTACATTTGAACGTTTTAAGGAAGCGTTAACTGCATATCGTGAGAAATTTAGATTTATGAAGGCGCAACAAAAGATTAATCAATCTGAACTAGATGCACTGATTTTACAAAAAGAAAAAGTAGAATCTCACGTAAGTAAAGAACTTCCAAAAGGATTAACAAAACAAACATTGCAGTTAATTTGGAAACAAATAGAATCGCTCCGTGGAAACGCATTTACAACAGATGAAATGGCACAATTAGTTGGAATTTCAAGAGTGTCTATTCGAAAGTATGTCATATTTTTAATTGAAATCGGAGTTTTAGAAAATGAAATGGTTTATCAGCAGGTAGGAAGACCGGTAAGTAAATTGCGTTGTATTGATGAAAATAAAATAAAGCTGTACATGTAAGCTGTCTCAAAAGGTCGTTGAATAATGACCTTTTGAGACGGCTTTTTTGAATAGAAAAGAGTAGATATGCGAGATGACTAAGATGTATTTATTCATTATTTAGTAGTAATAGTTTTTAAAAAGTGAAAAAATTTTATATAAATAATTGACAATGGAGTCACTTTTTAATAATAATTAGATTATAATAATTTTAAATAAATAATTTTTATTTAAAAGGAGGATTTCAGAAATGAATCTTAATAATCGTTTAACAACAAACCAAGGTGCTCCTGTAGGAGATAATCAAAATTCTCGCACAGCAGGTCGCCGTGGACCAGTCTTATTAGAGGATTATCATTTAGTAGAAAAGTTAGCTCATTTTGATCGCGAACGTATTCCTGAGCGTGTGGTACACGCGCGTGGTGCTGGTGCCCATGGTATTTTCGTAACAAAAAATAGTATGAAAGAATATACAAAAGCAGCATTTTTACAGAAGGAAGAAACAGAAACACCTGTATTTGTTCGTTTTTCAACTGTTATCCATGGCCAAGGTTCTCCAGAAACAGCTCGTGATCCAAGAGGCTTTGCAGTAAAGTTCTATACAGAAGAAGGAAACTATGATCTTGTTGGTAATCATTTACCCGTATTTTTCATTCGTGATGCAATCAAATTCCCTGATATGGTTCATTCTTTAAAACCAGCACCTGATACAAATATTCAAACACCGGATCGTTACTGGGATTTCATGACGTTATCACCAGAATCGACTCATATGCTAACATGGGTATTCTCTGATTACGGTACACCTGCAAACTACCGTCAAATGGAGGGCTTCGGTGTTCATGCATTTAAATGGGTAAACGAAGATGGAAAAATTGTGTACGTAAAATATCATTGGAAGCCACAACAAGGTGTACGTAACTTTAATGCGAAAGCGGCAGAACAAATGCAAGGAAAAGATTTTAACCATGCAACTCGTGATTTATTTGATGCGATTGAGCATGGGAATTATCCAAAATGGGATCTTCATGTACAAGTCATGGAACTAGATAAAATGGATTCTTTAGAGTTTGATCCACTAGATCCAACAAAAATATGGCCAGAAGACCGTTTTCCATTAATTGAAGTAGGTACAATGACATTAAATCGTAACCCGCAAAATTTCTTTGCAGAAGTAGAGCAAGCGGCATTTTCACCGAGTGCAACTGTGCCTGGTATTGAACCATCTGAGGATAAATTATTACAAGGACGCTTATTCTCTTATCCGGATACACAGCGTTATCGCTTAGGAGCAAATTACTTACAAATACCTGTAAACTGTCCGTATGCAGCTGTTCATAATCAGCAACGTGATGGTTTCATGCAAGTAAATCAACAATCATCCACAATCAATTACGAACCAAGTCGTCATACTGAAAATCCAACTGAAGATCCAGCGTATCGAGATTCAACTATGAAACTTACAGGTTATGTAACTCGTGAAAAAATTGAGAAGCCAAACGATTTCCAACAAGCCGGTGAGCGTTATCGTTCATTCTCTCAAGAAGAAAAAGATAACTTAATTGCGAACCTAGCAAATGATTTAAAAGATGTACATGAACAAACAAAATTGCTTGCAATTTGTAATTTTTTCCGTGCAGATCGAGAGTATGGTATGCGTTTAGCGCAAGCATTAAACGTTGATATTTCGGCATATATGGGAGGGATTGTGAAATAGTGGGAGTGTCTCTCAAAGTGGTTGTTTAGCCAGTTTTGTAACTAGTTTTTTTACTTACAAAACTTATGGAAACTATTTTATCACCGAAAAAATTTCAAAATTGCGAATAACAAACAATTTGCTAGGACTCGTAGTTGAATGTAGACATTATGAGTCCCAGCAAACAGTTAAGTTTTGATATTGTTTGTTTTAGGTGAAATCCTATTCTTTCGTCAAAGAGTTAAATAATTAGATCATTTATTATACTGTAACCCGAGTAGCAGACAAGTTAACCTATTCGGGTTTTTTGTTATTTAGAACATGTCTTTTTTAAACAAATGCTCCTTGCTGCATATAGTTATAGGGAGAACGGAGGGATAAAAGTGACGAGAATTGCCTATTCAGAAAGTGATGTCGATTTACTTGCTCGTCTTATGAGAGCGGAAGCAGAAGGTGAAGGGCAACAAGGTATGATGGCAGTAGGAACAGTTGGTGTGAATCGTGTAATGTGCGATTGTTTGGATTTTAAACAAATTACAAATATTGAACAAATGGTGTATCAGCAGCCAGGCGGATTTGAAGCAGTGACGAAAGGGTATTTTTATCAACGAGCAAGAGAGAGCGACAAAGAAATGGCAAGAAAATGTTTGAATTATGCTCGTATATGGCCAGGTGTATATTCTCTTTGGTTTTTTCGTCCAGTTGGCGATTGTCCTCCTACGTGGTGGGATCAACCTCATGCAGGACAATATAAGAATCATTGTTTTTATGAACCGACTGGAAATGACTGTCCGAAGGTGTATAGTGGAAAATAGAGTAAGTAGCTTGGGACGAATATATCGGCGCTTCGACACAACATAAAGACCACTCGACGATATTCGACATACAAAAACACCTCATTTGCAAAATGAGGTGTTTTTTGCTATTTTCATAGAAAATAATACTGAGAGGAAGCGATTGTTATATGATGCCTGAGATTATAGTTAGAAGATTTTTTGAAGAAATACGTTCAGGACGTAATCTACATCTAGTAACAGAGTTTATGGCAGAAAAAGTGTTGGCTCATCAAGTTCAAGCTGAAGATGAAGTAACAGTTGAAAGATCTCCTATGGATTATGCGGATCATGTACAAGAGATGTTGGATGCTTATGGTACGTTTACTTTAGAAATTCAAGAATTGTTAGTATCTCAACAAGATCGTGTATATGTTCGATGGAAACAAACAGGTACTCATATTGGTGAAGTAGATGGATTTCAGCCAACCGGACTTCCTATCATTCAGTTAGCTAGCGCGGTGTATCGTGTAGAAGGCGGGAAAATTGTAGAGTACTGGATTCAAATTGACCGCACTGGCATTACAGCTCAATTAGAACGAAATAAAAAGATAAAAATCGAAAATAATTAAAAATATTTATTTTATCCCTAAAACAAAAAAGCATTTCTTTCTATTATACATACAGAAAGAAATGCTTTTTGTTTTGAGGATTTGATTAAGAGTACCATTAGTTCGTGAATAATGAGCCAGAATGGTTATTAGAATATTTTCCCTTAAAGAATACATAATAAAAAATAGTTATGAAATGTAGAAAGGGATGGAGTTTATGTTTAATTTTCTGAAACCATTAAAAGGTAGACGTAATTCAAAGTCTCTTCAAATAAACAATAATACTCATTTTCAGGAAAAAGACATAGAAGATTCTCCCTTGGACGTTAATTTATCTAAGAACATAGCTCAACTTCAGCAACTCTTCTGTCAATCTCCTGATTTGGTCATTCGTCCGTTTCCAATCACAGTCGATGGATTAGAAGCAGCTTTAGTCTATTTGTCTGGATTAACGGACAAGCAATCGATTCAAAATCATGTTTTAAGTCCTTTGATGAATAGTGCCCGTGATCCTAACACGGATCTGCCCATTACATTAGGGCAGGTCAAAGTCGTCGATACGTGGACCAAAATTGAAAGTGCTATTTTGGAAGGAGATAGCGTTTTATTTATTCATGGCCAAACTACAGCGCATCAATTAGATACGAAAGGATGGCCGCAAAGAAATATTGAAGATTCTAGGAATGAAATATCACTAAAAGGTGCTCATCAAGGGTTTGTAGAAACTGGAAGTCAAAATATCGCATTGATTCGGAGATATATTCCTCATCGAGAATTAATGTTAAAAGAGATTACAATTGGTATGCGGAGCAAAACGAGGATTTCCATTTTATATTTGAAAGATGTAGCTTCCGAAGAAGTACTGGAAGAATTGGAAACACGGATTCAAGATATTATGGTGGACGCTGTCATTAGTACGGGTGAACTTATCGAGTTCATTGAAGATAATCCGTATTCACCGTTTCCTCAATTTATATTAACTGAAAGACCCGATTTAGCTGTATCTCACATTCTCCAGGGAAGGTTTGTAGTTGTTGTGGATCATTCTCCAAATGTATTGATTGCTCCGACAAATTTTATATCCTTTTTTCAAGGAGTTGATGATTACGGGACACGCTGGTTAGTTGCCTCGTCTATTCGGATACTTCGTTTCTTCGCTTTTTTGATTGCTCTATTTTTGCCTGCGAGTTATGTTGCGTTTATTTCCTTTAATTTTGAGGTCATTCCTGTGGAGCTTTTTTTATCTATTGCGGAATCAAGAACGCGCGTACCATTTTCTCCAGTTATGGAAGCACTGCTTATGGAAATGACTTTAGAAATGATGAGGGAAGGAGCTTTGCGGCTACCCACTCCGATTGGTCAAACAGTTGGAATTGTAGGCGGGATTATCATTGGACAGGCGGCCGTTCAAGCCGGAATTGTAAGTAACATTATGATTATTGTTGTTGCTGTTACAGCCATCGCTTCTTTTATCATTCCGAATTATGATATGGGGGCAGCAATCAGGTTTTTACGGTTTCCTATGATGATATCAGCTGCCTTGTTTGGAATTGTAGGACTTGTTATCGGGTGGATGACATTAATTGCACATCTCATCAGTCTTGAATCGCTAGGTACCCCTTATGGGACTCCGTTAGCACCGTTTCGCTTTGCAGATATGAAGGATGCTTTTGTACGCTTTCCTCTATGGGCAATGAGAAGCCGCTCTAAAGGTACGGGAGCTATTCAATCTATTCGTCAAGGAAAAAACCACAATAAAAGGTGAAACTATGAAAAAGTATGCCTATAATGACATCACTCTTATGCAGTATATTTTTTTAATTAATGGAATGCAGGTGGCAACTGGAGTTTTAGCTCTCCCACGAGTGCTTGCAGAAAAAGCTGGAACAGATGGATGGATAGCTATACTTATTGGCTGGGTATTCTCCACAATATCTGGTATTTTTATCGTTAAAACATGTGCAAGATATCCAGAAGACACGCTTTATGACATTCTTATACGATTGTTTGGAAAAATAGTTGGGAAAGCACTAGTTGTTATTTACACGATATACTTCGCTTGTTATTCCGGTATCGTTCTTGTGAACGCTATGCTTTATCTTAAGGCGTGGCTTCTTCCGAAAACGCCTGACTATATCATTATATCTTTGTTTTCAATTCCTATCTTTCTTGTTGTACGCAACGGTCTTCGTATTATAGGACGATACTGCGAACTCGCTTTTTATATGATGATTTGGATTCCGGTGTTTTTTTTGATACCGCTAAGAGGTGGCTGGAGTTGGCTGCCTTTCTTTCCATTGTTGAAGGATGGATGGAATCCGATATTGACAGCTGTGCCAACTACTATTTTTGCCTATTTAGGATTTGATATTACGTTCTTTTTGTATCCTTTTTTACAAAAAAAGCAGTACGCGGTCCATGGATTTGTTATTGCAAATACTTTGACGATGTTATTCTATTTGTTTGCTACTCTTGTTTGTTTTGCTTACTTTAGCCCTGATGGCATTACAGAATTTAATCAACCAGTACTAAACTTATTTAAAGTAATTGAATTTCGTTTTTTGGAGCGTTTTGACATGGTTTTATTGGCTGCTTACCTAATTGTTGTTTCCACAGCCTGGATCCCTTGCATATACTGCGCTGTATTTTGTTCTAGTCAATTACTTGGAAAAGAAGATCATAGCTCTCACGTCATTGTTCTATTATTGTGCATTATCGGTTTTGTATTTTTAACTCATCCTACTTGGAATGAATCTGAGGCTTGGCAACAGGCAATCTCAAATGCTGGATTAGGATTGACGTATATATCACCTGTGATTTTATGGATGTACAGCTGGGTATATGAGAAGTATAGCCGGAGGGGAATACATTGAAAAGGAAGGTATTATGTTGCATTTTATTATTGACGTTCACGATGACTGGATGCTTTGATCAAACAAATGTTGAAGATGTTTCCCTTACTCTTATACTTGGTATGGATTTAGATCGCGATAATAATTTATTGGTATACATGTCAAGTCCTGTGTTTAATAAAGAAGCAAAGATGAAAGAAGAAAATACTGGTGTGAAATCTGTTACGGTTCGAAATTCTAGAGAGAAATTCGATGCTACGGTTATGGCGCTAACATCGGGAAGCAAAACGCAAGTCTTTTTAATTGGGAAACGGCTGCTGAAACGAAAAAACTGGGAAGATTATCTTGACCCATTTTACCGTGATCCAAAAAATACGGTTACTGCACGAATTGTCGCTGTGGATGGACCTGTTTCGGACGTAATTTTTTATAATCCAAAAGATAAGCCTCGGCTCCCTTTGTATTTAGCAAAACTAGTTGATACCGCCTATATGAGAAATGTCACGGTAAAAACAACTCTTCAAAAATTGCATCAACAAACGAAAGATAAAGGGATGACAGCGAGTATTACCGAGATGAAAAAAAAGAATAGAGTATGGGTGACAGGAACAGCCCTGTTGGACGAAAAAGGCAGATATAAATTAACGCTAACACCGGATGAAAACAGCTTATCACGCATTTTACAACACGAAAATAAAGGCGAGTTTCTATTTACACTTGCAATCAAGCCGAAATCGAATGACCGTAATAAAGATTGGATAAGCTTTGCTGCTCAAAACATCAAGGTAAAGACAAAAGTAAAATATGACAGTCATTTTATATTTAATATAGATGTAAAGATGAGAATCGCCATTACAGAACGGCTTTTTCCATTCAATACAAGAAAGGACGCGGAAAAGCTGCAAAAAGCTATTGAAACTAAGCTGGAAGCTGATTTTAAGGATTTAATAAAGAAAATACAAGCTGCCGAAATCGACCCTATTGGACTTGGTACATATGCAAGAACTTACACATATCCAGAGTGGAAAAAAGTCCAAAATCAATGGGGTAAGGCATTGGCAGAGGGGGATGTAAATGTTAAGGTAAGTGTAAAAGTTGGTGCGATGGGAACGATTAAGTAATAAGAGTTCAACTGGGATACGTATGAAAATTGATTATAATTTGCAAGCCCCCTTCAGATCTTCTGAAGGGGGCTTTTCTAATGTGAAAGTGAATTAAAGTGAAAGTGGTAATACTTCTTCTAGATGTGTATTTAGTTCAGATACAAATTTATCAACATCAGGGTTCTTTATTACATCATAGCAAGCGAAGCTCTTTAACGGCTTCATACCGATAAACTCTTGCATCTGGTGTAAATGACTGAGTGTTTCTTCTAAGCTTTTTCCTCCAAAGAATTGTGCTGGATCGTTAAATGCTTTTTCGGGAGCATTCCACGTAGTCGAAAACATATAGTATTTGTCAGTTAATAATCCGCCTCTTCCGTATTGCTCGGATCCTTTGAAAAATAATCCGTAAGCATATATTTCGTCCATATATGTTTTCAGTAATCCTGGAACATTGAACCAATAAATAGGCGTTTGGTAGATTACAATATCCGCCCATAAAAACTTACTTTGTTCTTCCTCGATATCATATCCGTTTTGAATGACTGTTGTTTGTACATTGTTTTTTGTACCCAATGCATTCACCATATTGTCTGTCAAAGTTTTATTTAGTTTTCCCTCCGCTGATCTGTATGTTTGATGACCGTTGATAATTAGTATATTGTTCATTTTATTTATCCCCTTTATCTTATAAATGTGTTATGAGTTCTAGAGATTAATTTTCAGGTATGACGCCGAGTTGTTGCATAAGAGTTAGATTATCTTCTAAGTGCCAATCTTCAACAATCTTTCCATCTTTAATCCGTAAAATATCAATCGCAAAGAAGTTAACAGCTTTACCAGTTGTTTTTTTCTCTCCAAAATCCCCTTTATGTGTTCCAGTGAATGATAGCCGAGCTGTTACTTTGTCCCCAGTTACCAATAAGTCCTCGATGTTACATTGTAAGTCCGGCACAGCTTTACGAAAATTGCTTGATGCAAATGCTAAGCCTTTTGGTCCTTGAGGGCGTCCTTTTGGTAACGTGTTATCAACGAAATTTGTTGTAACAGTTTGCGGGATAAGAGTTTCGTTGCCGCTGTTCCAAAATGCGTAAAAGCGCTGCGCAGCATGAACCATCTCTGTAGCTTTCTTTTGATCTAATGAAGGATCTATGGTCATTGATTTAGGTTGGGGAAAATCCTTCAACAGTTGAATCTCTTTCTTTACTGGTGCAGCAGTCTTGTATTCTGATGTTTGCGTATTACACGCAGTCATCAGAATCGTAATCCCGAGGATACTTATTAAGAGAGAAATCAGTGCCAGTGGCCGTTTACTTTTTCGGTGTTCTGTATTCATTTTTATCGCCTCCTTAGTTTAGAAATAGCGTCTAGTCGCTATTGATATTGTATGTATAGTTGATTCCTTTTGGAAAGTAGTGATATTTATTTCATATAGTTACCGTAAAGATAGAATTGTGATAGCATAAAGGAAATCAGTCAAAAAATTTTTAGGAGTGTGTTTCTATGAGTAGCATGGATCCAATTGAATTAACAAAAGGAACACCAGGGCAAATTTGTCCCATTGCGAAAACACTCGACGTGATCGGAACAAAGTGGACTTTTTTAATCATTCGAGATCTTCTTATTGAAGGAACGATGCGATTTAGTGATTTACAAAAATCGATGGATGGAATTAGCCCGAAAACCCTCTCGCTTCGTTTGAAGGAACTTGAAGTGCAAGGAATTGTGAAAAGAACGGTATACCCAGAGGTTCCACCGCGTGTCGAATACACATTAACGGACAAAGGAAAACGTTTAGAACATATTTTCATTGAATTAAAGCGATTTGGATTAACATTATGAAAAAATTTGAAAGTAGATAAAAAAGGACCATGGGTCCTTTTTTATTATGAAAAACAATTTTTGTGCGTACATTTCTTGTCAAAAAAGAAACTTTCTAAAATGTAACTATGTGAATTAAATATCACTACTTCCAAAAAGAAAGTTTTGAAAATACAATAATCTCAGCAAAACAAAACAAGAAAAACTGGGGGAAATGAACATGTTAAGCAATAAAAAAATTGTAATTATCGGCGGAAGTTCTGGAATTGGTTTAGAAACAGCGAGACTTGCACTCTTGCAAGGAGCTGAAGTTATCATTGCTAGTCGTTCAGAGGAAAAGTTGCAGAGGGCGACGGATCAGTTAGGAAGAAACGTGACTGCTTATACGCTTGATACGACGCAAGAACAACAAGTTCAGTCCTTTTTTGAACAAGTAGGTACGATTGATCATTTAGTTGTTACGGCAGCAGAAACATCAGGAGGTTCCTTTATCGACACAGATACAGCCGCAGCACGTCAGTTGTTTGAAAACAAATTTTGGGGACAATTCTACTCTGCAAAATATGGTGCACCAAAGATTGCTACTAATGGCTCCATCACTTTATTTTCTGGAGTTGTTGCTTATAAATCTATGGTTGGATCGGCAACGCTCGGTGCAGTCAATGCGGCTGTTTCTAATCTTGGCAAAACGTTAGCTTTAGAGCTGGCTCCTATTCGTGTGAATGTTGTCTCTCCTGGAATTATTGATACGCCGTCACGCAGTGAAATGGCCGAAGAAGTACGCGACAAATTCTATACTGACTTAGGAAACAAACTCCCTGCACAGCGAGTGGGGCAAGCAGAAGATGTAGCACAAGCTGTACTATATGCGATGCAGAACGGTTTTGTTACGGGAACAGTTCTGCATGTTGAAGGTGGGCATACTTTGATTTAGTAGATTAAAACGAGTTTGTATTTATATAAAGAAAAAACGCTATTCTTTTGTGGAAACATACGGAGAGAATAGCGCTTTTTATGAATTTATCCCGCATTAACGGGCAGTAAGACCCCCCACCTCAAGATTAAGAGGATAGGTGGGGGATAACTGCCCGTAAAAGCCCGATTGGTTCAACTAGCCATCAGTGGGGGATGAAGAAAACCCCCACTGATGGAAGTTTCACTTTATCTGTTTTTCTAATTGAAATCCAATTTAGCATTCGAACGAAACAGTCTACATACTATGAGTTTTGTCTATGGCTTCACGCAGTGCTTTAGCTAATTTGATTGGATCGTCATTTGCCCAAAAATGCATAAAAAACAGTCGGGGATTCTCGGTTAACATGTGATTATGTAAAGCAGTTACTTCAATACCATGTTTACGTAACGTACTTGCAACAGGATTTACCTCTTCAGCAGTAAGTACAAAATCACCAGTTATGGCAGCTTTTTTGTTTTTCGTCGGCTGAAAATTGATTGCTGTTGCTACTCCCATAGCAGGAGGAATTTCCATGCCATTTTCCATGATTTTTTCTAACCGGGGAATACTTACGTGATAAACACCACCACTAACTGTACCTTTCTGTCTAAATATTTTATCAAGCTTCTGTTGATCAATGGAAAATGTATGCGAATCATTCGGTAATTTGTTGTTCCATGGTATTGTTGTTAGTTCCATTGCGGATCTAATCGCTTTAGCTAATTGAACTGGATCACCATACCCCTTAACGTGCAAGTACATAATACGCGGTGACTCTCCCAGCAAATGATTATGTAGTGCAGAAACTTGAATTCCTTGATGAAAAAGTTGATTCATGACAGGTTGAACTTCATTTTCCGTAAGAACTAAATCACCCATAACCATCGTTTGATTACCCATTTGTTTAAAAGCTGTCCAGCCTCCCAAGGCTAAACTAGGCCGGATTGGTATTCCTTGGACATTTACTTGTAAATCATTACGTGGAAGGCTGATATAAAAGACTTCACCTGGCTTCATCGCACCTGATTGTCCCATTGCTTTCTCAACTAGTTTCCAGTTTACTTGTTGTGGTAAATGATTTGTTGAATGATTGTAATTCGGAGAAGAAGAGTTCTCCATCGCTTGAATTGAGGGGGCTGAAGTAAAATTATAAATTATAACAGCAACTAAAAAAGTAACTATAATATATTTCCACTTATGCATAGATTAACTCCTCTTTAGATTTATAGTGAAATATTAGGAAACGATATTATAATTCCCCATTCATCTTTTTTCTTGCACATAACAGCTTGTTAGTGAAGGCGGGGATAAATTTTATCAAGGTGATTCTTTAAGATCTAAAAATAAAGGTCATTCTGGTTTAGGGCTTTCATTGGAAAATATAAAGGTAAAATATATGGGGACAATGATAGTAAATAGGATGATGCTCATGTTTTGTTTGTGATACCAAATCATGAGGATGAAATGAAATTATAATTTAAAATGATAAAGTGAAATTTTCATCAGTGGAGTGCTTCATCCCTTGTTGATGGAAAGCTCATCCCAATCAGGTTTACTTCCTACAAATAGAGGAATAAAATTGCCTGGGGGTTTTATCATTAGAGGAAAGAGCTTCTACTTTTGTTTTATCTCTTCTAAAAGTTTTATTAGTTGTTCGTTTTGCTTCAGCTGCTGGTCAGAATTTTTTCTAATTAATCTAAGATTATCCCAAATAAAAACGAGAAAACTAAATAGGATTAGTAAGATGAGGATAGGAATCATAATGTACCTCCTTAAGCTACTGTTTTATGTTTTTTATATAGTTTTAAACCTAATGATTTATAAAATGCGATAGATGTTTCTAGATTACGGACAGGCAGATGTGCTTCATATAGTCCTTTAATCACGGAAATGACTCCCTTTCATTTTGACAGACTCTGTTTTCTGAATTATATGATAACACAAAAAGGAGGGATACAAAAAATGGAATACACGTTCATTATATAACTTATATTAAGGGAGGAAATCAGTTTGCTATGAGAATCTGATATAAGAACTATTATGTAAAAAAGGTTAGAAATGCCCTTACAGAAGCAGAAATAGGGAGGATTGATAAGAATTCCTCCCTGATATAAATAAAATCAAACTATTTTTTTAATACTTTAAATGCTTCTCTTATTTTTCTAGCAAACTCTAATGGTGGTTCAACTGATTCAAAATGCATGTACATAGCCCGTGGTTCTTCAAATAACCAATGATTATGAAGTGCTGTAACAATGATGTTTCTTTTTCGAAGTTCAGTTAATAATGGGTTAACCTCTTCTTGTAAAAGAACTGTTTCCCCTAAGTTCAACGCATTTCCTTTACGATCAACATCTTCAAACGAAAAAAACTGTGGGTTAACCAGCGGAGATTGTGTTCTACGTCCAAGAATAGTAAATTTAATATCACGAAACTTTTGTACTAAGCATACCCCTTCTGGAGTAACCGTTGCAGATCCACCTAAGATTCTCCCAAATTCTTTACATAAGTCACATATAGAGTCATTTGAACGATGACTATTTGAACCCATAAAAAACCTTCTTTCCGTATATATTTTTGGATTATATAATCAATTCCCTCTAGTAAAGTATTCATAGTATAGAGAAAAGGCTTAGACTATTTACAAACTATTAATAAAATTAATATAAACATTTTAATAGTTTGTATGTTTAGGAATTCTAAAAACTCAATATTTCCTATTTCAAAAAACAAGAGCAGTCTTTTCGACTGCTCTTGTTCCATAAATTTTACTTCATTTCCTTCTAGTAAACCACCTTTTCTGAATTGTGTGATAATATGGAATGAAAGGGGGCATACAAAAAATGGAACATTTACAAATTGGAGATATACAAGTGACATGGTTGCAGGGAGGAAATACGCATTTAGACGGCGGGGCGATGTTTGGTGTTGTGCCGAAATCCCTTTGGTCACGAAAATATAGCCATAACGATAAAAATCAAATTTATTTACGAACAGATCCATTACTGCTGCAAACGAAAGATGGAAATATGCTCATAGATTCCGGGATAGGCAACAATAAAATGAATGAGAAAATGAAGCGAAATCAAGGGGTGACTGAAGAGTCATCTGTTGAACAATCGCTCGCTCAACTTGGTTTGAAAGCGGAAGATATTCAGTATATTCTTATGACGCATCTTCATTTTGATCATGCATCTGGTTTAACGAAATGGGAAGGGGAAAAGCTTGTCCCGACGTTTCCAAATGCAAAAATATATGTATCACAAACAGAATGGGACGAAATGAGAAATCCGAATATCCGCTCACGCAATACATATTGGAAAGAAAATTGGGAGCCAATTGTACATCAAGTACATCTGTTTATGGAAGAAGTAAACGTTACAGATGAAATTCGAATGGTTCATACAGGCGGACATAGCGATGGACATGCGGTTGTCGTTGCACAAAGTCAAAATGAAACATTACTGCATTTAGCAGACCTAATGCCAACGCATGCGCATCAAAATGTATTGTGGGTCATGGCGTATGATGATTATCCAATGACGTCAATTGGGAATAAACAAAAATGGATGAAATATGGCGCAGAGCAGAAGGCATGGTTTACGTTCTACCACGATGCATATTACCGCGCTGTGAAATGGGATGAAGAAGGGCATATGGTAGAAAAATTAGAACGCGAAGAAGCAGAAGTACCGAGCGAAGTGTAATGGAGTAAAATTTGAATAAGCAAACATGAAGCGAATGAAAAGATAACCCATATGAGTAAACGAAAAGTATCGGTCTTTACTAACCGGTACTTTTTTATTTTTAATGATAATTCTGAAAATATAGACATTTAATCATGAATGTTTTATAGTAGTTAATACAATAACTACTATTAGGAGGATTTATGGAAGAGAAAGCAATTACCGAATTGCAAAAACATGGATTTTCAAAATACGAGTGTAAGGCCTATATAGGTTTATTGAAATCACCAGCCATCACTGGCTATGAATTAAGTAAACGTTCTGGCGTCCCGCGCTCAATGATTTATGAAGTATTAGGAAAATTACTTGATAAAGGGGCAATTCAAACTGTTCCCTCTGATCCAATTGTCTATAAACCAGTTGAGCCGAAGCAATTGCTTGCTAGGTTGAAAGAAGAGATCAATACATCATTAGAAGTACTAGAATCGTCTCTTACCACGTTAGAAAGTGATCAAAAGATAGATGTTGTCACGAGAATTGTTCAATATGAACATATTGTTCAAGAAATGCTTTCGATGATTCGAGATGCAAACAAAGAACTTTGGTTATCCATTTGGTCTCCTATTGTGAAAGACATTGAAAAAGCTGTTCGAGAGAAAGAAGGATCAATCCCTATTTTTACAGTTTTATTTGGAGCAGAAGATAAGACGCTAGGAAACACGTATCATCACAACTATATGGCACCGGACATTGTTAGTAAACGTATGGGCGGGTATTTGACCATTCTTATTCGGGATGAAGAAGAAGCATTAATTGCTAAGTTTAGCGACAGAGGTTCAGAATGGGCTGTAAAGTCAACTGACCCTGCTCTCGTTCTTATCGCTACCGAATATATTCGGCACGACATTATGGTAGAAGAGATTACAACTGCGTTCGGTCCTGAAAAGCTAGATGAGCTATGGAAAAAACGAGAAGATTTAATTCATGTCATGACAGGAAGAAACAGCTTAGTGTAAAGCTGTTTTTTTACCATAAAACAAGAGTCGTTATAATTATAACGACTTTGGAGGGGAATTAGATGTATGCAAAACTAAAATTTGCCGCCTCTATGGCTATCTTTGGTTCAATCGGTTTATTTTCGATAAAAACAGGCCTCCCATCGATTGAATTGGTTTTTGTACGTTGCCTCTGTGCAAGTATTCTTTTAGGAGCAATATGGGGGTTTCACACATTAACAACAAAACAGCAGCATAAAAGTTTTATTCCGCGCCGGGAGTACTTACTTGCTTTATTATGTGGTGTGTTTCTTATCATAAACTGGGTCTTTTTCTTTCGCTCTATTGAAGTAATGCCCATTACTGTGGCAATATCCATTTATCATTTAGCGCCTGTTATTGTACTTTTATTAGGTTCTTTTATCTTTAAAGAAAAAATAACAGGAACAGGATTGATATTCTTCTTTATTTGTTTTGCAGGAACACTGTTAGTCGGAGGGATTCATCAACATACAACCGTTGCTGGATTTTTATCTACAGGCGTTTTATGGGCGTTTGCAGCAGCACTCTTTTATGCCCTTACTTCAATTACGGGAAAGGGAATTCAAACACTTAGTCCGTTGTTAACGACCGTTATTCAAACGAGCTTGGGTGTTTTGCTATTGATTCCATTCGTAGATTGGTCAAAGTTTACGCATCTTACCGCTGAAAATTGGTTTTATATCCTTGTTACAGGGTTTATTCATACGGGATTCGTATTTTATTTGTTTTTCAGTAGTTTGCGAGAATTAAAGGCTCAAACCATTGCTATTTTAGTTTTTGTTGATCCAATTGTTGCAATCTTACTGGATGTTACTATTTTGAATTACCGTCCTGATGTCTATCAACTTCTTGGAATTTTGCTAGTGTTTGTAGGGATTAGTTATTCTCCTAAAAAAGAAAGACGATTAGCAGCGGAAGCGTGAGTTTGTTCGTTTAAGCTAATGGTGCGGATTATTCTATTAATACGAATAGGTGTAGGAAAAGGAGAGCAAAGAATGCTCTCCTTTTTCTTTGGAAGTAGCTGTCCAACGATTTTGTTGTAACTATTTGTCGAAATGTTCGTTTCTAAAACATTCTGAAAATTGTTATAATAGCCCCAAGCTAGTCCATTTTTTAAAAGAAGATAACGAAAAAATGAAAGCGTTTTAATGGATAAGGAGGGGAAATGTATCGTGTATATGACGATTGGGAAGCTACTGGAATTAACGGTTGGAAGTTATCCGAATAAGGAAGCAATTGTTGAGCCGGAAAAACAGGTTCGCTGGACGTATGCAGAGTGGAACGAGCAGGTAAACAAACTTGCCCATGCACTTCAACAAAGCGGGATACGAAAGGGTGACCGCGTTTCGACATTTCTTTTTAATAGTAGTGCGCTGGCAACGACATGTTTTGCCTGTGCAAAAATTGGGGCTGTATTCAATCCAATTAATTTTCGGTTAAAACCGCAAGAACTTGCTTACATATTAGAAGACGCTTCTCCTAAAATCGTACTTTTTGAACAGCAATTATCCTCCCAAGTACAAAGCATTCATACACAATTTCCTCACATTCAGTTTTGGTACATTGATCAAGATCAGCCAACGTTTTCTATTTCTTATGAAGAAAAAATATCAAGTGCCACGCCACATTTTGAAAAAATAGAAGTAAAAGAAGATGATATTTGTTCCATTATGTATACAAGTGGAACAACGGGTTATCCAAAAGGTGTGCTTCATCGTCACCGAGAGATTATTGATCAAAGCTTGATGGGCGTTGCCTATTTACATTACACGGAAAATAGCCGCGGCCTTGTAACAGCGCCGATGTTTCATTGCGCGGAGCTGCATTGCTGCTTTATTCCGAGAGTACATAGCGGTGCAACAAATATCATTCTTCATCATTTTGATGCAAAGCTTGTCTTAGAGACAATTCAAAGTGAAAAGGTGACTGTTATGTTTGCGGCACCGACAATGTGGAATATGATACTGCAAGAAGATTTGTCACAGTATGATTTATCCTCACTTCAATACGGTTTATATGGAGCGGCGTCGATGGCACCTGCACTTGTGAAAGCTTGCGATGCAAAATTGAATGTTTCATTAGTACAAGCTTACGGAATGACAGAGATGGGACCAGCCGTTACGTTTTTACGTGAGCATGAGCAGCTTTCGAAAGTTGGTTCGGCAGGAAAGGCTGGGTATAATCATGAAATTCGCATTGTCCGTCCGAACGATGATGGACCGTCTGAACCGGATGATGTATTACTTCCATATGAAATTGGAGAAATTATTATAAGAGGTTCGTGTGTGATGGCAGGGTATTACAACAATAAAGAAGCGACAGAAAAGGCTTTATATAAAGGGTGGTATCATTCAGGCGATTTAGGGTATGTAGATAGCGATGGGTATTTATACGTTGCAGACCGCGTTGATGATATGGTCGTGAGCGGCGGTGAGAATATTTATCCGCGTGAAGTAGAGGATTTTTTGTATACGCATGACGGTGTTTTAGATGTTGCGGTGCTAGGAGAGAAGGATGAGTTATGGGGGCAGCGTGTCGTTGCGTATGTTGTTTCGAAGGACGGGTCTCTTACAGAAGAAATGTTAGATGAATATTGTAAACAGAGCGATAAACTCGCTGATTATAAACGCCCGCGCAAGTATGTATTTACCGAGCAGTTGCCGAGAAATGCGAGCGGGAAAATTCAAAAGTTTATTATACGTAGTGAAGGAGCAGAGGTGAAAAAATAAGGAGAGAATACGATGAAGCATGCATATTTGGAGGAGGAGCATCACATTTTCCGTGATGCCTTCCGTAAATTTTTAGAAAAGGAAGCGTATCCGCACTATAACCAATGGGAGAAAGACGGTATTATTCCGCGTTCCTTGTGGAAAAAGATGGGCCAAAATGGCTTTCTTTGTTCGATGGTAGAGGAGAAGTACGGCGGAGCCGGCGCTGATTTTGGATATTCAGCTGTGATAAATGAAGAGTTAGAAAAGGTTGGTTCTAGTTTAGTAGGAATTAGTCTCCATAATGATATTGTCGTTCCTTATTTAACAGCATATGGAACAGAAGAACAAAAGAAACGTTGGCTTCCAAAATGTGTGAGCGGTGAATACATTACCGCAATTGCGATGACAGAGCCGGGAGCAGGTTCTGATTTAGCTGGTATTTGCACAACAGCACGAAAGGAAGGGGATCATTATGTTGTAAACGGAGAAAAAACATTCATTACAAATGGCATTCATGCAGATTTAGTCGTTGTTGTTTGTAAGACGGATTCTACTGTAAAGCCAGCTCATAAAGGAATGAGTTTGCTTGTTTTAGAGAGAGGAATGGAAGGATTTAAAAGAGGGAAAAAATTAGAAAAAGTTGGATTACATAGCCAAGATACAGCAGAACTTATTTTTGAAGATGTGAAAGTTCCTGCCTCTAATTTGTTAGGAGAAGAAGGAAAAGGTTTTTATTATTTAATGGACAAATTGCAGCAAGAGCGCCTCGTTGTCGCGATTGCTGCCATAACTGCAGCAGAAGTGATGCTGCGTTTAACAAAGAAATATGTAAAAGGGCGAAAAGCATTCGGAAAGAGTATAAGTGATTTTCAAACTGTTCAATTCAGACTCGCAGAAATGTATACAGAAATTGAAATTGGCCACACATTTATTGATGAATGTATTAGGGCACATATGCATGGGGAAAACATCGTTACCAAAGTATCGATGGCAAAGTGGTGGGTAACAGACCTTGCGAAGAAAGTAGCGGCAGAGTGCATGCAACTGCACGGCGGGTATGGATACATGGAAGAGTACGAGATTGCAAGGCGGTACCGCGATATTCCAGTAAGTGCGATCTATGCCGGAACAAACGAAATTATGAAAAGTATTATCGCGAAAAGTATGGGATTGTAATGAAAGAGGAATGGGAGGAGAAAAGATGATTCAAAATATTGCAGTAATTGGTGCCGGAATTATGGGAAGCGGTATTGTCCAAGCATTAGCGATGGGCGGAAAGTGTGTGAAAATGTATGATGTATCGGAAGAAAGTTTACAAAAGGCATATAAGGGGATTACCACAAGTTTGGATCGCTTTGTGAAAGCCGGGCGTATGAACGAAGAAGAGAAAGAGCAGGTTCTTGCTAATATTGTTTCTACGATTACGTTAGAGGAAGCATGTAAAGATGTAGAACTTGTTATTGAAGCTGCACCTGAAAATTTGCAGTTGAAAAAAGAGATTTTTAAACAGCTAGATAGCTATGCTTCTCAGGCTACTATTCTTGCAACAAATACATCTGAATTAAGTGTAACGGCGATTGCAAGCGCGACAAACCGCTCTGAGAAAGTGGTGGGGATGCATTGGTTTAATCCAGCACCTGTTATGAAACTCATTGAAATTGTGAAAGGGGTTGATACAGAGGAACATACACTACAAGCAGTGAAAGAATTAGCAGAAGAGATTGGAAAAGAAACAGTTGTTGTGAAAGATGTGCAAGGATTTGTCACTTCAAGAGCAATTGCGGTGCATTTGTTAGAGTGTATGCGTATGTACGAAGAAGGAGTAGGTAGTAAAGAGGAAATTGATAAAGCAATTAAACTTGGCTTGAATTATCCAATGGGTCCGTTTGAGTTAGCGGATTATGTTGGATTAGATACGATGTTATTTGCAAGTCAAGGCTTAAGCGAAGCGTTTGGTGATAGATTCCGCGCTCCGCAAACACTTGTAAAACTTGTAGAGGCAGGACATCTTGGCCGGAAAACGGGAAAAGGGTTCTATGATTATCAAAAAGGGAAAGTGGGAGAGAAAATATGAATCGAGAAGTCGTTATTGTTGAAGCGGTACGTACTCCAGTTGGAAAAAGAAACGGTGCTTTTCGTGAACTTCATCCAGTACAACTTGGAGCAGTTGCACTGAATGAAGTAACAAAACGTGCAAATATCGAAAAAGGAATCGTAGAAGATATTGTAATGGGATGTGTAACGCCGATTGCGGAGCAAGGCTTTAATATTGGTAGACTTGCCGCGCTAGAAGCGAACTTTCCGATTACAGTTCCTGCCGTAACGATTAACCGTCTTTGCGGTTCAGGACAACAAGCGATCCATTTTGCGGCGCAAGAAATTAAATCTGGTGATATGGATATTACCATTGCTGCTGGTGTTGAGCATATGACGAAAGTGCCAATTTTAAGCGATGGCAATGCAAATACAATTCCGAGTAGTCTTCATGCAAAATATGAAATTGTACATCAAGGTGTATCAGCAGAAATGATTGCTGAAAAATATGGAATTACAAGAGAGCAACTAGATAGCTATGCCTTTGAAAGTCATCAACGCGCACTACATGCGATAGAAGCAGGTCATTTTAAGCGAGAAATTGTACCTGTAAATGGAATAGATAAGGAAGGAAATGCAATACTAGTTACAAATGATGAAGGGCCGCGGGCGAATACTTCTCCTGAAGCACTAGCAAATTTAAAGGCTGTGTTCAAGGAGAACGGATCGATTACAGCAGGAAATGCAAGTCAAATTAGTGACGGAGCAGCAGCGATTCTTTTAATGGACAGTGAAAAAGCGAAAGAGCTAGGATATAAAGCACGCGCGCGAATTGTGAATCAAGTTGTTGTTGGCTCAGATCCTACAATGGGACTTACTGGAGTTATTCCAGCAACGAAAAAAGTACTGCAAAAATCAAACTTAACGATTCATGATATGGACTTAGTAGAAATTAATGAAGCATTCGCTTCCGTTGTTCTTGCATGGCAAAAAGAAATGGAAGCAGATTTACATAAGGTAAATGTCAATGGCGGTGCTATTGCATTAGGGCATCCGCTTGGAGCAACAGGTGTGAAATTGATGACTTCCCTTCTTCATGAACTGGAAAGAAGAAATGGAAGATACGGGTTGCTTACGATTTGTATTGGACACGGGATGTCAACGGCAACAATTATTGAAAGAATATAACAGTAAATTTAAGTCATATATTGTCGGCTCGCCGATATATTGATGTGATAATTAAAAGGGTGCAGAAATGAATCTGCACCCTTTTGATTAAGCAACTTTTACTTCTAAAATTGTACCTGTTTTTGCATCTACTAAAAATTCAAATCGTTCTTGTACATCGTGTAATAACGTTGTAATACCACCGCGGTATACATCATAAGTAACATCATATTTTTCAAACGTCTCTGGGACCATATGGACCCAAGAACCTGTAATTTCACCTTTATGACTTAATGCTTGTTTCACCATTTTTAATGCTTTTTCAGAAGAAATGTGTGCTTGTTCTTGTACTTTATTTGCAACAACATATCCAGCCGCAAATCCTATACCAACACCAGCTAGTAAGCTTTTCCAATTCATATACTCACCTCTATTCTATAAAAAGTTCATCTTCATAATTATAAATCAATTTACATGAAAAAAGAAGAAACTAGAAAGATTTCGAAAATTTCGTTACAATAAAAAGAGTGATTCTATTATTGGATTGAAGGAAGGATAACGCGATGAATAAAGAGACAATGGAGCTATTTCGTACGTTAACAGAGCTGCAAGGAGCTTCTGGATTTGAGCATGATGTGCGTCGTTTTATGAAGCAAGAACTAAGCAAATACTCAGATGAGATTGTACAAGATCGTTTAGGAAGTATCTTCGGCTTAAAAAAGGGTGACGAAAATGGACCGCGCGTTCTTGTAGCTGGTCATATGGACGAAGTTGGCTTTATGGTAACGCAAATTACGAAAAACGGAATGGTTCGTTTTCAAACATTAGGCGGCTGGTGGAGTCAAGTGTTACTAGCGCAGCGCGTACAAATTATGACAGACAATGGACCAATTATCGGTGTAGTAGGTTCTGTTCCTCCTCATTTATTAAGTGACGAACAACGCGCGAGACCAATGGATATAAAAAATATGTTAATTGATATCGGTGCAGATAGCCCAGAGGAAGCACATGAAATTGGCGTGAAACCTGGTCAAC
Organism: Bacillus sp. AFS018417; assembly: GCF_002560985.1. Lineage (NCBI taxonomy): Bacteria > Bacillati > Bacillota > Bacilli > Caryophanales > Bacillaceae > Bacillus > Bacillus sp. AFS018417. The sequence continues at coordinate 209,171 of NZ_NTTM01000006.1, forward strand.
AAATTGTGCCAATTTGTCCGTTTACACCAATGGCAAATCCAAAGAAAATTATGGCAAAAGCTTGGGATAACCGTTATGGCTGCGGCCTTGCGATTGAATTGTTAAAAGAGTTAAAAGATGAAAAATTACCAAACACGCTATATTCCGGTGCAACTGTACAAGAAGAAGTCGGTCTTCGCGGTGCACAAACAGCAGCGAATATGATTCAGCCAGATATTTTTTATGCGTTAGATGCAGGCCCAGCAAACGATGCATCAGGAGATAAAACACAGTTTGGTCAAATCGGAAAAGGTGCTGTGCTTCGTCTGTATGATCGTTCTATGGTGACGCACCGTGGAATTCGTGAGTTTATTTTAGATACAGCAGAAACGCATAACATTCCGTATCAATACTTCGTATCACAAGGTGGTACAGATGCAGGACGTGTACACACAAGTAACTCTGGTGTACCATCAGCTGTTATTGGTGTATGTGCTCGTTACATTCATACACATGCGTCAATTTTACATATCGATGACTACGCAGCTGCGAAAGAATTGTTGATTCATTTAGTAAAAGCAACAGATAAAACAACATTTGAAACAATTAAACAAAATGTTTAATATGGAAAAGGCCAAATGCGGCCTTTTCTTTTTAAGTAGGAGGTTTAACAGTGAAAGTAGCAGTCGGATCAAAAAATAAAACAAAAGTAAATGCTGTTCAGCAAGTGTTACCAGATGCTGAAATGATTTCATTGTCTGTACCATCTCATGTGTCAGCGCAGCCGTTTTCTGATGAAGAAACGCTGCAAGGAGCAAGTAACCGGGCAAAATTAGCACTAGCAGAAGGAAAAGCAGATATTGGAGTTGGTTTAGAAGGCGGTGTGATGCATACAGAACACGGCTTGTTTATGTGTAACTGGGGTGCTTTAGCAACGAAAGAAGGCAAGCTATTTACCGCAGGCGGAGCACGTATAAAACTGCCAGATGAGTTTATTCAACCTCTTGAAGAAGGAAAAGAATTAAGTGAAGTAATGGAAGACTATACAAAGCGGCATGACATTCGCAGCCATGAAGGAGCAATCGGCATTTTTACAAACAATTATGTAGATCGAACGGATTTGTTTGTGCATGTTGTGAAGCTATTAGTTGGACAATATATGTATGACAGAAACGAAGCATAAACCTTGCACCGTACTTCATGTATGGTAGTATATAAATACAAATTAAAAAAACGACCTAAAAACCCTCTTTCTTTTTAGATGGGCGAGAGCATCTGGCCATGCATAGAAGCGGTCAGGGCCTTTCCTGCCACGTGCAAGGGTTAAAACAAAGGTAGAAAGCGAGTGCAGGTCATGTTTTGATCTGCATGGCAGCGATTTATATGTTGATAAATCAAAATGGATTTATATATAAAGTAAGATTAAATTAGTAAATACATACTTCTTTTTAGGGAGGAATTATAGATGAAATCATTAGAAAGCATGGAGCAATTTCAAGAATTGAAAAACGAGGAGAAAGTGATCTTTTTATTCTCAGCAGACTGGTGCCCAGATTGCCGTTTTATCGATCCATTTATGCCGGAAGTAGAAGAAAAATATAGCGAGTTCTCTTTCTATTATGTAGACCGTGATGAATATATCGATCTATGCATCAAATTAGACGTATTTGGTATTCCAAGCTTTGTCGCTTACAATAAGGGAGAAGAAATTGGTCGTTACGTAAACAAAGATCGTAAAACACAAGAGCAAATTGAAGAGTTTATTGAAGGGTTAAAGTAAGACGTTTCCAGCCAATTACAATGCGAAAAACAACCTCTGTCTTCACATGTGGAGGTTGTTTTTTTCGGAAGGGAGGTACATCATATGAAAATGACGAGTAAAAAGATGAAAGACGAGCTTATGAAGCGTCTTGAAAGAGCAGAGTGGAATTTTCAGTACGATAGTGAAAAGGAGACACTTCGCATTGAGCAGACAGATACGAAAAAGGGAATTACTGTTTCTCTTCCAGGTATCGTAGCGAAGTGGGAGGTAAAGAAAGAGAAGGCAATTGACGAAGTTGTATATTACGTAGAAGAAGCGCTCGTTGCGATGCATAAAGAAGTAAAAAGTACGGCGAAAATTTTGCCTGTTATTCGTTCGACGTCCTTTCCGAAAGAAGCGGAAGAAGGAAATCCGTTTGTCATGACAGAGCATACAGCAGAAACGCGTATTTACTATGCATTAGATTCAGATAAAACATATCGCCTTATTGATCAGCGTTTGTTGCAAAAACTTGGAATGACAGAAGAACAAGTGCGTGAAATGGCATTGTTCAACGTTCGTTCTTTAAATGCTGATTTTAAGCGAGATGAAGTCGGTGGAAATACGTTTTATTTCTTAAATACAAATGACGGGTATGATGCGAGTCGTATTTTAAACGATGCGTTATTACGAGAGATGCGTAAACAAATTTCAGGTGATATGGTTGTTGCAGTTCCACATCAAGATGTATTAATTGTTGCTGATATCGTGAACAAAATCGGTTATGATATTATTGCACAAATGACAATGAAGTTTTTTGCAGAAGGTCATGTTCCGATTACATCACTTTCATTCGTATATGAAGATGGTAATTTCGAACCAATCTTTATTTTGGCGAAAAATCGGAAGGAACGAAGTGAAAAAGAGAAAGGATGAACAAAGTGAACGTTTTTTATAACCTTGAAGGTATTGGGGATACATTAATTGTTGCCCTGCAAGATATTACATTAGAAAACCGTACATTTGAACGTAAAGGAGATGTAGCGCGCGTTTTCGATCGTGAAAGCAATGTAACAGCAGGCTTCAACATTTTTAATGCTTCTTCTTATATGGAAGTAACAGAAACAGGCAATCTTACATTAACGAAAGAGCTTGTGGAAAAGATCAATGAAATTTTAGCGAAGAACGATTTTACAGAAAAAGTAGAAGCAGATCTTTCACCAAAATTTGTTGTTGGTTACGTAGCAGAAAAAGAAAAGCATCCAAATGCGGATAAATTAAATGTATGTAAAGTGGAAGTTGGTACAGAAACATTACAAATCGTATGCGGTGCGCCAAACGTTGACGCAGGTCAAAAAGTAGTTGTTGCGAAAATCGGTGCGGTAATGCCAAGCGGTATGTTAATTAAACCAGCAGAGCTTCGCGGTATTCCATCTTCAGGTATGATTTGCTCAGCACGTGAATTAGAGCTTCCAGATGCTCCGCAAGAAAAAGGAATTCTTGTACTTGAAGAAAGTTACGAAGTTGGACAAGAGTTTAAATTTTAAATATATGGCCCGTTAGAGCGGGATGAAAAATAGTCTCATTGTTAATGAGGCTATTTTTTTATCGGAAAATTGGCAAGAAACCCCCATCTTCAAAACGCTCAGTGCATAGCCCAGTTTAAGGTGGGGATGAATTGCCTTTGAATTTGTAAAAAAATTTTTGATATCGATACGAATGTATGTTCTTTTTTGCTGCTTTGTAGTATTATTATGGAAAGAAGGGGGTGAACATGATGACAAGAGAAAAAGAATATACAACCTATCAAATTTGGATTAAGAAAGATCACAAATTGCACGCCTACTTCATGGAAATGTGTCAACATGCAAAAAATCTCTACAATACAACGAATTTCTATATTCGCCAAGTGTATACGGCCTTACGTACGGATCAACCATTACAGCCACTTCAACAAGAAGTTCTCCATACATTACAAGCATATATTGAAATCATGAATGAAAATCAACTTCGTGCGTATCAAAGACGTGTGCAAAAGCAGAAAGAAAAGCTGGCAGAAGAACGGAAAGAAATCAAGTGTAATCTGTTTACGTTACCGACAAAGGAGAAATCATTTCTATCCTATAACTTTCTAGATTGTTTGTTTAAAATAATGAAGCAACAAGATTATATGAACTTGCCAGCACAAACGAATCAAGCGGTTATGAAGAAGTTATATCAAAACTGGAAATCATTCTTTACTTCCATTAAAGCATACGAAAAACATCCTTCCACTTTTACGGGTAGACCTCGCATTCCCAAATACATTAAATCATCTATGAGAGAAATTGTATTCACGAATCAAGTATGTAAACTCCAAGATAAGTATATTCGTTTTCCAAAAACAAGTATCAAATTAAATATCGGTAAATTGCTCGGGAAAATCGAAAATTTAAAAGAAGTACGTGTTTCTCCTGCCTATGGGAAGTTTAAGGTGGAAATTGTAACAGAACATTCCAAGTCAATACCTGAGCATGTAGATAATAATCGGTATATGAGTATCGATTTAGGGATTCATAACATTGCAACTATCACAACGAATATAGGGATCACACCTATGTTAGTAAAGGGCAATGTCATCAAAAGCATCAATCAATACTACAACAAGCAAAAGGCCCATTTACTGGGTATTCTTCGTCATGGAAAAGAACCAAAAGAAGGACCACACACATCAAAGCGTTTAGAAAAGCTTCATGAAAAACGGTTTCTTAAAATAAAAGATATCTTCCACAAAATGAGTCACCACATTGTTCAGATAGCGATTCAACAGGAAATCTCTATGATTGTGATTGGGAAAAATACATCATGGAAACAAAACAGTAATATGGGAAACCGACAGAATCAATCCTTTTGCCATATCCCACACAATCTACTTATTGAAATGATCACCTATAAGGCCAAACGAAATGGGATTGCTGTTCAAGTCGTAGAAGAATCGTATACAAGCAAGGCATCCTTTTTAGACAATGATGTAATTCCCACTTATGGTGAAGAAGACATTCTTGTATTCAGTGGGAAACGTATTAAACGTGGCTTGTATCGTACGAAAGAGAACAAATTACTAAACGCAGATGTGAATGGTTCCTATAACATCTTAAAAAAAGCAGTTCCAAAGGCGTTTGCTGATGGAATAGAGGGGTTGTG
>NZ_NTTM01000070.1:0-5933 GCF_002560985.1 Bacillus sp. AFS018417
AGCATCTTTTGAAGATGATACACGAGAAACCCCCACTTCAAGATCCGAAGGAGATAAGTGGCGGGAGTTTTCATAATAACCCAGTATTACCTAATAATGCTCTACGATGATCTTAAGTATTAGGAAAAACGAAAATATGCCGCTGCTTGAATATCCGAAGATTTGTGCGGCATATAAGATCGATTTAGCTTCGTATAGTCTTAAATAAACAAACTAAATAAAAACTGCTGCTTTCTTTTTATATTCCAAATTTCGATAAACAAGTGCAAGCAGCATCGACGGTATGGTACAAACAATCATCCCGATAAAGGCGTATCTTGGCTCGATTTCGTATAAATAACCGCCAAACATCGTGAACACCGCAGTACTCCAGCTAAGTGCCAGTGCTGAATACATGCCTTGTGCTTTTGGAATCTGCGCATGTGGAATATTTTTGATTAAATATTTCATAAAGGCATAATGCCCCATTGCAAATGAGCATGCATGCAATGTTTGTGCGATACAGAAAACAATAACATTTGGAAAGGCAAATACTAATATCCAACGTACGGATGAACCAAGTGCCGCTAGCGTCAGTAAGGAGCCTACTGAAAATTTATGAAAGCTCTGATCTGCGATTGAGAAGAAAATGATTTCTGCGATCACGGCAATGTTAATAATTAACCCAATTAAATATTTGGGTGCGTGAATATCTTGTAAAAAAATATAGCCATAGCTGTAATAAGAAGCGTGTGCCGCTTGCAGTAAAATCACAATGACGAGCACCAAACCAAAGTGTTTGATGCGAAATAATTCCAGCATACCGCCTTTTTTTGTTTGATCCTCTTGCGGTTTTTTAGATAAAACAACGGGTGCACGCATAAAACCAAGACACACGAATACCAATGTGCCGAGTAACAGTGCCCATAAAATCACTTCATCCCCAAACGCCCCTGTAAAGATGGTTAAGATCATACCTGCCACGACAAATCCAATGGATCCCCACGAGCGGCTCTTCCCATAATGTCTTAATTGATTACTTTGCGCAAGTACGCCAGCTGCGCTATCTAAAGCAGGCATCAGCGCTGGGTAAATAAAATTCAAAAGTAACGTTACCAAAAGTAAGCTAACAAAGGAACTCGCTGGAATACAACACAGAATAGCAATTAGTGTGCCGATTGCCATCCCATTTAATAAGATTTTACTACTAAATTTCCTCGATAAATAAGGAAAGGCAATTAATGTAGAAAGGCCTCTTGCAACCAAACCTAAGCTCATAATCAAACTAGTTTGTGAAAGAGTAAGCCCTTTTGTATGAATCATCCATCCTGTCCAATAGGGTAGAAAAATGCCCCATGTCATATAAAAACTAAAAAACTGTCTACTCATCCAGCGTTGTGTGTTCATTCTGTATCCCCCTCATTGTTTGCATGATAACATGGAGATACGTACAATAATATGAGATATCTCACATTTTTGAGGTGGATTATGGAAATTTATAAAAATGAGAAAAGGAAAAGATATTTGAATGAGTACTCCATTGCGCATTTATTTTCTTTTCCGATTGAAGAGTTTATAGAAGTGCATGAATATAAACGCGATGAATGGATTATTCAAGAAGGCATGCGACCGGATTTTTTATTTTATGTCATTGAAGGAAAAGCAAAAATTTATGTAACGCATCAAAATGGGAAAGTTTCCTTAATTAATTTTATCAATGCGAATGATTATATTGGGGAAATGGAATTATTAAATGAGGTGTACTATACAAAAGGGATCCAAACCTCCACTAAGACCATTTGCTTTGCGCTTCCTTTTCATCGCTGTCGCACACAAATGTTAGAAGATGCAAAATTTCTACGTGAACTAACCAAATTTTTAAGTGTAAAAGCAACACAAATGGCTGCAAAGTATTCGTATAGTCTCGCCTTCCCGCTTGAAAACCGGCTTGCGGATTTTATTTTGCAAACCTCGGATGAAGAGGTCTATAAGGAGAAACACGTAACTGTTTGTGATTTTTTAGGCGTCTCCTATCGACATTTATTACATGTGCTTGCACAATTTTGCGACAAAGGGTATTTGCAAAAGGAAGGACGTCACTATCGCATTCAGCAGCACAACCTACTATATGAACTTGCTGAGATGTTGAGGAATAAATAACTAACTGTGATTCATAAATAGTGGTATACCAAAATAGAAGAACAGACGTTTACTCCGATAAAAACCTTTAGATTAATCACGCTGAACCGTATCATAAGTAAATGATGTTTTTGCGAAAAAAGTAACAGCACCCTCTAATTTGATGGAGAGGTGCTGTTTTGTTATTTTGAATGCCTAGATGAGCATTTGTTGCATGAATGGTTGTTTTTGCTCTTGCGATGAATTTAATTTTTTTGCTCAATCAGGATTTTCTTATCCAAATGAAGAAAAAGAATGACCAACTACCAAAAATGGCTGAATTCCTCCACTTGCGCTTTGGCTTACTTTAATATTCTCCTTTAATTACAAAAAACGAGCCCCGAATTGTTCCAGCTAGTTTAGACTTCTGCCTAGCAAACTTAAACTTCGTTTCTAACTCCTTTGGTACCTCCATCGCCTCAGAAAGTTTAAAACCAACGGCACGCTTCTTAGGGTCATCAACCGTATACATGACGTTGACCCCAAGACCATCCTCATAAAAGACGTAGGCAAATTTGATATTTTCCACTTGAAAACGCGACGTTTCTAAAGGTTTGGCCGCAAACTCAATATCACGTTCTTCTTTCAAAATTCGGTTCACATAATCAAGGGTCTCCTGGCTTTCGCTGGCTGGTACAACCGTAAATTCATGCTTATATTTGTTCATAAAGTAACGGGCTTCATGAGCACGTAAACCAGCAAGCGCTTCTACTGCTGGTGAAGACTCTAAACCAACTGTAGACACATTTTTAAAATCAACGATATAGGACATTTCCATCCCTCCTTTAATCCTTTTATTTCCTAACAACAGGAATCCACATTTCACCAAATACTAAGCCGTTTCGCTGCCCCATCTCAACCGTTGCATTTGGCCCGCCAACATAGGCAATATTCTTTGCTTCTGGCAAGACTTGACCAAAGGCAATGCCAGTAAGCTTATTACTCAACTCATCAGCCGTTTCTCCTTCCCCTTTAACAACTAGGTATGCCCCTTTAGGAAATTGGATAACTCTGGATTCTTCTGGTACCAATGCCTCTGTCATGACGCCAGCATAATGCATCATCTTGTTATTCACCGCTTCGTTCACGGCAAAAATGTAGTCATTTGTGGCTATGGCTTTTAAAGTGTCAAGCCTTCCATCTTGTTTGACGGCCCGCCAAAAGTCTGACTTTTCCTTGTTTATGCCAGCAAAGTCTGTGTAATCGCTCTTAAGCTCAGTTCCAAAACCTAAAACGGTAAAGCTGTCTTTTTCTTCTAGTGTATAATCTGCCATATTCAAAACCTTCCTTTTTTTAAATTAATCAAATGATTTGTCTTTTCACTTGATAAGTTTATAATAGCCTTAAATCATGTCAAAAAATGATACTGTTTAGGAGGTCCTGATGAAAAAAGTTGAGCGGATTAATATCATCATGCGGTATATCAATAACCGCGCCCACTTTACAATTTCTGAAATCATGCGAGAATTTAACATCTCTCGTTCGACAGCTATTAGAGATATCAGAGAAATTGAAGCCATGGGGATGCCACTTGTCGCTGAAGTTGGAAGGGATGGGGGTTATTTTGTTATGAACAACTCTGTCCTGCCTACTGTTCGCTTTACCGATAATGAGATCAAAGCTCTTTTTATTGCCTTTATGGCTACAAGAAATCAACAACTCCCCTATCTAAAGAGTCGTCATTCTTTAGCTGAAAAATTACTAGGCCTCATCTCAGAAAACCAGCAAGAGGACCTTGTTCTTTTAAATCAAATCTTGCTTTTTGAAGGGACCAACCCCAATAATCCCGACCTGCTTGATCTGTCAGACCTCCCCCATCCTATGTTAGAAAAGCTTATCCAAATCCTTCTTTTGGATAGCTATTTATTGATTACCATCAAAGAAGAGAAGGTAATAAAGTCTTATCCAATTTATCTCTTGCACCTTTATCGTGAAAAAAGCCTTTGGCTGATTGAAGGCTTTGACTTAAAGGAAGAAAAGAGACAGACTTTTCCTGTCGACAATCTCACCAATGTCAAACCATACCCTACGAAAAAAAGATTAAGTAAGAAAAAGATTTTAGAAAAACTAAGTAAGCAGGAAGAAGTAATCAACCTTGTCGTTGAACTTGGTCCAAAGGCGATTGCCCAGTTCAAAAAATACCATCCTTTAAAAGTTTCAATTTCCTATACGAATCCTTACCAAACCACAGCCATTCTAAAGACTTTTATCAATGTTAATAATTCAGAAGAATTGACCGAAATAACAAATTGGCTACTTTTCCTAGGTGGGGATATCAAGGTCAGGGAAGTGCCAGAAGAAGTCCTAGAAGGTTTACAAGAGAGATTATTCCTATACTGCCGATAAGCAGTGCCGGTTAAAACCCAAATAATTCTGAGCTTGGCCAGTTGCTGGTTACCACTTATTTTCGCAAACCCTGAAAAGATAAGGATTTATGAATGTTGGGAATATTCTGAAAGGGTAATAGCATTTTTATTAGTATTGTTCTTTATTGAATTTCTAGTAAATTCATTCTAGCAAAAAAAGGTTAAACCTCATTTAGATGCATTACGCATGAACCATGCCACAAGTAACAGTAAATTATATTTTTTTTGAGTAAATGAACTTTATTTAATGAATTTTTAATATAATTCTCATTCTCCTTTCATGCAGTGAAGGGTGTTTCCTTGTAACATATTTTTATGTTCTGATGCAGTGGTGGTTATACAAATGATTATTTCCGCAAATCCGTTTGTTGAACGGCTAACAGACCGGATTATACAAAAAGCCCAATTCAGAAAAAATAATAGACTTTAAAAATAATTTCTTTTGCATCCAGATTGTTTTTTTGTGAAGGAAAGAATCATTGGAGGGAAAACGAGCATATGAATAAGTCCTTATCGGCCGTTATGCATCGCGCAAAGCCGATCTTGTCGAAAGTTCCGGAAGTTACATTCTATTTTTGGATTACCAAGGTGCTGACTACTGGAATGGGAGAGGTGTTTTCTGATTACCTAGTCAATCATATGAATCCGATCATTGCAGTTGCTCTTGGGGGATTTGGTTTAGCGGCCTCATTGGTACTTCAATTCTTGGTACGAAGATATGTGCCATGGATCTATTGGCTCGTTATTGTGATGGTCAGTATTTTTGGTACGATGGCTGCTGATGCTGTGCATGTTGTGTTGGGAGTCCCATACCTTGTATCAACCGTGTTTTTTGCAGCGACACTGGCAGTTATCTTCGTCATCTGGAACGCGTTCGAGAAGACTCTGTCTATCCACAGTATTTACACTACTCGCCGCGAGATTTTTTACTGGTGCACCGTACTGAGTACGTTCGCCCTCGGTACTTCTGCAGGTGACATGACCGCGTCAACAATGCACTTAGGTTACTTTTCCTCGGGGGTGCTGTTTGCCGTCTTACTTGCCATTCCAGCTCTAGGATATTGGTTGTTTGGTCTAAATGAGATATTTGCCTTCTGGTTCGCCTACATCATGACTCGTCCAGTAGGTGCCTCGTTTTCGGATTGGATCTCGGCGTCTCACAACCGCGGTGGTCTTGGGCTTGGTGAAGGTCCGGTCAGTCTTGTCTTAACGATTATTATTGTTGTTCTTGTCGGCTACTTGACGATTAGCAAAAAAGATCGTAAGGATGAGTCTGCCGCGGCATAGGAGCGGTAGAAAGCTCACTTACCCATAGCTTTTTCTTATTCTAATTAGGATGAAAACTCCCGCCACTTATCTCCTTCGGATCTTGAAGTGGGGGTTTCTCGTATATCATCTTCAAAAGATGCT
>NZ_NTTM01000071.1:0-24688 GCF_002560985.1 Bacillus sp. AFS018417
CAATTGGGGGGCAGTTCATTTGTCGAGGTTCCCCATTCTTGTTCAACTAACGCCCCCGTTAGCTCAATAGCAAATAAATTACAACTCGTTATTTCTCCCAAAGCTCGATCAGTCGACCTTCAGGATCTTCAATCCAAATAAACTTTCCAAATTCACTAATCTCTTTTTTCTTTGCAAGAGGTACACCAATATGTTCAAGATGCTTAATAGTCTCGTTTAGATTATGTACTTGGAAATTTAACATCACTTGTTGTTCTGTTGGAAAATAACTGTCATTCTCGGTAAAGAAAGAAAAGATAGTCTCATTTCCTAATTGGGGTTTTATCACAGTCCCATTCCAATTTTCTATTTCAATCTTCAACACTTCACTGTACCATTTTTTTATAACTTCAAGATTCTTAGTTCTCCAAAATATTCCTCCGAAACCTTTTATCATCGTATCTAACTCCTGTCTGTCATCAAATTTTTAGCTATCCGATTACGAGTCTCCCTCATTTCATTGATTAAACGTCCGCCGATGGAGGAAGAAGGATCAACATAGCGTTTTACCCATTGATAGACTTGTTCTTTTTTTGTTAGGGTTAATTTATCAATGTATTTTAATAAATTTCTAAACGCCTTATCCATCCTTACAACCTCACACGAACACTTGTTTCTATATTGATTATATAAGGGAAACGGTGAGGTTTCAATTATTAACATTTACCTTTAATACAGCCTTTAATTAAAATACAACTAACTGTCACACTGTTCTAGAAGGAAAATTTTCATTTTATAAAAATGTATATATTTCATTACTAATTGTTTGAACACGTTCTTTATAGTACAGTCCTTTATCCTTTATTTTGAGCTGAGCAATAAACAGATTCGCCAGCATTACTGCCGTATCAAGCCTATAAAACAAGCAAACAATTGGAGAAAGAGACTCAAAAATATGCTCATTTTTATATCCGGCCTTAAATTCACTCCAATTCACTTCATTAACTTCAGCTATTCTCATAAGCTCAAGCAGCGGATGGCCAATTAAAGCATTATCCCAGTCAACGATTGCTTTAACTTCCCCGCCATAACCAATTAAATTTACAGGTCGAATATCCATATGGAGGAGCCTCTTTCCTTGTTCTCCTTCCTTTAGAATTGCCTCAATTTCTTCTGTTTTTGGAAATTGAATACGTAAAGAAGTAATTTGATTAAATGATTGTAGTCTTTTAACGAGACGCTCTGCTATATGCTTTTCTGTCGCCTTCCCACTTTCATTTTCATAATTCAAACCTTCAATCGGCATATGATGAAGCTTATTGGCTATTTCCCCAATTTCGTAAGAAGAAATTGGAGTGGAATCAGCAGCTACATAGTCTGAAATTAAAAAATCGAGTTCCTCAGAAAGATGCAGGCCATGAACAGCTGGTACTGAAATCCCTTTAGAATGACAAAACTTAGAAAACTTTTCTTCCTTTTGCAACGAAAGCCGGCTGCTAAATGAATTTTCATTTATATTAGCAACTTCGCGCTCCCATGGTACACGGAAAGCGAAAGAACTTGTTTGCGAATCTCCTCGAAAGACAACATTTTGTACGCCGCTCCCTGCTATTTCTAAGCCTTTAACAGCCAATTCTTTATACTCTCTAGTTAATATATTTTGTAGCTTCGTTTTCAATTCTTCTGTTTTTGACGCTACACTTGGCATTTCATTCCCTCCCGACTCGTCCATTACAACAAACTAAGTCCAACTTCTCTGTTAAAGCAAGAAAGTCTTTTATATCTTGTAAAACAACATGTATTGCTTTTTCCCAGAATTCTTGTTTTGTTAAATCAAAACCAAGATGATGAAAAGCTAATTGCTCAGCAGTCATTCTGCCAGTATCCCGAAGTAAATGTATATATGTTTTTTCAAATAAGGATCCTTCTTGAAGTGCATTTGCATAAATTCCTTGGCTAAATAGGAAGCCAAATGTATAAGGGAAATTATAAAAAGGTTTATCTGTGAAGTAGAAATGTCGATTCCAAATCCATGAAAAATCATTATAAGAAGCAAGCGACTCATTGAACGCATACTTCTGTGCTTCTGCCGTCAGATGGTTCAATTCATCGACTCCTACAACCCGCTTTTTTCGAACTTCATAAAAGTCTTTTTCAAATATAAAACGGCCCTGCACTCCTATTAAATAACTAAGTGCAGATTGTATTTTTGCTTCTAGAAGGAGCAGTTTTTCATGTTCATCTGAAATATCTTTAATCATTGCATTTAAAATGATAGTTTCAGCAAAAGTAGAAGCCGTCTCACTAACAGCCATTGTATATAGCTGTGCAAATGGAGGAACATCATTTGAAATAATTCCTTGATGAAAAGAATGCCCTAATTCATGTGCAAGTATAGCGAGATTATTAGGCGTTCCTTGAAAATTCATGAAGATGCGCGACTGTTTTGTTAACGGAAATCTAGCTGAGAATCCCCTGCTTGCTTTTGTATCTCTGTTTTCAGAGTCAATCCAGCCTTCCAGAAATGCTCTTTTTGTATAATCCGCCAATTTAGGGCTAAAAGAGTTAAACTCAGTAAGGATTATTTCAGCGGCCTCTTCATATGTATAAGTCTTAGTTACTTTTCCTATAGGTGTATATATGTCAAACCAATTCATTTTTTCTACTCCTAGTAGGTGGGCCTTTCTCTCTAAATATGAAGTTATTACAGGCTTACTTTGATTGATGGCTTCCCACATCGAATCAAGCGTTGTTTGCGACATTCTATTATAACGAAGTGGTTCTCTTAAAATAGAATCTGAAGCTAACCCCCGATGTTTATATACTTGTAATCGAAAACCAGCGATGTTATTTAGAGCTGCTGCACATGTCTCAGCTACTTTTTCGCTTGCATCATTTAAAGCATTTACTAGATTCGTTCTAGTATGCTGATTTATAGATGAATGTAATATATTATATGCTTGTCCAAAACTCAGGTGTTTACTTCGCTCCTCTAGAACAATTTTCGTTTTCCCAGTGACAGAATTATATAAATTGACCCAAGCATGGTATCCATTAATAGAAAGATCTTGAATCAACTTTTCCTGTACTATTGGCAATTTCCCCTTCGCCTTTTCTCTTTTTTCATGAAGCGGGTAAGCAATCGGTTTTATTTGTTCCAGCTGCAATAGCTGTTCCCAAATATCATCTGGTATGTGTACCAATGTTTGTTCAAAGTCGTTTATGACTATCTCAAATTGTGTTGAAATACCCCTTACTTTTTCACTTAATATAATAGCCTTCTCATCTTCAACATTTTCTGATTCCAAACATCCAACAAAATGGGTTGCTTCAAGCAAGCGAGTAGATAACTCTTGTATTCGATCCATTTGTTCTATCCACCGTTCGAATCCACTTATTGATTTCAGTTCCTTACTCTCTATTGTTGTAGCTGTTTCTTTAGAGATATCTTCCTCTAGTTTCATGAGAAAATGTTTAAACTCACTAGACTCACTTCCCCCGTGGAAAATCTCATCCAAACTCCAACGCTGTTTTAAGGTTCCACGCAATTTACCCACCTCTTTTTAGAAGATTACTATTTCTCTTTTCCTAATTAACTTAGTATTTTATCCCGCATTAACGGGCAGTAAGACCCCCACCTCAAGGTTGAGAGAGAAGTGAAAAAGATAGGTGGGGGATAACTGCCCGTAAATGCCCGATTGGTTCAACTAACCATCAGTGGGGGATGAAGAACCCCCCCCACTGATGGAAGTTTCACTTTATAATTGGATTTTCCCACTCCATATTATACCATTAATTGTCGGTAAATTCAGAAAAAGGAAGAAGCATCTCTCTATACGCTTCTTCCTTTTCTATGTTTCTATTTTTCGCAAGAACTAGATGTTATTTACTAATCGTAGCATTCTCCATCTGTAAATAATCCGTGCTTTCCACTTCATCTTCGTCATCCAAATCCACAACAGGTAAAGCAGTATGAACCGCCCAGTAATAGCTAATCAAGGAAACCATACTAACCGCTATCAAATCTGTTGAATAGGTTAAATACCCCTTTCCTTCACCAAACATCCCAAAGTACGACACCACCATTATCGCAATGTAGTAAAAAACGAGCCATAATGATGATTTGATTTGTTGTGTAAAAGATACTTGTGAAGTTGGAACCCATTTTTTGCAACATAGATAAATTACAAACATGATAACTTGTGAAGATAATAACCAAGAAAGTGTTTTCCAACCAGACCAATAAACGATTAATGATGCAATAACAAATGAAAGTGGTCCAATGATTGACATTCCTTTTACCCAAAACGGACGATTTAGCTCAGGAGCCCGTTTTCTAAGTGCTGCCGCTGTAATCGGTGCGAGAGCATAACTTAATACAAGCGCTGCAGAAACAACATTAATTAATGCTTCCCATGAAGGAAATGGCAATGTCCAGAAAATAGAAAGGACAAATGTAAGCCAAAGCGCAGGTCTTGGTATGCCTGATTTTGCATCAACTTTAGAAAATACTTTAAATAAGGTTCCGCTTTGAGCCCATCCATACACAACACGTGGGGTAGCGGACATATAAATATTCCCCGTTCCACTCGGTGATATAATTGCATCGGAAACAATAAAATAGACCATCCATCCCAGTCCTAACAGAACGGAAATGTCTTTAAATGGTAAACTAAATTCATGACTAATTCCCGCCCATCCTTGGCTAAGCATTTCAGTTGGAATACTTCCAATAAAAGCAACTTGTAAAAGAACATAAACAATCAATGAAGAGATCACAGACAAAATAAGAGCAATTGGTATCGTTCTTTGTGGATTTTTCACTTCACTTGCAACCGATACAATAGGTGTCAGTCCTAAATAAGCAAAAATAACACCGCCTGCAGAAATAGCTGCTTGTACACCAGAAAATCCAAACGGCGCGAAACCAGCGCTTGAAAAATTATCATCATGTAAATGCATCAACAATACAATGATTGTTAGTGCTGGTACAAAAAATTTAAAGATGGTTATGATTAAATTCGATTTCGCAAATGTTTTTACACTCCAATAATTTAACAAGAAGAAAATGACGATAAGTCCAAATTGCATAAGCCATCCGCTTACAGTAGGCAAGGTAGAATTTTCTTTCGTCAGGCTCGGCCACCAAGCCGCAGCATATTGCCTAGCCGCTTCTACTTCAATTGCTATTAAACTTGAAAATGCAATAAGGGTAATAAATCCTAATAAATATCCAAGTATAGGACCATGTGAATAAGCAGGATAGCGCACAATTCCTCCAGCCCTTGGAAGTGATGCCCCAAGTTCACAGTATACAAGTCCTAATAAAAAAATAGCGATTCCACCAATTACCCATGAAATAATTCCCGCTGGACCTGCTATTCCTGAAACATGGCTAGCAGCAAACAACCATCCTGATCCAAACATAGATCCAAAACCAATAAAGGCTAAATCCAATAATGATATTTCTCTTTTAAACTTGCCTTTGTTTGCCATACTTTAATCTCTCCCCTTTCAATCTTATATTTTCTTAATATTCAGTATTTTATAATTAGACTATTGCCGTTATTTCATAATTTTATAGAAGAACAGCATAGATGAAAGAACCCCCAGATGTAAACGCTTTAATTTTTAGAAATTCCAATAACCTTTCAAAATTAATCGAAAAAACGGACAGCCCGATTGGTGAGAGCTTTCCGTCAGTGGGGGATGAAGCCCCCCACTGACGGAAGTTTCACTTTATTTCAAGTTTACCCAAATGCTCTTCACTTCTGTATAGTTGTCGAGTGCATAGGAGCCCATTTCGCGCCCAATGCCCGATTGTTTATAACCACCGAATGGCGCTGCAGCGTCTTCTAAGTTGTAATCATTAATCCAAACTGTGCCTGCCTTTAAGCGATTCGCCACTTGGTGTGCCGTTTTAATGTTTTCTGTCCATACACCTGCAGCGAGTCCAAATGGAGTATTATTTGCTCTTTCGATGACTTCTTCAACTGTATCGAACGGCAGAACTGCGACTACTGGCCCAAATATTTCTTCTTTTGCGATTGTCATATCATCTGTGACATCAGCAAAAATAGTTGGCTGAACGAAGTATCCTTTTTCAAACACCTCCTCACCGCCAGCTGCAACTCTTGCTCCTTCCTCTTTTCCTTTTTCAATATAACGTAACACGCGCTCTTGTTGCTTTTTCGAAACAAGCGGTCCCATTTCAGTACCTTTTTCCATTCCTGCACCGAGTTTTACATTGTTTGCTAGTTTCGCTAGTTCTTCCACCACTTTTTCATAGTGCTTTCTATGAACGAACACACGGGATCCTGCACTGCAGTTTTGACCATGATTGTACATGATACCGTTGAAAGCACCAGTAATCGCCTCTGATAAATCTGCATCTTCCAAAATAATATTTGGTGATTTCCCCCCAAGTTCTAACGTCACATGTTTAATCGTTTCAGCTGCTTGACGCATTATATACTTACCAGTGTCAGTCGAACCTGTAAAAGCTACTTTTTCAATATCATGATGATTCACAATCGCTGCACCTGCTGTTTGGCCGAATCCAGGGACGAAATTGACCACGCCGTCTGGGAAGCCAGCTTCTTTAAAAAGCTGAGCTGTATATAATAGAGATAACGGCGTTTGCTCAGCAGGTTTTAATACGATTGTACATCCTGTCGCAAGTGCTGCCCCCATTTTCCACGCAGCCATGACTAATGGATAGTTCCACGGAATAATTTGGCCGACAACACCAATTGGTTCATGACGTGTATAGTTTAAATAGTCCTTTGAAATCGGAGTCGTCTGACCAAGAATCTTCGTTGCCCAGCCAGCATAATAACGGTAATGTTCCACTGTTGCTGGAATATCGTCTTCTAATGCTACTTGATACGGCTTTCCGTTATCTAGTGCTTCTAATTGAGCTAGTTCTTCTTTATGTTCGTCAATTAAATCAGCCAGCTTGTAAATTAAGTGTGCTCTTTCAGCTGCACTAAGTTCAGGCCATGGTCCTTTTTCAAATGCCCGGCGAGCTGCCTTCACCGCTAAATCAACATCTTCTTCTTGCGCTTCACTTACGAAAGCAAGAACTTCTTCTGTCGCTGGGTTATACGTTTCAAACGTTTTACCGCTTATAGCTGGTACAAATTTTCCATCGATAAAAAGTTCAATATTTCCTTCTAAAAAAGCTTTCACTCTCGGCTTTAATTCTATTTGTGCTGTTAACATGTTCCACTCCCCTTTGCATTTTTTTATTCATACAGTGCTATACTTTTTTACACATGTGAAACGGCAGTCAAAGTGGCTAAAATATCTTTCAACTTTTGATCTTCCTCAAGTGTCAATCCTAAACGAGGATAACGGGAAGGACCTCCTGCCTGTCCATTTAATTCCATTGCACGTTTAACAATTTGCACATATTTTCCTGACCCTTCAAGGAATGTACAAAGCGGTAATATGCTGTCATTGATTGCCCAAGCTTCTTTTAACTCACCTTTTTGAAAATGATTGAACATTTGCGTAACAAGTTTTGGCACAATATTCCCTGCGACAGAAATCCAGCCTGTTGCCCCGACTAAATAAGACTCCATAACTAAATCTTCTGAACCGCAGAAAATTTCAATATCCCCTTTGCCATGTCTGACAAGATCTCTTGCTTTGCGAATATCCCCACTTGATTCTTTAATGTGAGTAACTCTTTCACATTCTTTTCCAATTCGCAGCATCAGCTCTGTACTCATATCAACGCCAGATGTAAAAGGATTGTTGTACAGCATAATAGGTATATTCACTGCATTTGACACTTCTTTAAAGTGGAAATAAATTTCTTCCTCTTTCGGTTTACAATAATAAGAATTAATGATCAGCGCACAATCTGCACCATGTGCTTCCGCCTGTTTCGTGTATTCAATTGTTTCTTTTGTCGTTTCAGCAGCTGTTCCCACAATAACAGGAATACGGCCGTTGACTTCCTTTAATACAGTTTCAACCATTTGGAATTTTTCTTCTTTAGATAAGCTCACGAACTCTCCAGTACTGCCGTTGATTACAATACCTGCAACTCCTTGATTCACGAAATAGTTCACATTATTTTTCACACCGCCCCAATCAATCTCCTGCGCCTCATTCATTGGAGTAATTAATACTGGATAAGCTCCTCTAATTGTTGTCATTTCTATTTCCCCCTTAATATTTTTTTAGTTTTTTTGCTATCACTAGCAGGTCCTTATATAAGTTGGACAACCTTTTGTTTCTCCTCAGATACATACCATTTGAATTATTTTAGTAAAAATCCAGCAGGTAAAGGATCTGTCGGATCTAATACAAACATCTGCATTCCTGTAATAAAACCGCGGCTTTTCAAGGTGAATTTACATCCACTCTCTGTTTGTTTTGCTACTTCTACTGCTAAAGTGCTGCCAAAAATACTTTCATTTACAAATGGTGGTTCTATATACACCTTCCCTTTAGAAAGTAAGTTTGTATAACACGCCATCGTCGATTCGAAGCCCGGAGAACGAACGATATACTGATCAGCACGAAACGTAATTGTTTTAATTCGCCCCTCTTCTAGATGAGAGTCATCCATTAAAATGACACCTTTTACTGGCATTTTTGACTCGAGAGCTTGAAGCACCGTTTGTCCCCATCTCTTTAGTTCAGAAAGTTCCTCAACGCGAATCTCTGCAGAAATATCACTTTTCTCAAATACTGCGTATAATTGATCAGCTCGCACGAGGGAGAACTGCGTATTGCAATGCGAATTAGACAATGGAATGTTTGTTTCGACTATTTGACACGGTTTACTTTCTATCACCACCGAAACTACTTCATCATTCTCCATCATCGCGATAACTGAAATCACACCACTGACCGTTTCGATTTTATATTCATTTGACGTTCTCGACTGCAAATGACCGCATTCTAGTAAAGTTGTAATTACAGCAACGATGCCACCGTAATGAAATGGAACCGTTCCTTCATGATTTAGAAATAATACTGCGGCATCAGCTTCTTCATTAATCGTCGGAACAACAAGACAACCATTTAAACCAGCAAACCCACGCGGTTCATTCAACAAAAGATTGATTTCTTCTGCAAACACATGCGTAAAATGTTCATTTAACTGTTCCAAGTTTTGATAATGAATAAACGGCACATCTTTAATAACACGAAACGCTTCACCAGCCACGTGTACATCTGTTGTTGAATACGTCTTCTGAATTTTCATTTCACGTCCTCCGTTTCATGTTCCATGGGGGGAATGAGCAAAAATCCCTCTTTAAGCGGATCTTCTTCGTGATAGAAGAACCGATGCATCCCCATCAACCAAGCTGATCCCGTAATTTGGGTCACTACAGCCTCAACACCTTCCACATCGGTTGTTTCCAATACACGTCCTCTAAATAAGGAACCGACAATGCTTTCATGAACGAATTCTTCGCCAATTGAAATTTCTTGATTGGCATATAGGACAGCCAATTTCGCAGAAGTACCAGTTCCACATGGAGAACGGTCGATTCCTCCTGGAGGGACAATAACTGTATTTTTCACATCTGCTTCCTCGTGGGTTGGTTCCGTAAAAAACTCAACATGAGTCAACCCTTTAATAAACGGATGTTTCGGATGAACGATTTTAACTTTTTCATTAATGATATTTCTAATGTTGATTGCTGTTTCGATTATGTTAGAAGCATTCTCTGGAAGTAACTCCAATCCAACCGATTTCGCATCAATGATTGCATAAAAATTACCACCATACGCAATATCAGCATCTACACGCCCAATCCCCTCAACATCAATGGAAACACGTTTTAAAAGAAATGCTGGGATATTGCAAAAAGACACTTCTTTTGCTTTTCCATTTTCTACTGAAATATCCACTTCGACGAGTCCAGCAGGCGTATCCAATTTTAAGGAAGTGACCGGCTCCTGAATGGGAATCAATCCAGATTCAACTAACGCTGTACATACACCAATCGTGTCATGTCCACACATCGGCAAATATCCGCCCGTCTCTATGTAAATCACGCCAATATCTGCTTCTGGATGGCAAGGATCTGTTAACAAAGCACCAGACATGACATCATGGCCGCGCGGTTCATTCATTAACAGTTTGCGAATCCAGTCATATTCCTTTTTCATATAGAGCATTTTTTCTGACATTGTTTCCCCAACTAATTTTGGAAGTCCGCTAATCAGTGTCCTCGTTGGATTCCCGCCTGTATGCGTATCAATTGTTGTAAAGACTCTTTGTGCCCTCATCTGCTCAACACCCTTTCTGTAAATCGGTTAAAGCTAAGCGGTGCAACGGGAATAGACGTTTCTTTTTCATTAATGAGTTCTTCTACTATTTTCCCGGTTACTGCTGCGAGGCTAATTCCGTCTCCTTCATGACCCGCCGCAATATAATAATTTGGAATTTTATCTACGCGTGAAACGATTGGCAAATGATCTTCCGTCCATGGCCTTAATCCTGCATACGAACGAATCACCATCATATCTGCCATTTTCGGATAAAAGCGGATTGCCCGATTAGCAATACATTTAATGATTTCATTGTTTACTTTCGTATTAAAGCCCACAAATTCTCTACTGCTCCCAATTAAAAAATTTTGGCTTTCCGTTGGTTCAAAGACAAGAGCTACTCCATATTTTTCAGTTAGCCGATCAACACGGCGCTTTCCACCAAACTTAGAAATTAAGTAACCAAACTCCATTACTTTTCGACATCCTACATGCTGCTGCCTTGAGGCAACGATAATATGCCCTTTTCTCGGTTCAATTGGTATTGAAAGATCCAGCATCTCTCCTATTCGAGGTGCCCATACTCCTGCCGCATTGACGACATGATCCGCAGTAAAAACTCCGTTTGTCGTTTCTACAGTAAATGAACCACTTTCTTCTTTTTTCATTTGTTTTACTTCTGTATGCTTGAAAGCTTTAGCCCCTAGTTTTTTTGCTTCCTCCAAAAGTGAAAAAGCTAAGAGATATGGATTAACCGTGGAATCAGTGGCGCATTCTAGCCCACCTAATAAATCATCTGCAAAAAAGGGGGACTCCTGCCGAATATCCTGCCGGTCAAGCATTCGAAATGGTAAACCGGCAGCTTTTTGACGATCTACCCATTTCTGTGCCGCTTCCATCTCCTCGTCCGACTCACAAACAAGGATGCTTCCTGGTGCTCGATATTCAAATGGATGCTCCAACTCTTTGCTTAATTCATCCACTAAATTCTGACTAAACAACGACATTTGACTATCAAAACCTGGGTCTTTATCAATCGCCAAAATATTGCCGTCACATCGTGAAGACGTGCCACTAACAAATTCCCCTTTTTCAATGATCGTTACATCTCTTCCATACTTAGAAGCATAATAGGCAATCGAACAGCCAATAATTCCCCCGCCAATGACTAACACGTCACAATGTTTCATATGGCATTCCTCCTCTCGATGAAATGGCTTCATTACCTGAAAATGCAATTCGTATGCCAATTAACGTGAAACTTTCACAACAGAGAATTATTTCTTCCCCGCTGATAGTTAGGTACGCGTGACAGAGACGCTGTACAAAGGAAATGTAATAGTTTTAGAGGAAGTTGTACTTTCAAATCTTTGTTGATTAGAAATTTATCCCGCTACTTTTGAGCAGTAAGACCCCCACTGATGGAAGTTTCACTTTATAGACACTCCCTCTTGATCCAGTTATCCAGTTCCTTGTTTTCTAGAAGTAGAAGCTTTACTGCCCTTTAAAGTGAGGTAAGCTCTATTGTAAAAATATTTTAAATATTTCATGAACACGTGTATAATTTTTTTTACAGTGTTAATAACTTTTTACAATTAATTTTGGAGGGGATTATCATATTTTCATTACCGTCAGGGAAAGAAATTATACAACGGATTTTAATGGATACATCGTTCGATAAGCAGCAAATTGAACAAAAAAACGGTAAATTTTATTATCGTTCAACAACAAAGATGCCTGAGCTTCCATGCAAAGTCGTATATGAAGATGAATCATTCTTCACCTTACTTCAGGCGTTTAGTCATCATTCCACAGCTGTTATTCTTGATACAAGCAAAAATCCAGTAGGCTGTATAACAGCAGCACAAATCATCCATTTTCTTCATAACTCTTACAATCAATTAAAAGCATTTTATGAAACTGTTATTCAAACGACGGATTCTTCCGTCACGGTCATTGATGATAACGAACGTGTTTGTACGTGGACAGAAGGAGCAGAAAAAATTTTCTCCGTCAAACGGCAAGATATCATCGGCCGACCGATTACGGATTTCTTTGACTATAAAAACCTAGAAATCTTGCAATCTCTACATAAAGGGAAAAAGATTGTAGGACAGCACCATCAGCCTCAGTCTGATTTGTTTGTCTTAATTAACTCTAATCCCGTTTATTTTAACGATCAGATTATCGGTGCAGTCGTTTCAGAAACGGATATCACAAATCAAGTCGTACTGAATGAAAAATTGTTCAACATGTCCAATGAAGTACACCGTTTAGAACAAGAAGTAGCAAAATATAAAGATTCTTCTGATTCCTTTCATTCTATTAAAGGAAAGAGTGCTGCCCTGCAAAGAACAGTGGATTTAGCTAGAAGGGTATGTTCTGTTAAATCTACTGTTCTCATATTAGGTGAAAGCGGTGTCGGAAAAGAGGTATTTGCGAAAGCGATTCATGAAGCGAGCGAAAAACCGAAAGCACCTTTTATTTCAATTAACTGCGGTGCGATACCAGCAGCTTTATTTGAAAGTGAACTATTCGGATATGAGCGGGGCGCCTTCTCCGGTGCTGACAGCAAAGGAAAAAAAGGAAAAATAGAACTGGCAAAAGGAGGTACATTATTTCTTGATGAAGTAGGTGAAATGCCCCTCGAAATGCAGGTAAAACTTCTACGCGTGCTGCAGGAGCGAAAATATTATCGCGTTGGTGGAGAAAAAGAAATTAATATCGACTTCCGTATCATCGCTGCCACAAATCGTGATTTACAAGAATTAATGAAAAAAGGACAGTTCCGTGAAGATTTGTATTACCGATTGAACGTAGTCAGTCTACACATTCCTCCTTTAAGAGAACGGCAAGAAGACATTATTGAATTAACCCATTATTTTTTACATGACTTTTCTTTGAATTATCAACGGCCGATTCATGAATTTCCTCCAGAAGTCATGCATGAACTGCTTCGGTATGATTGGCCTGGCAATATTCGCGAACTTCGCAACGTCATGGAACGGCTTATCGTATTCGCAACAGATGGCGTAATAAAAAGAGATTATTTACCCTTTCATACCAATAGTATCAGCTTTGAAAACAAACCAAAGACTGTATCTAATGTACTTCAAGAAAGTGACTTTACCATCTTATCGTTACAAGAAGAAATGAATCAACACGAGAGAAAAGTAATCGAAAGAGCACTACAAATCTTAGATGGAAATAAATTGGAGTGTGCGAAACAACTCGGTATCACAAGAGCCACTTTATACAATCGCTTGAAGCGGCTTGGCTTACAGTAACCCTCTTCCTCCTCTGCATTGGCACATTTTTTGCATAATATCTTTATGAAAGACTGTCGAGGAGGAATTCAAATGGTTAACAAAGAGAGCATTGTGATTTGCCGCTGTGAAGAAGTTACTTACGGACAACTCCAGTCAACAGCAGATCAACATAAATGCACAGCAAGAGAATTAAAATTAAGAACACGAGCAGGAATGGGCTTTTGTGGAGGCCGCACATGCAGGCCGACATTAGATAGAATTATTGAAAGTGTTATCCCTAATGTGTCACCTGGTGAAATTACGTTAAAATACCAGCCCCCAATTCGGCCGGTGACATTTGGAACAGTAGGTGAAAATCAATGACTAGAATCATGAAGCATCCTATTTTAGGGAATTTAGAGGATAGAGAACGTATTTCCTTTCAATTTGATGGAATGGAATATGAAGCATATGAAAATGAAACAATTGCTGCTGCTCTTTTGGCAAATGGAATAAGAAAACTGCGCGTTCACGAAGATAGCGGGACACCTAGGGGTATTTATTGCAACATCGGTCATTGCTTAGAGTGCCGTGTAACTATCAATGATCAAGCAAACGTAAGAGCCTGCTTAACAGTTGTAGAGAAGGATATGATTGTTGAAAGCGGCAAACAGCATCCGAATATTGTAAGAAGGATGGTGGAAAAGCGATGATTGATGTAATTGTAATTGGAGGAGGCCCAGCAGGATTAGCAGGAGCTATTGCCTGTGCGAGCTTTGGTCTCAAAGTGACTGTTCTTGATGAATTTATAAAACCAGGCGGCAGGTTACTCGGACAACTTCATCAAGAGCCTTCCGGTGAATGGTGGAATGGAATAAAAGAATCAGAGCGCCTTCATCAAGAAACAAAAAAATTATCGGTCGATATTCGCTGCGGGGTGTCTGTTTACAATTTAGAAAAAGAAAATCACCTATGGAATGTACATACGAGCCTAGGTACGCTAGAAGTACCATTTGTACTAGTGGCTACTGGAGCTGCCGAATACTCTATCCCACTGCCTGGTTGGACCCTTCCTGGCGTAATGTCCATTGGCGCGGCTCAAGTAATGACAAATGTTCACCGCGTCCAAGCCGGCAAAAAAGGAATTCTTATCGGAGCAAATATTTTAGCATTTGCGATTTTAAATGAATTACAACTAGCTGGCATAACGGTTGATCGAATTGTACTCCCAGAAAAAAGTGCCCTTAGTCAAAAAGCAGGTGAACCTGAAGAGGTTATGAAATCGCTCTTGAACGCAGCTCATCTCGCACCATCACCATTATTACGTATCGGGAGCCGTTTCATGAAAAATGACTGGATGAGGAAAGTTGCTTTAAACTTTTATCCGAAAAACGGTATGAAAGTGAATGGTACTCCCCTCCAACTTCGGAAAGCAGCACTCGAAATTATCGGTAAAGATCAAGTGGAAGGAGTACGCGTCGCCGATATTGATGCGAATGGCAAGATTGTTACGGGGTCTGAAACAATTTACGAAGCAGATTTTGTCTGTATAGCAGGCGGCTTGTATCCACTGGCAGAGCTTGCCGCCGTTGCCGGATGTCCATTTCAATACATTCCTGAACTTGGCGGTCACGTGCCCCACCATTCAGAGACGATGGAAACTCCTCTTGATGGACTATTTGTAGCCGGGAATATCACTGGGATTGAAAGTGGCAAAATTGCCATGGCTCAAGGAACAACAGCGGGATTGTCAATCGTCAAACATGCAGGAAAAGAATCGAACACAATTGACCAAAAACTACAACAAGCAGTACAACATGTCCGTACTGTTCGCAGGCAAGCTGCAATTCAGTTCAATCCTGAAATTAATAACGGCAGAAGCAAAATGAACGAGCTTTGGGAACGCCTCTATTCAAATGACAGCACTGAGAAGCCCCCGAAGATTGTGTAATGATATTAACCATAGATAGGAAAGAGAGAATGCTTTTACTTTAAGATACAATCATTCCCTCTTTCTCCTCTATCCCAAATGTACTGTGCAATTATATAGCTCGGAATCCCAACCATTCTTTGCTTTTATAAGATTAGTTAGAGACGTGTTTCTCGGAAATTCTACCATATTTAAATGCGGTACTAGTTCCTTTAGAAGATGTCTAATGAATGCACCATGACTAACAATTAATATATTCTTGTTATCATGTTTAGATGCAATCTCCTCAATTACCGAAAGACCTCTTGTGATTACACTATCAGCACTTTCAATTCCTAAATCTAGCTCTCTCCAATTCTTTCCCCATTTTAAAACTCGCTCTTCTTCCGTTGTCCCTTCAATCTGTCCTCCCCCTGCTTCACGAAGCCTAGGTTCCAAGTAAATTGGTATATTCGCAATTTTTTCTCCTATAATTTCAGCAGTTTGCTTCGCTCTTAATAGATCACTAGAATATATGAAATTCCAATTCTCCTTACGCAAGCGCTCTGCAAGTTTATACGCATCTAATATTCCATCTTGATCAAGGGAAATATCTGAACTCCCTTGTGCTCTGCCTTCTTTATTCCATGGTGTACTTCCGTGACGGATTATCCCTATTTTAGTCATAGTAAAACCTCCAAATTATCAAAAATGAACTTAGTTCGAAGTATCATTCCTCTTCCTAAGCTCATCTCGGATATCTTTTAAATACTCATTTCGTTCTCTCATCCTCTTTAATACACTCACCACAACGTATACCGCAAAGACTGCAACTGCAATATAAAAAATAAGCCCTAAAATTGAAAAAATGCTAAACATAATATTTCCTACTCCCATATCCCTGCCCCCTTTCAGTCTATTCTATCTAAACTTCTGCATGAGCAGACGGAGTAACCCATACCTTATATATAATTTTATCCCCAGACCAAACTGTATCCGTATGAACATGAAATCGTGGAACGTTTGCCAAATGAAAGGCCAAAACATAAGCAACTTTCTCGTCTGGAGTTGCATATCCATCAAATGCACCTGCATGTATATCGTGACTGATAGAACGTCCCCATTCATCTGCTTCCCATAGCGTGTCAAAAATCATATGAGCCTCACGACAATCTGATTCATGCCAACGAATGCTCATGTAGAATCCTCCTATAACGCTGACATACTGCCTGTAATCTATTGTTTAAAAAATTTCTTCCCTTCGCTTTTCCTATATTGATAATGAAAATAATAGAGAAGTACGACTGCTAAAACACCTATTCCAATCGAAAGATATAAGGGCCACTCCCAGCGTACATAACCCCTTACACAAACTATAAGTACAGTGAGCATTTCAAAGCAAAACAATACTTTTACATTTTTCATCAGTTTCTCCCTGAAAATATAATATTCAGTCCACTATTCTCACATAGGGACTTCCTTGTAAAAGTAATTCCATAAACTTTTCTTTCTCTTTTGGCATTGTAATCATGTGTACTTCAAAATTACTACCGTACGTGATTTCTAAGTTTCTCTTATTTTTTCCAACAAATCGCATAACACGAATGCTTACAATTGGAATTTTCTTCTTTGTTAGCCAATGCCCTGTTACAAGTTCACCATCAACGACTTTATGCTGAAACACAAACATTTCAGAAATCGGAATAATATTTGCAGCTAGAAATAAGATTCCTGCTGCAAGTCCCGTCAGCCAACCTTTCTCATGCAACATAAATGATATAATGGGAGAGATTACGACAAGTAATAGCATAATCACAGTAAGCAGCATCATAATTGGATTTTTTTTCACGTAAAATTCCATCTTTATCACTCCTTATCCATATTATACCATCAGTTGTTGATAAATTCAGAAAAAAGAAGCGTCATTTTAAACGCTTCTCTCCTTCCATTCTCTCGCTAACATACTATACACCGCAATGTCATGGAAATGATTATATAACCATTCTCCATCACGAATAATTCCATCTAAGTTAAAGCCGAGTCGTTCTGGAATTGCACGGCTCTTTTGATTTTTTACTCCGCAATGAATTTCAACTTTATTTAATTTTAATTCTTCAAAAGCATAACGGAGCGCAGCCTTTACACTTCGCGTCATAATTCCTTTTCCACTTGCTTCTTCTGCAAGATAGTATCCAAGAGCTGTCGCCTTCTTCGCCCAATCCACCGGATGAATCCCAACCATCCCAACGAGATTTCCTTTATAGCGTATACCTGCTTCAAAACCATTTCCATCTGCAAAGTTATGCAGCCACATTGGAAAGATTTCATTGTATCCTTCAGCTGATTTCGTACGATCCACCCACGGAAGCCATTCTCGCAAATATTCTCGGTTGCTATCCACTAATTCGTACAGTTCATCTTTATGATGTTTTTCTAATAATTGTAATTCGATTTCTTTATCGATTCTTAGTGTAAACATTTCCCTCTCTCCTTTTTTCTAACTATTCTAACATTTATACTTAGAAATTGTTAATAAAAAATGACGTGCCTATTGCACGTCATTTCTCCCTTACTTTTTCTCCGCTACTTGTACTTCCTTCGCATAAGCAGCTTCAAATTTTTGAATATCACCAGCGCCCATAAAAATAAGTACGCCGTTTTTATGTTTCTTTAATGTTTCTGTTGTCATAACCGTAATAAGCTCTGCACCATCAATGCGTTGCTGCAGGTCTTGAATTGTAAGTTCTCCTCTATTTTCACGAGCAGAACCAAAAATATCACATAAATATACTTGATCTGCCTTACGTAAACTCTCTGCAAATTCATCTAAGAATTTTTGTGTTCGAGAGAATGTATGCGGCTGAAATACTGCTACAATTTCACGTTCTGGGTATTTCTGACGGGCAGCTTCAATTGTCGCATTGATTTCTGTTGGATGATGTGCGTAATCATCAATAATCACTTGCTCGCCCATTTTCTTTTCATTGAAGCGACGCTTTACACCACCGAATGTTGTTAACTGATGTTTCACAACTTCGACATCAATGTCTTCATAATCACAAAGAGCAATAACCGCCAATGCATTTAGCACGCTATGATTGCCGTAACCTGTAATTTGGAACGTTCCATAATACGTATTACGAACAAAGACATCAAACACTGTACCATCTGTTCTTTTTTGAATGTTACGTGCTTGGAAATCGTTATCTTCACCAAATCCATAGAAAATAACTGGTACTTTCGCATGAATTTTTTGAAGTTCTTCATCATCACCACACGCAATAATACCTTTCTTCACTTGCAGTGCCATCTCTTGGAACGCACTAAATACATCATTAATGTCTGCAAAATAATCTGGATGATCAAAATCAATATTTGTCATAATTGCATAGTCTGGATGATATGACAAGAAATGGCGACGATATTCACACGCTTCAAATACAAAATACTTACTATCCTCTACTCCAAGTCCTGTTCCATCACCAATTAAACAAGATGTAGGGTTTGCTCCTTGCATCACGTGAGATAACAAACCTGTCGTTGATGTTTTTCCGTGAGCACCAGTTACAGCGACACTCGTATACTTACTCATAAAATCGCCTAAAAAATGATGATAACGATAAATAGGTAAATTTAATTCCTTTGCAGCTTCAATTTCCTCATGCGTATCTGGGAATGCATTTCCTGCGATAATCACTTGTCCCTCTTCAACATTATTCTTATCAAAAGGCAGGATAGAAATCCCACGGTTTTCCAAAGCTGTTTGCGTAAAAAAACGTTTGTCTACATCAGAACCTTGAACAGTATGCTTCATATCATGTAAAATTTGCGCTAAAGCACTCATCCCTGTCCCTTTAATTCCTACAAAATGGTAAACTGTCATCTTAAAGAACCTCCAACATTTCGAACTATTCCAACGGTCTATCTATAAGACAGTATATGATTTTCTTTTTATTTTGGTAATCATCTCGATTTTCTTATAATCACGTTCATGCTCTCTTTTAAATCCACAACAAACTTATTATAGCAAAAAACAATCCGTTATACTATGATAACAGAAAAACTGATAGGGTCAATTCCCTATCAGTTTTTCCTCTTATTCCTCATTTTCTCTTGCTTGCAACTGAACACGCTCTAAGCGTGGATTTGGACGATATTTACGTCCTGCTTTCGCTTCCGGTTTTTCGTTCAATTCTACGTTATCACCTGTGAAGCCAATATTCATTTTTAATAAGCTGCTGCCAACGCCATAAATATCAACAGGAACATTTTGTGCTTCAAACTCACGGATACGTTTTTCATCAAATCCGCCGCTCACTACGATATTTACATGCTGGAATCCTTCGTCATCTAATGCTTTGCGAAGTGCAAAGATAAGAGAAGGATTCACACCGCGCGGATCAAATGTACCAAGCACTTCCGGATGACGAATGAAGTATTGATCAATCATCGTACGAGATGTATCTACACGTACTCCTTTTAGCTCTGATCCAAATTCACGTGCCACGCGAAGCGCATCTGTAATCACATCGTTATTGTAATCAATTAGTACAACTAACTCATCTTCTGGGAACTTTTTATGATATGCTTTTGCCGCTTCCACAACATCACCGTTAAACATTTGAATTAAAGCGTGAGGCATTGTTCCCATGCCGCTTCTACCCCACCATTCATTCATCGCATGCGTTGCTTGTGCGCTCATGCCACCGATATAAGCCGCATAACCATCACCAGCTTGTTGCGTATAATGATCATCACGATCACCCATGAAAATAACAGGCTTCTCTTTCTCACCGCTGCGCGCAGCTTGCACAACATTATACACATTTGTTGCAACAGAAGTGCGGCGTCCTAAAATGCCATCTATTACACCTTCTAAATAGCCGAAATACTCATACGGTCCGCGAATCGTTAATACTGTTTCAAACGGATTAACCTGATCCCCATCTTTTAAGGAATAAATTTCAAGCTCTTCAGGATGCTCTGCAAATGTTTGTAATAAAGCAAGTGCTTCATCTGTTCCGCATAATACAGCATGTTCCTTTTGGAAAAACTGCATTGTCACAACGCTTCCTGGTCGAAATTCTTTAATAATATCACGAGTTTTTAAGAAATAAACCGCAGAAAACCAACCTTCGCCAACGCGCTCATCAAACTTGAACGTCTTATTTGTTAGTCGATTTATTTCACCTTGTAATTTTAATTCGATTTCTTTCATGTCGCTATACTCCCTACTTTACTATCCAGCGTTTTCTCTTAGTATACAGCAAAACCTTTTCTTATACATGTATATCCTGCATCGCAGCAAATTCATCTTCTGTAATGAGGACGTCTCTTGGTTTTGTTCCGCGTGCTTCTGAAATGATCCCTTGCGCTTCCATGTCTTCAATAAGACGAGCTGCACGGTTATACCCAATTCGGAATCTTCTCTGCACAGAAGACGTGGATGCTCCCCCTTGTTCTACAACAAATTGACATGCCTCAAAGAACAACTCATCTTCAGATTCTTGCTGTTCTGTTTTTGCCAATAAGTCTTCTTGATGGAATAAATAATTTGGCTTCATTTGACGTTTCGCATGCGCAACAGACTTTTCAATTTCTTCATCTGAAACGTATACCCCTTGCACACGAACCGGTTTTGATGTTCCATTATCTAAAAATAGCATATCACCACGGCCAAGTAATTTCTCAGCTCCGCCAATATCAATAATTGTACGTGAGTCTACTTGCGATGACACTGTAAAAGCAATTCGCGTTGGAATGTTCGATTTAATCAATCCTGTAATAACATCTACAGATGGACGCTGCGTCGCTACTAATAAATGAATTCCACACGCTCTTGCTTTTTGGGCAATCCGGCAAATCGCTTCTTCCACATCACCCGGTGCAACCATCATTAAATCAGCCAGCTCATCAATAACAATAACGATATACGGCAACGTCTCGCCTGGAATTTCTTGTTCGTTCATAATCGTATTGTAACGCGTTAAATCACGCGCACCTGCATGTGCAAACAATTCATAACGACGTTCCATTTCATCTACTGCCCACTTTAAAGCTGCCGTCGCCGCTTTTACATCCGTAATAACCGGCGCAACAAGATGCGGTACAGAATTGTACGGCGCAAGTTCAACCATCTTCGGATCAATTAGCATCAGCTTTACTTCGTGTGGCTTCGCTTTATATAAAATACTTGTTAAAATTGCATTAATACATACGCTTTTTCCTGATCCTGTTGCCCCCGCAATTAAACCGTGCGGCATTTTTCGAATATCCGTCACAATCGGTGTTCCTGAAATATCTAGACCAAGTGCGACTGTAAGCGGTGATTCACTTTTCGTAAACACTGGGCTTCGTAAAATTTCACGAAGAAATACAGCTTTGCTCTCTTTATTCGGCACTTCAATTCCAACTGCACTTTTCCCTGGAATTGGCGCCTCAATTCGAATATCACGAGCAGCTAAATTTAATTTAATATCGTCACTTAAATTCGTAATTTTATTTACTTTCACACCAGGTTCTGGCTGCACTTCAAAACGAGTTACAGCTGGCCCTTGCGTCACATTCACCACTTTTGCACCGACATGGAAATTATGGAATGTCGTATTTAACAGCTCTTTTTGTTCCTCTAACCACTCAGCATCATGTGCCGCCGGATGACTTGGGATATTTAAAAGTGCTAATGGTGGAAACTCATACGTTGGCGGTGCCTGTAAAACGTTACGAATATCTTGTTTTGTTTCTACAACAACTCGGTGCGTCATCTCTTCTTGCACTGGTTGTTTCACTGCTGGCGATTCAATATTTTGTTTTTTTTGCTCAGTCACATTTTGTGAAGGAGCCGGTTGCGACGGCATTGCTACACGGCGCTTTTCTGCTAACATCTGTTTATCTTGCTTTAACATCACTACATTAAACGGAACGAAACGTTTCTTCTCACGTTTTGGTTCTTGCGTTGCATCTACTTTGGGCTGCCCTGTTTTTACTTTAGTCTGCTCAGCAATTGCATTTTGTTTTTCCTCTGTTTCTTCTATTAATACATTTGCAAAGGCTTGTACAGCTTGCTGTGTTTGTTCATCAGCTTTAACAGGTTCTTCACTTTGTTCATCATGAACGAAATTTTCAGTTACTATTGCTTCCGCTTCAAGTACTTCTTCTTGTGTATTAGACTCTTTCATTTCTGAAGATAACTCTACTGCTTCCACTTCCTTAGCTTCAAGCAGTTCTTCTGTTATTGAGGCTTCAAGTACTTCCTCTTGTATATTAGACTCTTCCATTTCTGAAGATTCTTCCACTACTTCTGTTTCTTCTTGTACATCCAATTCTTCTGTCTCTGAAGATAACTCTATTTCTTCTATTTCCTGAGATTCTTCAACTTCTTCTGTTTCTTCTTGTACATCCAATTCTTCTATCTCTAAAGATAACTCTATTTCTTCTATTTCCTGAGACACTTCTGCTTCTTCTGTTTCTTCTTGTACATTCGATTCTTCCGTCTCTGAAGATAACTTGATTTCTTCTATTTCCTGAGACACTTCAACTTCTTCTGTTTCTTCCTGTACATCCAATTCTTCCGTCTCTAAAGATAACTCTATTTCTCCTGTTTCCTTAGATTCTTCAGCTTCAAATGTTTCTTCTTGCATAACAGCTTCTTCTATCTCTAAAAATACTTCTACTACTTCTATTTCCTCAGGCGCTTCTGCTTCTTGTGCTTCTTCTTGTACATCCAATTCTTCTGTCTCTGAAGATAACTCTACTACTTCTATTTCCTGAGGCTCTTCAACTTCTTCTGTTTCTTCTTGTACATTCGATTCTTCCGTCTCCGAAGATAACTCGATTTCTTCTATTTCCTGAGATTCTTCAGCTTCAAATGTTTCTTCTTGCATAACAGCTTCTTCTATC
The DNA here is from genome assembly GCF_002560985.1 of Bacillus sp. AFS018417. Lineage (NCBI taxonomy): Bacteria > Bacillati > Bacillota > Bacilli > Caryophanales > Bacillaceae > Bacillus > Bacillus sp. AFS018417. The sequence continues at coordinate 23,278 of NZ_NTTM01000071.1, forward strand.
TCTGAAGATACTTCCAGTACTTCTATTTCCTGAGACGCTTCAGCTTCTTGTGCTTCTTCTTGTATAGCAGACTCTTCCATCTCTGAAGATACTTCCACTACTTCTATTTCTTCAGGCTCTTCTGCTTCTTCTTGCATAACAGACTCTTCTATTCTCTCAACTTCTTCTTTCATTTCAAATTCTGACTCTACAGCAATAGGTTCATGTAATTCATTTTCACCTTGAGCCGCAACTGCATCACGATTAAGTAGCACCGTTTCATGGAATGTTGCATCATTTTGCACAGATGTAAGTTCTGCTTCATTTTTCTCTAACCATGTATCAACAACAGACTTCTTAACTTCCGCTTCAATTCGTGTAGACTCTACTTGATTTTGTTCTGGTAGAACATCTTGTGATGAATCATAAAACGCATAGCCATTCTTCTCAAACCATACATCAACAACTGCTTTTCCTTCTATTGATATCTCAATATCTTCTCGTTGTTGTTTCTTACTTTCAGTATGTTCTTGTCCCACTACTTCCGGGCGTTTATACCCAAAAATCGGAGAAACTATTTCTGTTGGACGAAACGGTCTTCGGTGACTTTCTTCTACAGAAGTAGGCTTTGCTTCCGTTACCTCTTGAATAATCGGTTCAATCTGTGTCTCTTTTTGTATTTCTTCTACTCGTCTTGATTGGCGTCTTTCTCGAATTGGTATTTCTTGTATAGCACGCTCCTCTATACGAGGCGATTTCATTGTGTTCTCCTCAAATCCTCCGTCAGGAATTAATGGAAAACGAAAATTCCTGCTCGCATGCGGCTTAGACACTTGCAGCTCATCTTCTCGTTTATTAGAGTAGTAGTTTACACGAGGAGTGTGCGAAGTAACCTTTTTCTCTACAAGAGTCTCTATTTCTCTCAATGCTGTCGCTTCATTTTCTTCCTCTTTTTTAAAAAACTTTTTCATCCAATCTAGCATGCTTACCACTCTTTCTACTAAATAGTAACACCCTTTATTGTATCAGCATTCGGCAAAAAGTGCAGATGAAATTAATTTCAAATTATTTACAGAAAAATGAAAAAGATTACAAAATGAAAACGCTTTTATATGATATGGATCGAAAAAAGTTTATCCCGCATTAACGNNGGAAGTTTCACTTTATCCTTTACTTACTCGGTAACTTTCAACACTATCTGCCACACTTTGCAGTAAAGAACGTAAATAATTTACGTCTGATAGTTTTTGGTCTTCTTCTGGGTTAGACATAAATCCTAATTCTAATAAAACTCCCGGTACTTCCGCCCAATTAAATCCAGACAAATCATCACGAAATTTAATTCCGTTTACTTGTATGTTACTGTTTTCCTTCACTTTATTCACAATGAACTCAGAAGCCGTTAAACTCTCTTGATGAAAACTCCCGCCAC
>NZ_NTTM01000072.1:0-31667 GCF_002560985.1 Bacillus sp. AFS018417
TCGAAAGGTATGATAGAAAACAGTCCCCGATAAAACTTCATAGATTCCTCTAAGTTTGCTACCCAAAACTCAATATGATGAATACCAGGTTCAAACGTTTTCTCCGGCATATTCCCCTTGCTCCATTTCCCACTTCATACTATTTTGAATTCACAACACTTACAATTTCTTTTGGCACATTCACAATGTAATTCGGAGATTCATCCTGTACCGTTTCTATCACATCATAGCCCCAGCTTACCCAAATTACTTTTACGCCAATTTTTTTGCAAGATACAATATCACGCAGCTCATCTCCAACATAAATCACATCGGAATTTTGTAGTTTATTTGCTTTTAAAAATTTCTTTATCACTTTATCTTTTCCAAAAATGTTATTAGAACAAAAAACATCATGAATAAAATCAATTTCATTATGACGTAAAAATTCCCGAATATGCTCCTCAGCGTTCGAGGATACAATGACAATTTCATAGCCGCTCTCTTTCAACGTCTGCAAAACATCTCTTATTCCATCGAACAAAGTAAGATTTGAGATCGATGGTTGATATAATTTATAAAACTCTAATGCTATCATAGGGATTTTATACAGAGGCACGTGAAGCAATTTACATCTCTCAGGAATTGATAACTTCCGCAATGCTTCAACATCCTCTTCTCTTACCTGCTTAAAACGGTGTTTCTCTGCTATTTCATTGAAAATAGGAATAAAGATATCTTTAGAATCTACTAACGTACCATCAAAATCAAAAATAACATATTTATTCATTACGAATGCTCCTTATTATCATTTCTTTTATATTCTTTATACTTATGAGTTCTCTTTCAAATTAATATAACCTTTTATTTACTTTCTCTTTATCTACAAAAAAAGAACAAGTATATATCCTTGTTCTTTTTTTCCTATGAAAGCCATTGCGGCGGTGTATTCGTATTCCAATAAATATCACCAAGCTCATGGTGCGCTATAAAATCATCTTCATAACGATGGTAATGAAAATTAAAATAATAGCCGTCTTGCGGCGGATGATCTCGTCTTACGTGAAACCGCAGTAAGTCATCTCCTGTTTTTATATCATAAACATGAAAAATCTTTTCATGTTGCCCACCAGCTGGCTTTTGTGAAATTGCTAAAGACTGTAATGAATCTTTTGGTGTATCATTTGCAAGTTCTGCAATTACATCTTCTATTTTCGGCAATACAATACCTTTAAACTCATCTTCAATTACTGGCCCAATTTTCGATCCAAATTTCTCCATTGATTGCCGCTCTGCTTCGTCCATCGCATAAGAGAGAAATGCTTCTGAGCTTATCTCATTTTGTTTTTCATCGAATGTATACGGCGTTCGCTCTAGATTTTGCTGTTTTGTAGGCTTGTCCGTTTTTGCATTATCAAGCAGTGCAGAAGGAGGTGTTACTAATCCAAATGTAAATACAGTAATTAACGTGACGAGTGTCTTTTTCATCCAATTTGGCATTTTGTATCCCTCCCTTTCTTTGCTTATGTTTTTGTAACTGTTTCTTCCATTATACAAAATGATGCCAATTTTTGCACTTTACAAATTTATTAACGTTAACATTATTTATAATGATTTGAATATGGAATAGTAAGATTTCATATAATAAGTATTATTCTTTGATTTTACTAGGAGGTTTTCCTTTTGAATCTTGATTTTCTCTTTTCAGGTGTAAGCATTTTTGTTCTCATCTATTTTATGTATGTGTCCATTACAGATTAACTAAAAGACCTATACTTCTCTTTTTTGTTAAATGTAAAGTTCAACCAACCCTAATCATCAGCAGGGTTTTTTCTTCATTCTCCACTAATGGAACTTACATACCTTTATACTCCGCTTATCTTCTTGGCTTTTTCAGTATCTTGATGCGCGAGTTTTACTGCCCGTTTACGCGGAATAAATAACATCCACACCGTTATTATGATCGCAACTCCTGCACAAATTCCAGCAACCATGACGTAAAATTGCGCTAGTGTTGCAATTCCATACACAAATAAAGCTGGCAAACATAAATATCCCTTCGCTTTTTGTGAAAGCCATAGTTTTTTCCCTTCTGAACAATATAACTGTAAAAATAATTTTCCAGAGAACACTTTCCATATATCACTTGAATATCGAAATATTGCAAATAACGCAAACAAAATAACGATTGCAGCAATCCACCACGGCGCAATCCAAATCGCACTTCCACTAATAAGAATGATACGAATGTACAAACCACCAGCATCGCCCGAACGAAAATATTCCTTTAAAAAAGCTTCAATAATTCTAGAATCATTGCTATTTCCTATTAATATACGTTTAGAGCGCGGAAATAACCACGGCTTCGCTGCATTTGTAGTTTTTTGTACTTGACCTCCCAGTGTCATAATTTGCTTTGTCCATCTCATTTCTTCTCCTTTTTCTTTTTCAATTTCTTTAAAGAAGAAGCGATGGTAGTGCAGTTTTTCCTTTACTAAGAAAAAACTTATGATAAAGAGAAGCAAAAAGAAAAAAAACGTATAAAAAGACTGTTGTAGTACGTATCTACACGTTATACCTATATATACAATCCCTACAAAAAAGAGAATATTTTTTATGATCATCACTTGCCACTGCTTATGGAATCGAACATCAATATAACGTTGTAGCAGGACAAGTGTGAAACGAAAACAAATCAAAAATACAAAACAGAAAAAAGCTTGTACGCCAGTTCCCTTTAAGCTTTTCAAAAAGATTGGTAGAAACAGTATGGTTATAAGTGCACTCGTGAAACAAATACGGAAAAAAGAATAGATCATACCATATTTCATCATTTGTTTTATATGATATGGAAATTGAATTAAAAACAAACTATCTGCTTGTTCTAAAAATGAGCGTACACTTCTTGAAAATGTCGCTACATAAAACACAAGAAATCCGACAGACCAATATAATACATCTTCAGGTGTCGGTCCATTCTTCCAAAGTGAAGCATAATATATCCAGCTAAATACAAGTGCTGGAACAATTAAGTATAATGCGATGGTCCAATCGACAACAGAGCGTACTGCTTTCCACTTTCGTTTTACCTCATGAAACAACCTTTTATAAAATAGTTTTCTAATCATGTTGTTCCCGCCTTACAATCACATCAAAACAATCTAACAATGTGCCTTCTGGCATGTTAGCAAGTGTTTGAATACTATGTAAATCTCCATTTGCAAATAAAGTTCCTCCTGAAATTAATAAGAAACGCTCACATATTCTTTCTGCTGTATCTAGCACATGCGTGCACAGTAAAATGCCTGCACCGCGTTCTTTTTCTTTATATAAAAAATTGAGAAAATCACGAGTCGCTGTCGGATCCAATCCAATAAACGGTTCATCAATAATATAAAAATCCGGCTCTGTTAAAAAAGCTAAAATGAGCATGGACTTTTGTTTCATTCCTTTTGAAAACTTTGATAGATATTCATGCTTATGCTTGTCCATCCGAAACATACGCAACAACTCTTCCGCTTGTGTTTCCCAGCTCCCTGATTCAACATCCCTAGCAGCCATTAAAAGTTCAATATGTTCCCATAATGTTAAGTAATCATAATACGTCGGATGTTCAGGTACATATGCATATGGATTCTTTTTATCTCCAAACGAAACTTCTCCATCCATATGCGCCAATAATCCAAGAATCGATTTTATTGTTGTACTCTTTCCTGCTCCGTTTGCACCAATTAAAGCAACTAGTTCACCTTGTTCAATTGAAAAGGAAATATTATGAATCGTTTGCTCTCCAACTTCGTATCCAGCCGATTTTATGTTAACTTGCAGCACATATACCCCTCTCTCTACAAAAAATTACAATAAATACCTATGAAAATAATAACATATTTTTCTATAAAAATACTTTTCAATCTAAAACACAGCAAAGATGCAATTCATCCCGCATTAACGGGCAGTAAGCCCCCATCTCAAGATGCAGAGAAAAGCGAAGAAGATAGGTCGGGAATAACTGGCCGTAAAAGCCCGATTGGTGAGAGCTTTCCGTCAGTGGGGAATGAAGCACCCCACTGATGGAAGTTTCACTTTATATGCAGGAAAACAATGTTGATAGTAGAATACCTTATAGTTTGAGTTAAAAATAATGTTTTGTTATTCAACCTAAAACATTTCTAACAACCGACGAGAAAGGATATATAATATGGAAAATAAACGAAACATCGAAGCTATTTTCATCGACCGTGACGGTACAATCGGCGGCGATACGACAATTCATTATCCTGGAGAATTCCAATTATTTTCATTTACTAAGATGACTCTAAATAAACTAAAAGAACAAAATATACAATTATTTTCTTTTACAAACCAACCTGGTATAGCTGATGGCAAAGCAACAAAGAAAGACTTTATTGAGGAATTAACAGCATTCGGTTTTGACGACATATATCTTTGTCCACACCGGCACAGTGATGGCTGTATATGCCGTAAACCTGGAACCGGAATGCTTCTTCAAGCGGCGAAAAAACATCATCTTGACTTAACAAAATGTGTTATAATCGGCGATCGCTGGAGTGATATCGTTGCAGGTATAAAAGTCGGCGCAACAACAATTTTAGTACAAACAGGTGCTGGATACGATGCTCTGCATACATATCGTCATAAATGGACGAACATGGAAGCTAATTATATTGCAGAAAATTTAGAGGACGCTGTTTCTTGGCTCTTTACACACCCTATATCAAAATAAAAACAGCAATGCCATTTAAAACGGCATTGCTGTTTAATTACTCCACTCGTCCTTGCATACCTCAACGATGAAAATACTAAAGCTATGTCTCTATGAAAAACTTGTCCCTACACATTCATATGTTATGAGACTAAATCGTCATATGCTTGGTTATGTATCACTAGTCATATATGGATTTTTATAAATTTAATTCATAATGAAAATAATGACTATCTCTTATATAACCATTCTCTACATATAAACGCTGTGCTGTTACATTATCGACTTCAGTTTGGAGTTTTAGCCCTTTTGCACCTGTCTCCAAACCAAATTGTTTCGCCGCTTTTAGCAGTTCTTTCCCTATTCCAGTTCCTCTCACATCTTTTTGCACAAATAAATCATTTAAAATCCACAACTCTTTCATAGAAATAGAAGAAAAAGAAGGATATAGCTGCGTAAACCCAACACACTTCCCATCTTCTACTGCTACAAAAATAATTGATTCTTTTCGCTCTAAACGTTCACGTAAAAATTGTTCTGCTTCTTCTATATTAGAATCTTGTCTATAAAACATACGATACTCATTAAATAATGGTGCTACTCCTTGTAAGTCTGCCATAGATGCTTGATATATTTTCACTTCTCTTCGCTTCCTTTCCAATAGTTCTTCATTAAATCCGTTGCCCAGTTTGGTTGTTTAATTTCTTCCCTTGGCAAAAACTCTTTCATAACTGGCTTCATATCTAAAATAGGGGTACCATCAATCGCATCTAACCCTTGTACAACTAATCGTTTTCCTTCTCTTCGTACTACTTTTACAATCGTAGCACCTAATTTATTCGGACGATTTTTCCCCCGCTGTGCAAAAATACCGATTTTCGGATACTGTTCATTATTACGAGGATGTCTTGCCGTATACTGAATGTTAGCATCAGTCACTCTATCAAAATAAAAAATAACTTCAATATGTGAAAATTGTTCAATTCCTTGTAAACTTTCTTCTGTATACGGCTCTATCAATTCAATAATAGATTCTATTTCGCCCCACAAATCATCTTCTATATTGATTCGTTCATTATGTACAAAAGCGATCGGTTGTAACGAAAACATCGTATCCCCCCCTTTTTGTAACCACTTACATTATAATATATTTTCTGAATACTTTCCATGAATAATACTTTTATTTACATAATAATATTATGTAAATAAAAGAAGAGAAAGCACTTAACTCTCTCTTCTTTCTGAATATTATACAAGACCTGTTAAACTATACGTGCCAATTACAACAAATACCGCAACAGTTTTAATAATTGTAAGTGCAAAAATATCACGATACGATTGTTTATGCGTTAATCCCGTTACTGCAAGTAATGTAATAACAGCTCCATTATGCGGTAATGTATCCATTCCTCCTGATGCCATCGCAATAATGCGATGCATAACTTCTAATGGAATATCAAATTGCTCTGCAGCTGCAATATATTTATCAGACATTGCACTTAATGCAATTCCCATTCCCCCAGAAGCCGATCCTGTTATACCCGCAAGCACATTTGTCGTAACCGCTCCATTAACAAGCGGATTCGTAAAAGTTGTTGAAATACTATCACGAATTACCCCAAATCCTGGGAGCGCTGCAATCACGCCACCAAATCCGTACTCTGCACCTGTATTCATTGCCGCTAGTAATGCTCCGCCAATACTTGCATTTAACCCAGTTTGAAAATCTACAAATACACGCTTCCAATTTAAAAGAATTGTTGTTACAATGCCAATTACAAGTGCTAATTCTACTGACCACACCCCAAGTACTCCAGACAGTTCTACTTTCCCAAAACTTTTTAAACCAATAGATGCAAAATCAAAACCATTTGGATACCATTTTGGAATAGCAATTGTAAAAAATTTGTTCATCACACCTACTAAAATAAGCGGAACGAAGGCAAGTACTTGACGAAGTGGTGTAATATCAACCGTTTGGATTGACGGTCTTACGTTTTGTTCCGCTTCGATGGATGCTGCCATTTCAGCATTTCCATCTTTAAATCCATAATACCCTTCGCCTTGCGCTTCTGCTTTACGACGGCGTCTTTCCAAATACACCATACCGACTATGAAAACAAAAATAGCTCCTGTAATTCCTAAGAAAGGACCGGCATAAATATCTGTCTTGAAAAAGGTTGTCGGAATAACATTTTGAATTTGCGGTGTTCCTGGAAGTGCATCCATTGTAAAGGTAAGAACCCCAAGCGCAATTGTACCAGGAATCAAACGTTTAGGAATATTTGCCTCACGAAACAAATTATCTGCAAACGGAAATATAGCAAATGCCACAACAAATACACTGACACCACTATATGTTAAAATAGCTCCCATTAATACAATTGCAAGTATAGTCCGTTTCACACCAACAATTTGGATAATTGTCTTTGCGATAGATTCTGCGATTCCTGACATTTCAACTACTTTTCCGAAAATCGCTCCTAGTAAAAATACAGGGAAATATAATTTAATAAAGCCAACCATTTTCTCCATAAAAATATTTGAGAAAAAAGGTAATACATAAGTCGGCTCTGTTAACAAAACTGCAAACAGAGCACAAATCGGAGCAAATAAAATGACAGAAAATCCGCGATATGCTACAAACATTAGCATACTAAGTGCTAATAAAATAATTACTAATTCCATACGTTCCTCCTTTGTAATTTCCAAGGAAATTTTTATAGAATTTTCAGTTTATTTAACATAAATTGATTTTATCCCGCATTAACGGACAGTAAGACCCCCACCTCAAGATTCAAAGAAAAGCGAAGAAGATAGGTGGGGGATAACTGTCCGTAAAAGCCCGATTAGTTCAACTAACCATCAGTGAGGGATAAAGCCCCCATTGATGGAAGTTTCACTTTATTCTTACACAATTTCTTCGCGATCTACAAAGTTATAATCGTAGCAAATTCGATATAATTCAATCACTTCTTCATACGAAGGAATACGAGGATTGTTACTTGGACTCCCACTTGCAAGCGCATCCTTCGCCATCTTTGCTATAACCAGTTCAAATTCATCCTTATGTATTCCATACTCGTTCATATTTGGAATACGTAAATCTGTACAAAGATGCTTTATTTCATTGACAGTAATATTTGCAAACTCTTCATTTGATAACGCTTTCAAATCAGGTCTGATCTTACGCCCAATATCAGAAAGACGTTTCACTGTATAATCTTTCGTAAACTCTAATACTGCTGGAAGGAGCATCGCATTTGATAGACCATGAGGAACATGAAACATTGCCCCGATAGGACGGGACATTCCATGAACTAGTGTTACAGACGCATTTGTAAAAGCAATTCCCGCTTCCATTGAGGCAAGCATCATCTGCTCTCTAGCTTCTACATTTTGGCCATCTTCATAAGCAATACGGAGATATTTCATAATCTTTTCAATTGCTGAAAGTGCAAATATATCAGTAAGAGGTTGTGACAATCGAGAAATATATGCCTCTATCGCATGACATAACGCATCTATTCCTGTTGCAGCTGTTACATGAGATGGAGTAGACATCGTTAATAATGGGTCCACAATAGCTACTTGAGGTATAAAACTTGGGTGCTTAATCATCATTTTTACATCTGTGCTTGTATTTGTAATAACAGTTGCACTCGTAACTTCAGATCCTGTTCCAGCAGTCGTTGGAATAACAATAAGAGATAGAGGTACCTTTGTTATCGGATATTGATTACCAGCGTATTCCCCAATGTTCCCTCCGTTTGTTGCGATAACAGCAACGGTCTTTGCAACATCAATACAACTTCCTCCGCCAAGTCCTATAACAAGATCGCATTCATTCTTTTTACAAACAGATAATGCTTTTACTACATGCTCATCTGTCGGCTCAGTATTCACATCAATAAAAGTCACAACTTCTATTTTTTGTGATGCTAACATTTTCTTACACCTTTCTACATAACCAAGCTCATTCATAATAGAATCGCTTATTATTAATGCTTTCTTACCATACTGAATAGCTCTTTCTCCTAGTTTTTCTAATGCATTTGTTCCATATAAGACTGTCTCAGGCACTCGAAATTCTGAAACTCCTTGCAAATATACCCCCTCCTTCTTTTTTCATCCCTAAACTAGCTATGCTAGAAAAAACAATTTACATAACAAACTACCTTTACAATTCCACTTCGCAACTAAAATCCCTCTTTTAAATCCCAAATATAGTCATTTTTTTACAACATCTCTATACAAAAAAAGACAAGGTGACGACCTTGTCTTTCCAAACAAATCTAATCAATCTATTACTGTTCTAACACATAATGAAACCTCTCTATATGTTCTACATCTTCAATAATATGAGTAGCTCCCGCTGCCACTAATTCTTCTTTACTACCATATCCATACATTACTCCGATAGAATCAATTCCAACTTGCTGCGCTCCAATTATATCGTGCTCTCGATCGCCTACCATAACCACATGTTCTTTCTTTAAATCATGATATGTATGTAAAATATGCTGAATAATGTCCGTTTTTGCAATACGCGTACCATCTAAATTACTACCGACAATCTCTTCAAAATAATGTGCAAGTTGAAAGTGCTCTAAAATTTGTTTTGCAAATATAGTTGGCTTAGACGTTGCCACAAATAAACGCTTCCTTGCATTCTTTAAATCTTTTAAAACACTAGGAATATGCTCATATATTTGATTCTCAAACATTCCTTTATCTTGAAAATATTCACGATAATACGTTACTGCTTCTGCTACTTGTTTTTCATTCATTCTATATATGCTAGCAAACGAATGTTGAATTGGCGGGCCGATAAAAGATAGTAATTTTTTATCATCTTGCTCATCTGTCCCCATTTTTCTTAACGCATATGTGACCGAGTTTACAATACCTTCTTTTGGATCTGTTAATGTGCCATCTAAGTCGAATAAAAAAGTTGTATACATTTATTCCCCTCCGCTCGGTTACTGTAATATATTTTCATCCCCATCCCCTTACCATCCTAGCCACAATCTTTACTATTTTACAAAACAATTATTCAAATGTAAATATTCTGTTAACAAACTACCTACAAGCCGCCACCTAACAAAAAATCAAGATGTACAAAACCCTTCTCATCATGTATGATTAGATTTATTTTCCAATTTGTAATAGATGGTGAATACATATGACAACAAAATTAATTTTTATAGTAGTTTTTACAGTTATCATTCATGCAGTAGAAACAAGTTCTTATAGTATCCGCCTTGCAGGCATTCGCTTAAAAAAGATTGCTGTTTCCTTATCTGTAGTTGGAATCGTGTTACTTGTTGCGAGAACATCTAACTTACTGCAAGCTTTTTTGCTTGGCGGTATCGTCGATCAAGCAAAGCAAGACGCTTCTATCAATTTAGAAGGAACTATTCGTCTTATTTTATTAGCCGCTTCCATCGGTACATTACTAGCCATCTTTTTGTATCCGACTCTGACAAAACTATTTAGCTATGTGATTAAAAACTTTGAAACAGACGGTTCTTTCATTCGCATGATGAAAACAAATAACATTCAAAAACTAAAATACACAAAAAAATATGTCCGTTTTCCAAAATTGGAAATGATTCATCGGATGCGAGTTGGCGGTATCCCAAAGCGAATTATGCTCATTAATATGTTTGCTACTGCTATTTATACAGCAGGTGTTCTTTCTGCTTTATACGCCTCTTTTTTAAATCCAGCCTACGCAACGAATGCAAGTACGGCTTCTGGTCTCGTTAACGGATTTGCAACAATCTTATTAACTGTACTATTAGACCCACGAATCGCTCTATTAACCGAACGAGCTCTCCAAAAAGAGAACGGAGCAGAAACAATGGGAAAAATGTATGGATGGCTCATGATTTCCAGGTTTTTAGGAACATTACTTGCCCAAGTACTTTTTGTACCAGGTGCCCATTGGATATTGTGGATTATTTCGGTTACGAATTGAAAATAGAGTCTCATAACAAATCCCCGGTACACTATTTTACTGAAAAATATAAAAAGTGAAGTTTAGGTAGTATTCTTTTACGACGACCTATGCTGTTTAACAATTATAGAAAAAAAAGAAAGGAGTGGGGAATCCACTCCTTTTATTACGACACACTGCTACTTTTTTATTACGACAACCTATGGTTTTATCACGACTTTTATCCTTCGTAGTTCTTAAATAAATCTGATAGATATTTATTATTTTCTTCCGCGATGTATTGCTCACTTCTATCAAACGGACTACCAGCTCAGCTTTCGTTAGACGCATGTATTGACGATAAACATGTTTTAGATTTCTATCTGTTTTTAAAAGTTCAAACTCCCTAAATGAAGATATGCTTCCTCAAAGAATTCTTTTTGAGAATCTGGATTATCTTCACTTAAACGTTCAAAAAAACTTCCGTGTCAAAAAAAATCTGGATCCAAAGATCCAGATTTTTTCTTTCTTTAATCGCGTTTTTTGCATTTTTTGTTTTTTTCTGTTTGGTCGCCTTCTTCTATTTGGTCGCCTTCTTCACCTGCGTTTTTTGCCAAACTATCCGTTCCGCCTCCCACTGCATGTTGCTGTTTGGTATTAGAACTTTCGATGGCAGCGTTGGTTCCCGCTGCACTGTCATCTCCACCACCACTGGCCACTTGAGTAGCACTAGCCTGTTCCTCACTAGTTTCATTAATTTGATTATTGATGATAAGCACAAATTCTACCTCTTCATCCGAATTTTCTTTTTTCATTTTATGCGGCTCAATCTGATCCTCACTAATTCCTTTATTTATCGCTTCGCCTCCAGCGCCCACCGATTGTTGCTGTCTGGTATTCGATGAATCGATTGCTGCATTACTTCCTGCTGCACTGTTTTGTCCGGCTCCACTGGCAATTTGTGTTGTATTCGGTGCAAATGTAATCTGATTATTAATGACAATGACAATTTTTTGTTTATCAGCAAGATTTCCCAAATTAATTTCTTCTCCATCTTTTACAAATCGAAACGTGATTTTTTCATTGTTTCCCATGTTCTCACCCCCTTTGTAATATTAAATGCTAGAGAATGATAATGGATTGGACAAGCGTATTTTTTTTATAAATATGTGCAACCCTGCCCACAATAAAGGGTGTATTACCAGGTTCCGTTATTTTCCTTGTTTTTGGGTGTGAGGTGGGGGCTAATCGTGTGGGGGCTAAACCCTACGAGTGTAACGTAACTAAATATGAAGTAAGCTTATTGCTTTAGGCGATAGAATTTACCTAAATTTATAAATCGGCTAAATGTTGGCGGAACCCCCTAAATAAACAAAATACATTGACTTCCGCCTTCGAACCTTATGTTAACAGCCCCAGTCGGGGCTGTTTTTTTCCTTTCCATACGTATACATGTTTTTTTATGAGGACTTCAACAAATGTAGTAATAAAGTAGTGATAAACATAAATAATGTAGGTTTAAAAGTAGTAATAAAAATAGTAATAAAACCACAAAAAAAGGTGCATCAACCGAATCGTTGATACACCAGTAAATTGCATTGTTAAACAACATAGGTCGTCGTGTAATAACACTACCTAAACTTCAATAACTGTAAATTCAGTATTACATATTAACCGGGGATTATTTCATATATTACGGTACTAACCGCGTACAGTCTCTTGGAAATGCGCTTGCTTCACGAACATTCGATAAATTTAAAAATTTATATACAAGTCGTTCTAATCCAATCGCAAATCCACCATGCGGCGGACATCCATAGCGGAATGTATCGATATAGGATTGGAAGTTTTCTACGTTTAATCCCTTTTCTCCAAAAGAACGAACTAACATATCATAATTATGAATGCGCTGCGCACCTGATGTAATTTCTAATCCTTTATACAATAAATCAAATGAGTCTGTGACAGAAGGATTCTCTTGATTTGGCATTGTATACATCGGGCGCGTCTCTTTCGGGTAATGGGTGATAAAGACGAAATCGCTATTATATACTTCTTTTACATACTTTCCAAGCAGTTTTTCTCCTTCTGAGTCTAAATCGCCTATTGGTGATTCTTTTCGATACTCTCTTTGTAAAATGCTTCGTGCTTCCGTAATCGTTAATTTCGGAATTTCTGTAATAACTGGTATGTCAATTTGAAGCAACTGCAACTCCTTAGCACAACATTGCTGCACTTTTTCAAACATATACCGAAGTACATCTGTTTCAAGCTTCATTACTTCATAAAAGTCTTCAATAAACGCAAGTTCGACGTCTAAGGAAATGTATTCGTTTAAATGACGAGATGAATTATGATGTTCAGCACGGTACACAGGTGCCACTTCAAAAACACGTTCTAATCCACCCGCCACCATCATCTGCTTATAAAACTGCGGTGATTGTGCTAAGTATGCATCTTTTTCAAAATATTGAAACTGAAATACGTTTGCTCCGCCTTCCGCCCCTTGTGAGACAATTTTCGGTGTGAAAATTCTCGTAAAATCATTTTGAAGTAAATATTCGCTAAAAGCATGGGCAAGCATTGATTGAATTGTAAAAATCGCTTGCACTCGTTCATGTCGAAGTGACAACGTTCGAGAGTTTAACATTTGGTCTAAACCAACTTGCAGTTTCTTTTTATTCACTTCAAATGGAATTGGCTCTGTACTGTTTAGAAGCTGTACATCCTCAACTAATAATTCTACTCCAAGTTCCGTTTTATCTGTCTCAATTACTTTTCCTGTAACTTGCACAACACTTTCTACTTCTACCTTATATCCGGCCCATTCTTTTTCAAGTACACATTGCATGACGCCTGTTCGGTCACGGAGTAATAAAAAGCTTATATTTCCGAGATGGCGAATTTTCTTCACCCATCCTTTTAACACAACTGTTTCATGCGATGTACATTCGCTAATAAGCGACCGCTTCGTTTGTTGACTCATACATTCCGCCTCCTACTATTAATTGTATGATTGTATGTTTATTATTATCGTTATCATCATCATCCACGGCCGCTCACCTCCTTTCAAAGAATACAAAAATCCGCCCCTATATAAGGGACGGATTTAACCGCGGTACCACCCAAATTGTCACATTGACCACTTTTCGCCTGATAACGGTAGGTGCCGTTTACTTTTACTAGTTGTTCACGTTCAAAATAACGCTCACAGGTGTCTTTCCATCACGCTGCATCGCAATCTTCTCAGCTACCGATTGCTCTCTGTAGATCAGGTCACGATGTACTTTTCCTGCTCATCACTTTTTATATTTACGGAATATTCTATCCTTTTGAATGACGAATTGCAAGTTGTTTTTCTTTATTTTTTTAAAAGTAATTAGAAGAACTATCTCTCTTACTCCTTCTACTCATCCGATATCATCTTTTAATTTATAAACTTTCCCCACATATATCAAATATACTGCTTCACATACTTTTTAATACTTTTTAACTCTGGATCGTCCTCCATTACTTCTGCAAAATAGCCGCTTTCATCTTCTTGCAGTACACGCTCTAATTCAGCAATTGCTTCTTCATTTCGATTTAATACAACTAAATAGCATGCTTTATTATATCTTGCATTCAAATGGGACTCGTCAATCGATAATACATCATTCATGAGCCGTAACGCTTTTTCCGTATCACCGTTTAAATGATGAGAAACACCGAGCCCAATATATAGTTCATCCTCTTCTGGGTGATGCTCTAATCCTTTCTCCAATACAGCAATCGCTTCCCGGTAACGCTCTTGCTTATTGTAAAGAGCACCTAAATACATAAAACTACCACTGATCATCGGAACATCCTCTGCTAAAGCACGGAGAATTTGCTCCCCTTCTTCTTCCTTGTGTAAATCAAGTAATATCGTGCCCTGCAGCATTCGAATCGGTGCGTCCATCGGCCGTTCTTGCAAAATGCGTTCCGTTTCACACAATGCTTCTTGCAGCCATGTCTTATTTTCATTTGCATATTCTAAAAGTAGCATAACAAGTTGATGTGCAACTTCATAATTCCAATGATTTTTGAGCGACTTACGCAATACTTCTAGTGCATCATCAATGAGATTAGCATTTACATAAAAGTGGGAAAACCGCTGCACTGCTGCGTCGTTTGTCTGATCTAGGCGGATTGCAGTTTCATAAAGATCAATAATAGAAGTGATAGAAAGAACATCTTGTGCACGCTTTCGAATACGACGATACATTTTTGTAAAAAATGCTCCTGTTTGTTCCTCCTGCTCCATCTGTTTAATAAATTTTTGTTCAAGTGCAGAAGCTGCATACATAAACGCAGAGCTTTTTTCTTCATTTGATATTTTCAAATCAGCTAAACTATCACTTATACTTTTTCTTTGCGTTCGCAACCCATCTACATACGTTGCATACACTTCTTCATTGTGAACATTTTGCATAATAAGATTTTCAATAACATGTAAGCCTTCTTTTTCGTGTGCGGCAAGTAATATTTTCGCATAATGATGTAATATCTCTTCATGGTCATTTTCCTGTGCAAGCGCCTGTTCTACATAAACACGTTCTTTCTGCCCATCACCAGATGCACCGTACACATATGCAAGACTATTCAAACGCCATGATTCAGAAACAATACCTTTCTTTTTGTTTAAAGCCGCAATCAGCTCCTCATGACGCTCAACTTTTACTGATATATTTGCTAAATGTTCCATATTTACTAATAGAGGTGCATATTTACAGCCTTCAAACATATGATGCTGCTCTTTTACTATATCTTCCTCAACAAAGTAAATTTCAGCTAATTTCAAATGAGCAATAGCGAACGTAGAATCTCGTTGTACACATTTCAAATAAGTCTTCTTTGCTTCTTCCCATTCCTCTAATGCTTTATATGCTTCTCCCAGCCTAAAATGAGGGAATGTATCTTCAGTCATCTGCGCCGCTCGCTCATACAGCTGAATGGCTTTTATATAACTTCCAGCTGACTCCTGTAATATGCCTAAATAGCATATATAATCTATATTACTACTATCTTTTTCAACTAAAGTATTTAAAAACGAAATCCCTCTTTGTAAAAATGGTGTATCCTCCAGCTGCGTTACATATATTTCTAGTGCATCTCGGAAATTATTTTGTATACAAACAATTCCTTCTTCCGTTATCGTTAAAGCTGATTCTATTTCCCTTTGCTCTATATTTTGATCCATAGCCGCATTCCATAATATTTTCCCGGCATTAATAAGGAAGTCACTATCTTCAGCAAACTGTTCTTTCAAGCTAAAAATATATTGTTTTCCAGCTTCATAGCTCCCTTGTTTCATGTAGACTTCACTTATCCCCAGATGACAAGGCACATCTTGCTTGTCATATTGAAGCCCTGTTTCATACATTTTCTGTGCTTTTTCATATTGCTCTCGTTCTAAATACAAATCTCCTAATTTCGCATATAATACAGCTGACTGAACATCATTTTGCATTCCTTCAAGTAAAACCTCTTCTGCTTTTCTTTCATCGTCTAGTTCTGCTTCATAAATATCAGCTAACATGATATATGGCAACGGGAGCTGCTGATCTAATTCTTTACCGATACGAAGTCCACGGATTGCTGATCTTAACTTTCCTAATTTATAAGCACACCTAGCACGTTCGCACCATACATATCCGTCGCGTTTATATTGTTTTAGCAGCGTATTAAACACATCATATGCTTCTTCGTCCCGGTCTGCATCCATTAAAATAAGGGCATGATTAATGAAAACAAAACGATCTTCGTGGCGACTCACTGCAATGAACGAGTACTTTAAAGCCTTTTCTACATCATCTAAATACATATAGCCAATTCCCATATAACTCCAAGCTACCGGCTGGTCAGGATCTAGTTGGAGCGACGCACGAAAACTTGCAATCATATCGTGAGAACGAGATTCATCCATCGCAATGCGCCCTTGAATGAAGTGATAGAATGGATTATCGATTTTATGCTTTACCTGTTCTAATACTGTATATGCTTGTTCCAATTCTTCAATACGCACAAAGCATTGCGCGGCATGAAGTTTCACATAATCCGATTCCGGATAAGCATGTAAAGCACGTTCGATACAGCTATATACAAACTCCTTTCCATCCTGTAAATCTAAATGCTTAATCGTATATAGCCATGTGTACGGATTTTCTTTATGCTCATGTAAAAATTTTAACAAAGCTTCCACATCGTCATGTTCAGCAAATTCCATTTGATCTGTTAACGAAAAAATACGACGAAAATACAAATCATCATCTTCACATAAAGAAGAAAGGAGATCATTTTTCTCTTTTGGAACAATCGCGATGGATAAATAATTTGTATTTAAATACTGCTTCGCAAATTCTTCATATGTGACAAGAATGCGCTCTGCAAAATTTGGATCTTGAATATACAAAACTTGCAACTGATCGTTATAACCGACTAACAATTGTACATGTGAAACATGATCTATATCGACACTAAGCAAAATCGGAACATTAGCATCGATAAATTTTTTATACATGTCCACTGTACCTACAAAGAAACGACTTTTATAACCAATCGATTCTACATATTCAACTGTTTTTGACAACTTCGACCCTATTCCATCAAAAGTATGCTTAGCAATTTCATCTTGCGTTTCGTGCTTTCCAAAAAGCTTCAATATCATTTCTATACTTGCAGGCACACAATAATTATCTTTCTGCACGACAGGTGTAATCGGTAGCATCACTTCTTTTTTCTCATCAAATCGTAGTGTGTTATGATAAGGTGAATCTTTTAAACTATTCTCACTTTCTAACAATGTTTGCAGAGCAGTCCAATCACCTTTCGTATAATAGATTTCTGCCCATATTTGTGAGAAATACAATTGATAACTATGAAATGGCAACAACTTTTGAACTTCATGTAAAACTCGACTCAACTCATCATATGATTTTTTATCATATAATCTTTTCACCTTTTCTAAATAAAAGAACGGAACTTGTGGAAATTTCCTCATCGCTTCCGTAATGATTTGTAAGGATTTTTCATGTTCTCCTTTCATGGAATGCAACTCGGCAAATAAATATGTTGATGTATCTGCACATTCCTCACAATTCATTCCTTTTCGAAACACTTCTTCTGCTTTCAGCCAATCGCCTTTAAATAAATAAAAGTAGCCCCACTTATCAAAAATAGGAATCTCACTTAACTCTTCTGCTTTCTTCATATATGTATATGCTTCTTCATAACGGCGCATTTCAAGTATGCAGCGTGCCAATACAAAATATGCTTTGGCAAGATGCTCTTTTTCAACAGTTGTACCTTCTTTTTGTAATGCCTCTTTTAATAAATCCTCTGCATCTAATGATTTTCGTTCATCAATTAAATCATCACAAAACCAAGTAAGCGTACGAAAGCTATTAAAATGACGATGTGCATATCTCACAACAAATCTACTATAAGACGGCATCAAGCCTTCATCAAACAATTGAATAAGTGTATAAAAATCTTCTTCTGAAGAAATTGTGCCTAACCACTCTTTCAAGTATGAAAGGGATTTTTTCGATCTTATTTCCTCAATTTCTTTTTGAATTTCTGATATACCATTTAAAAATTCCTTCTTTTTTACATATACCCGTAATTTCTCAAAATCTCGCATTTTTTCACTCCATTCTCTCTTCACGATTTTACATACAACCTATATAAAGTACAATCTTTTTCTCATGATTGTTTTAAAAGAAAAAACAGAGCATACACTCTGTTTTTTCTTATTTTATCCCGCATTAACGGACAGTAAGACCCCCACCTCAAGATTCAGAGAAAGGCGAAGAAGATAGGCGGGGGATGAAGCCCCCTACTGATGGTTATCACTTTATATTTCGTTCGCTCTCAGATTAATCAATACCTTCTTATTTCCTACTTGAACTTGTTCTGCATTTTGTAATGATTCATTAAATAGTAATTGTTTCATGAGTAAATTTTCTTGTAGTAATGCCTTATACTTCGTTATTACATACTGTAATTCTTCGTCACCATTAACTTCAATGTCTACCCGCAAATTCACTGGTAAATTCAATTGTTTTCGATATTCCTGCACAGCACGAATAAATTCTCGTGCCATTCCCTCCTGCAGCAATTCATCCGTTACATTCGTATCCATCATGACAGTATATAATCCGTTCGTAGCATCAGCAAATCCTGCTTTCGGCACTTTTTCAACAAACACATCGTCTAATGTTACTGTGACAACTTCTCCAGACAACAATTGACATGCTCCCTTTTCATCCTTTATAAACACTTTTACTTCTTCACTAGATAAATTTTGCAGCCACTTACTTACCGTATTGATTTGCTTTCCGAATTTAGGTCCTGCTTGTTTAAAGTTTAGTTTTAACCGATATGACATATAACCCGCTTCGCTATGTTCGACTGTAACTTCTTTCACATTAAGTTCATCCATTACAATCTCTTTATAGGAATCCCAATCCATTTCTTGCTTCGTATGCTTAAATACAACGAGTTTTGCTAATGGCTGTTTTACTTTTAATGTATGTTGATTGCGAATGCTACGTCCGAGCTCCACTACTTGTAAAACAGCTGCCATCTCTTTTTCAAGCTGTGCATGAATTAACGTTTCATCAAATACTGGATAATCTGTTAAATGAGCGCTGCTCCCTTCTAAATTTAAATGAATATCCTCTGCTAAAAATGGTGTAAACGGTGCAAGCAGCTTACTAATTGTCACAAGTACTTCATGTAGCGTATCATATGCCGCTGCTTTTTCAGCACTCATACCTGATGCCCAAAAACGACTGCGGGAACGTCTTACATACCAATTGCTTACTTCTTCAACTAATAATGCTATTTCACGAGCTGCTGTTGTAAATTGATAATCTTCTAAAGCCACGCTCACTTTTTGAATCGTACTATGCAATCTTGATAATACCCATTCATCCAATTTTGTTTTCTTTGTACTATATTCCTGTTTTGGATTGTATCCATCTAAATCCGCGTACAATACATAAAAACTATATATATTTAACAACGTATCTACTAGCTTCGACTTTGCTTCTTGTACAGTTCGTTCTGAAAATCGCTTCGGATTCCACGGAGCACTATCTACAAGAAGGGCCCACCGCAACGCATCCGCTCCAAATTTCTCTACTAAATCTACTGGGTCTAACGCATTCCCTTTACTTTTTGACATCTTTTGTCCATTTTCATCTAACACATGTCCAAGTGATAACACACGCTTATATGGTGCTCTGCCAGTGTACAGTGTAGACACCGCAAGTAAGCTATAAAACCATCCGCGCGTCTGATCAATTCCTTCAGCAATAACATCCGCTGGAAATTGTTCTTCAAATAACTCCTTATTTTCAAATGGATAATGATACTGTGCAAATGGCATCGAACCGCTATCAAACCAAACATCAATAACTTCCGGCGTCCGCTTCATCGTTTCGCCGCATTTAGAACATTTTACTTTTACTTCATCCACATATGGCTTATGCAGTTCAATTTTTTCATCTACAGCGTCAGTTGCATAACGTCTTAGCCCTTCAATGCTTTTCGGTGCAAATTGATGATGACAAGCTTCGCATTCCCACACATTAAGCGGCGTTCCCCAATACCTGTTTCGGCTAATATTCCAATCAACCATATTTTCTAAAAAATTACCGAACCGGCCATGTTGAATATGCTCTGGGTGCCATGTTACTTCATTATTATTTTGTAAAAAGTTCTCTTTTAAAGTAGTCGTTCGAATGAACCAACTTTCATTTGCATAATAAAGTAGCGGTGAATCACAGCGCCAACAATGCGGATAACTATGCTCATATTTCTCTTTATGATAAAGAAGACCATGCTCAGCTAAATAGCGAACAATATCAACATCACACTCTTTTACAAATTTCCCTTGTAAAAAAGGAACGTCAGATGTGTATTCTCCTTTCTCGTTTACAACATTCACAAATGATAAACCATGTTCTTGGACAACTTTATAATCATCTTCCCCGTAAGCAGGCGCGATATGCACAATCCCTGTACCGCTATGTGCAGTGACAAAATCAGCACTCACAATACAATGACCATTTGCAACTTCCGCAAACTGAAATGGCGGCACATAAGAAAGCCCTATTAATTCACTTCCCTTGTGAACAGATAACATTTTATACTCTTGCTGCAGTACATCTTTCGCTAACTCTTTCGCAACAATATAAACATTTTCTCCCTGCTGCGCTCGGACATATTCCATCTCTGGATGAACCGCTAATGCTACATTAGCCGGAAGCGTCCACGGAGTTGTTGTCCATCCGAGAACATACTCGTTTTCTCGACCTGCAATCTGAAATTTAACTGTTGCACTTAAATCCTTCACTGTTTTATATCCTTGCGCGACTTCATGCGAGCTTAATGATGTTTGGCAGCTTGGGCAATAAGGAGAAACGCGGTGCCCTTTATATAGCAACCCTTTTTCATGAATTGTTCCAAGAATATGCCAAACGCTTTCGATATAAGAATTACCTAGCGTGATATACGGCGCATCCATGTCAACCCAATAGCCAATACTCTCTGTAAACTCACGCCACTGCTTTTCATACGTAAATACACTCTCTTTACACTTTGCAAGAAATGCTTCGACACCGTACTTTTCAATATCATGTTTACCAGAAATACCAAGCTGTTTTTCAACTCCTAATTCCACCGGTAATCCATGTGTATCCCATCCGGCTTTGCGCAGCACTTTATATCCTGTCATCGTTTTATACCTTGCGACCAAGTCCTTAATTGTCCGTCCTAGCGCATGACCGACATGCGGAAGACCATTCGCAGTTGGCGGTCCTTCATAAAAAACGAAAGATTGTGCACCTTCACGATTTCGAATCGATTGCATAAAGGTATCCTGTTCATTCCATTGCTTACGAATTCGCGCTTCTCTCCTTACAGCTAATTCTTTCACATCTACCTTCTTCATCTACAATCACTCCTTATGAAATAATTAAAAGTACACAAAAAACCCGTCCCTATCATTAGGGACGGGTTTACCCGCGCTACCACCCTACTTCTATTGATTAACCGTTCAATCAATAGCACTCAGCAACGTACAATCATACGCGTTCCTTGTAACGGTAGACAACCGTTCGAACTTACTATGTTCAGTTCGACTCCTCGGAGATGATTTTCAAATATAAACCGAACACCGGCTTTCAGCAAAGCACCGGCTCTCTGGGGAACAGCGATATATTTTACTCTTTCTCGTCATCAGATTTGTATACTTTTATTAACAGTTATTTTATTCCAACGCAACGCTAATTGTCAATTAATTTAGAAAAAACTATCTGAATTCTATTTATGCCTTTAATGTTTACCTTTACTACACTTTTTTATTCTAAACATATATCAGAATGCTTAATGAATATCAGAAGCTGGCATGGTTAAGCTATTGAAAGACCCACAGATGTTTTATCGTATGGGAAGCTATTAAGTCAATTATATCTAAAATATTAGGATTGAAAAAGAAGAGGTGGTGTTTTTTATGTCAGATTTTTCAGAATCAATCGAGTATGAAACAGGTACGTCGATTCAAACTTTCAACATTATTGAAACGAATGCTACTGCTGATGGATATGAAGTTCTATTGGATATTGATTTAGACAGTGGTTACGAATTAGAAAAAGTAAAAATGAAAATTACCTTTGAAGAATTAGCAGGATACGAAACAACTGATATTCATGAAGGAGTAAAATACGCTTTAGGATTTTTTTCATGAATGATCGCACCGACATAAAAACCTTCAGTGTACTGAAGGTTTTTATGTAAAACTTAACATTGTCGTTTTAAACAAACAGGTTTCCCATTTTGCAAGTTTTAAACCGGCCTTATCGAATGCTTGAAATAGTATATTGTAGTTTATTCTTTTAAAATTTTTGTTGTTAGTTATACACTCTAGTAATTTGTCTTTGCCAATGTACATGTAAAACATCCGATATTCCTCCTGCAAGGTATTATACAACCAAAGCTGCTTCATTGACTTGCTTACACTCATGGCCTGACGTTGTTTCTTATCAAGAAAACTTATATATCTTTTCTTTACTTTCATATGCATGGATGAAACTCGTATACATTGCCGTTTGATACGAAAGTATATATCTATAACATCAAGATTGCTCGCTTCTTTTTGCTTAAGTACGAATGAAGCATTTTCACATGCTAATTGTTCTATCTCTTCAGCTGTAAAAAACAATGATGCTTCCCGTTTCACTGCGTTTGTACAATCTGCAGAGTGAAATAGATTAAATATCCCATTCGTTGCTCCAAACGTACATCGTATCGTTCCTTTCTTTGCTTTTTCAGGCTTGAAGTTTCCCTTCCACTTTTTTTCAATCAGCTCGGAAACCGATTTGTACGGTGGTTGTGGTGTACCTTGAACCAACACACATAAACTTTCTCCTAAATTCAAGAATTCAGATTCTAATTCCCACCACCACTCAGAATACTCCTTATTTTCATCCCAATATAAACGCCGGCATAAATTCGGTGTAATCGTCACATATTTGCAGGCAAGAATTTGAAATCCTCTTCGCCTAAGAAACGACAGAATTTCTCGTTCTAAATTTAAGTATACTGCGTCTGGTTTGCATATTACGAACCCTAATTTGTCCCAATTCAATATCTATATCCCCCTTCCACCCTATGTAATAATATATGGGAGAAAAGGAAAGTTGCTCATGCAAACATAATAATGATTATGTTCATACATCCAATTCGAACTTTCAACATTATTGAAACGAATGTAAATGCTGATGCATATAATTTTTTTTGAATATTGATTTAGACAGCTATT
Source organism: Bacillus sp. AFS018417 (assembly GCF_002560985.1). NCBI lineage: Bacteria > Bacillati > Bacillota > Bacilli > Caryophanales > Bacillaceae > Bacillus > Bacillus sp. AFS018417. Next base: position 23,494 of record NZ_NTTM01000072.1, read on the forward strand.
ACGAACCAGAAAATGTAAAAATACAAATTACCTTTGAGGAATTAGTAGGATACGAAACAACTGATATTGAAAAAGGGATAAAATATGCTTTAGAGTTCTTTAATAAGTAATTGTATAATGTTTTAAAAAAGTACCACCTGTTAAAGGTGATACTCATTCTTTCATGATAAAGTGAAACTTCCATCAGTAGGGAGTTTCTTCATCCTCCACTGATGGAAATCCTGCCCAGTCAGGCGCATGCCAACAGTTATCCCCCATCTATACTCTAAACCTTGAGATGTGGGCCCTACTGCTCCAAAATAGCGAGATAAAGTTATGCACTATCCAATTAAGGAAGTTGAATGCTGAAATACAATTTCACCGTCCAACATTGTCAGTTCAACCTGTATATCCTTAATCTGTTCGTGAGGAACGTTTAGAATCGGTTTATCCAAAACAACCAAGTCTGCAAGTTTTCCTACTTCGATGCTGCCTTTCACCGCTTCCTCAAAACTTGCGTACGCACCATTCCAAGTAAAGAGTTTAATTGCTTCCAAAATGCTAACACGCTGATTGGCTCCGACCTCTTGTCCGGATGAACTCAAGCGGTTAACAGCGACATGAATACCAAGAAGTGGATTTGGCATGATAACCGGGCTATCGGAAGCAGCTGCAGCAATGATACCAGCATCAATATAATCGCGGAGGGGATACATATGATTTACTCGCTCACAGATTTCCAATTCGAGGTATTTCCATAATATGTAGCCACTTTACTGTTCGACAAAGGCCGGCTTTCCCTGCTATCACTTTTGCATCTTGAAAATGTCTATGCTTTAAGATTTCCTGTACTGATAAATTAACCCCAGTATTCATTTTATCGTACACCTCTTTAGAGTTTAGAAACTTTAATTCTAATAATATTTTATTTGAAAATTTTAAATTATACAAAATATAAAAAAAACTAAATACAGGTAATTTTCCCGTGCTCAAGTTTTCTCATAAACCCTGTTTAGTATGACATATGTCGTATACAACACTTTATAAATACTGTAATTTATAAAGTGTTGTATAGCATAATAAGTATTTTATATAAAACTAGATTGGTATTTTACTTGTTATGACATTTTGTAACAAAATGCTATAGGACATCATATAAGTACGTTGACAAGACTTTTTTATAAAAAAAGTTTGTATGTGATAACTAGAAAAACTAACTATATTTGGAGGATTAGTATGAAGTACGAGATTATAATATTTGATGCAGATGAGACTTTATTTGATTTTAATAAATCCGAAAAAGATTCTCTTAAAAATACTATGCTTGCATTTAATATAGAATATGATGAAAATCATCATTTGAAAGTATACAAGGATATAAATACAGCTATATGGAAAGAGCTTGAGGATGGACTTATTACTCAGAAAAAATTAAATGTTGAAAGATTTAAACGGTTATCAAATAAATTAAATGCTGGATTTGATGAAGTTGAATTTGCACAATTATATATGAAACATTTATCTTATGCATCTTTTTTATACGATGAGAGTATAGACCTTGTAGAAAGTCTGTATAAAGATTATAGACTTACTATAATTACTAATGGTCTTAAAGATGTTCAAGATAATAGAATAAAAAAATCTATTATAGCAAAATACTTTGAAGATATCGTAGTCTCTGAGGATGTTGAGGTATCAAAACCAGACCCTAAAATATTTGAGCACGCTTTAAACAATATACAGCATACTGACAAGAGCAAGGTATTGATGGTAGGAGATAGCTTAACTTCTGATATACAAGGCGGGATCAATTTTGGTATAGATACGTGCTGGTTTAATCCTAATAAAATTGTAAATACATTAGGATTGAAACCTACTTATGAAATTTCAAATTTGATGGAGCTTAAAAATATACTAAAAAAATAGATTTATTAAGATAGTGGTTGTCTCAAAATGATTGAAAATTCGTTTTGAGTACAGCCTCTTTTATTTTATAAAAGTAATCTAGGTTTACTAATTAGCTGAAATGTTATAAATAAAAAAGAAAAAGAAATTGATAAACACTCAATTCCCTTCTCTTTCACATCCTCTACATCTCCTCAGGCGCTTCCATCCCAAGCAAACGTAAACCTTCTTTTAATACAATTTCCACCGCATATACGAGCGCAATTCTACTTTCTTTCTCTGCATTTTCTTCTAAAATACGAACGTTACCATAATATTTATTAAACGCCTGCGCCACGTCTAGTAAATACTTTGCAATATGCGATGGCTCGTATCTGATAAAAGCTGTTTCAATTACTTGCGGAAAGCGATTTAACAGTTTTATCACTGTCCAGCTTATATCATCAGTTAACTGTAATTCTTGTTTCTCAATATCGATATCGCTTTTTTTCAATAATGAACAAGTACGTGCATGTGTGTATTGTACGTATGGTCCTGTTTCTCCTTCAAATTTCAGCATATTTCCAAGCGAAAATTCGATGTTATGCATGCGTTCATTTTTCAAATCATGGAAAATAATCGCACCAACGCCGACCTGTCTCGCAACTTCATCTTTCTTCTTTAAGTTGGGATTTTTTTCTTCAATATTTTGCTTCGCTAGCGTGATTGCTTCTTCTAACACCTCTTCTAGTAAAACAACTTTCCCTTTACGAGTAGACATTTTCTTACCATCTTTTAAAATAAGTCCGAACGGAACGTGAGCCATACCTTCTACCCACTCAAATCCTAGTTTCTTTAATACAGTGAAGAATTGTGAAAAATGCAAGCTTTGTTCTTCCCCAACGACATATAATGCTTTATCAAATTCATACGTATTTTGGCGATATAATGCAGCTGTTAAATCACGCGTTGCATAAAGAGTGGCACCATCTGACTTTTTAATTAAACATGGCGGCATTCCTTCTGCCTCTAAATTTACAACTTGTGCCCCGTCAGATTCTTCTAATAGGTGGTGTTCTTCTAGAAGCGAAACAAGATCATCCATTTTATCATTATAGAAAGCCTCGCCTTGGAAATTTGAGAATTCTACGCCAAGCAGTTCGTAAATACGAGAAAACTCTTTTAAAGATTCGTGACGGAACCAGTTCCATAAATATACTGCTTCTTCATCACCATCTTCTAATTTTTTAAACCAAGCACGCCCTTCCTCTTCTAACTCGGGGTATTCTTTTACTTCTTCATGAAAACGTACATATAACTTAAATAGCTCACGAATTGGATCTTCTCTTACAAGCTCTTCATCGCCCCATTTTTTATAAGCAGTAATGAGTTTTCCAAACTGGGTTCCCCAGTCACCAACGTAGTTAATACCGACAACTTCGTAACCACATTTTTCACATATATGCTTTAATGCATTTCCGATCATTGTGGAACGTAAATGTCCCATCGAAAACGGCTTAGCGATATTGGGAGAAGAATAATCAATCACAACTGTTTTCTCTTGTCCAAAGTGCAGATTTCCGTATCCTTCCTTTTCATCTAGTATCGTATTCAGTACTTCATTACTTACAGTTTGACGATTAAAAAATACATTTATATACGGCCCAACCGCTTCTACTTTTGCAAAGAAGGAATCAGATAATTTGTCTGCTAACTCCATTGCAATCGCCGCTGGTGCTTTTTTGTATTGTTTCGCTAATGTAAAACAAGGAAAAGCAGCATCTCCAAACTCATCTTGCTTTGGCGTTTCAATTAAAGCGGCAATTTGTTGTAATGATAAACCTGGTTCTAATACTTCGAATACATGATTTGCAAGCTTCATTTTATATTCCATCAGTTTCTTCCTCCTTTTTTGCTCATAAAAAAACTCGCCTCTTTTCGAAAAAAGAGACGAGTTTACACCCGTGGTACCACCCTTGTTGTTCATACTGAACCACTTTCCCGTTTATAACGAGGTTGGGGATCCCCGGCTTACTCTACTATACCGTTCAAGCAGCATCTCCGAAGTGCGCTTCATTATTTTCTCTGCGCTAGGCTTTCACCATCCCTAGCTCGCTATCGCTTCTGAAAATAATTACTCTCTTCATCCAAGATTTTCTATACAATTTATTATAGTCCATTATACATATTATCTGACAATTAGCAAGTTTCAATTACACCAAAATGAAATTTAGAGCTTTTTCGTTTATATACAAAGAAGTTATGTTTTTTAAAACGCGTACTACGAAAATGGTCTTTTAAAACAACACGTTTTCTTGCTACACGCTTAGCCTCTTCAATTGTTTCATCCGTAATATCATTGTACAGCGCAAAATGTTTTAAACCGCGTATACCGTCTGATTCTAATACTGTTTCTTCAAACATTGGGTCTAAATACACAACATCATAACAATTCTCTGCACATTGTTGTAAAAAAGCTAAATGCTCCGTATGATTCACTGTAATTCGTTGCATTGCTTCATTTATTTCTGTCACACCGGCATTCCATTGCTTAAGACCTTTCTCAATCAAATATGCCATATAGCGGTTGCCTTCTAACCCAGTGACTTGTCCTGCTTCTCCTACGGCATAACTTGCAACGATGCTATCAGATGCCATACCTAGTGTGCAATCCAATACTTCCATCCCTTCTTCTAGCTGCGCAGCTTGCAGAAATGGATCATGTTCACCGCGCATTAATCTCTTCACGCGAAACATCGCTGAATTTGGATGAAAAAAGAACGATTCTTCCGTTCCTTGCGGAAAAATCGCTAAACGATTTTTCCCAGTAACAAGTACATCTTGTTTATATTGATCATGTAATTCATAAATAGGATGGTCATTTCTCGCAAAAAAAGAACATTGTAAATCTGCTGCTATTTTTTCAGCATATGCGGTCATTTCTTTATTTGTTCGCCCTGCTGTCGTTACAATCATTCTGCCACCTCATTACAAAGAAAAAGGGAGAAAATCTCTCCCTTTTTAGCAATGCTTTTCAAAAGCTTGTTCTAAGTTATTAATAATTTCATCCATTGTTGCACCTTCAATTTCATGACGGTGAATAAAGTGAACTACTTCTTTACCTTTTAATAGTGCCATAGATGGTGAAGATGGCGGGATATCATCAAAGTAAGAACGCATCATCGCTGTCGCTTCTTTATCTTGACCTGCAAATACAGTTACAAGATTGTCAGGTTGCTTCTCAGAACGTACAACCGCTTGACCAGCTGATGGACGCGCTAAGCCTGCCGCACAACCACAAACAGAGTTCACAACAACTAATGTTGTCCCCTCTGCATTTTCCATATATTCTTGCACATTTTCTGCTGTTGTTAATTCTTTAAATCCCGAGCGTACTAATTCTTGGCGCATTGGAATTACCATTTGACGCATGTATTCTTCGTATGCATTTGTCATGTTACTAATCTCTCCTTCAACTTTCATTCCAGATTTATCATATCACGCTCTAATAATAGACGCAAAAGAAACATAATGACTTTCTTATTTTTTCCTCGGAAGTTCGCAAACCCCATTTTTACAATGTCCAACGGGGACAATTTCCCTTTTTGTCGCAATATAATCATATAAAAAATGACCAAAACCGAAAAGAATCGATAATTTAATAAAAGGTACGATTGCCCAGTATGCAGGAATTGCTTTCGCTAAAACATCTACACTTTTAATGCCTTTATACCAACGACTATCTTTATAAATATACAGCTGTTTCTCCATATTTTGCTGTATCTCTTCTGATAAGCAATATCGCTGAACAATTTCTTCTTCGCGAAAAGAGACAAATTTGATTTTCCCCTTTTTATCTAGTTCTTTCGTTCGATTTGCAACCTTTGTACACATCGGGCACCAGCTATCATAAAAAACAAGCATGGCTATTATTCTCCTTTTCGATACTCCGTCATTTGCTTCCAAACAGAACCTTTCGCTTCTTCTCCGCCTTCAATACGTTCAAGTGCTAAGCGAGCTTGCATCGCTACCTCAAATTCTGGATCTTCCTGTGCTACGCGAAGTGCCGGAACTGCACTTTCATCACCAATTTCAAATAAGAACATTGCCGCACGCCAGCGCACAAGTTTACTTGGATCTTTTAACGCTTTAATCATCACAAACATTGCTGCTGAGTCACCGATATCTGATAGGCAGTCACCTGCTGTACGGCGTACGCTTACTGATTTATCAAGTAATGCTTTATATAGTAAAGGTAATACGGCATCACCTTTTACCATTCCTAAATAAGCTGTTGCTAAGCGACGAATCGATACTTTTTCATCTTCTAACGCTTTCTTCAGTACAGGAATATCTTCTTCTGTTGGATCCATTTGTTCAAGTGCCGCATAACGTTTTGTCCAATCAGAATCATTCATCATTTCCTCTGTTACTTTATATGGCTGACGTTTTGTAATCGTTACTTCTTTTGCTCCTGCTTGCTGTAATAATTCTTGTACAATTGTTTCTACGCGCTCAGCTGGATATGCCGCAACAATCTCTTCCACAACTTCTTTCCCGATATCTTCAAAGTCACCGTAGCGTGTACTTTGCTCAACCCACTTACGTTCTTTTACAACATTTGGCGCAGACATCTGCACTTTCATAATTGCTTCTTTAAAACGATCTGGTAATCCAACTCGTTCCTCTGTTGTACCATCTGTTAACTTCACTTGCATAGGAATAGTAAAGAACATTTGAATAAATACTTTTACTTCCCCAAAATGCGCATTAGATTCTTGTTCACTCTCCGTTGCTACTTCTTCCCCAAATACAGCACGTACTTGTTGTAAAATATGTTTCCAGTCATATTTTGCATTACGCTCTACTGCTAAAAAATCCGCAACATGATACACGCCTTTTATACCATCAATTTGTAAAATTTGCTGCACTCTTTCTGGAGCTTCTCCCATATTAGTACGTGTATAGTTATTACGTGCTCCTGACGGTAACACTTCATTTAAAATAACCTTCATTGTATTTGGACTTGGTGTCGGTTCAATCCCTTTAATTTTCACGAATAGTGTCTCTCCTTTATTGCTGTTCTTAGCTGTATTGTAACATGTTCTGAAATGAGACTCCTACTGAGGTGCTTGCTCTTTTTTCTTCTCTAAAAAAGTAATTCTTTCAATAACAACTTCTGTCTTATATATTCTTTTTCCACTCTCATTATTGTATTGACTCGTATGAATATGTCCGGTTATACCAACAAGTGCTCCTTTTTTGCAGTACATCGTTACATTTTCCGCTGATTTTCGCCAAATCATGCAGTTAATGAAATCAGCTTGCTGCTCCCCTAAACTGTTACGAAACCCTCTATTTACTGCCACACAAAGACGCGCATAAGCAATCCCTTGCTTTGTATAATATAATTCTGGATCTTTTGTTAATCTACCGATTAATACAACTCGATTCATCATACGATTCATTTCACCTCTTCTTTTTTTCTTTATTGTAGAAAAAAAGAAGAGTGCCGTAAAAAACATAAAAAGATATTTTTGTATAAAAAAACTCATTTTTGTCTTTATAAAACACCAAAAAAAAATCCTGCATGATACAAACATGCAGGATTTCTTTACTTTAATCATTTAATTCATCAGTATCGATAAAAAAGCACTCTTCTCATTTCTACACATTATAATTATGTAAACGTCTGTACACTAACATAGAGTTAGTATAGACATATGGGCTCAACTTAGCTAAGTCCTTACAATAGATTTCAAGGAGGAAATGTCCGGATGGCAAACAAGAAGTTTCATGAAGAGTTTTAAAAAATGAAATGGTAAAAGATGAATGTAATGTATTTACTAACTCTTTAATATTATTTATTCTCTGTTGATACTAATGTTAAGTGACCTATTAACTTGTTTTTGTTAACCTCTGTTATCACATGGTGATTAAATCTAACAATTGTTTCCACGACGTAAGCATAATGAATTCCCGCTGTCACCTATAACACTACCCTATTCTCCCAGTTTTACTAAGCTGTAATTCTTTTTACCTTTACGGATAATAATAAATCTTCCATCGAATGAATTTTCTACCGTAACATCTGTATTTACATCTGTTACTTTGTCTCCGTTCATCAAAATAGCTCCATTATTAATATCTTCTCTTGCTTGGCGTCTAGAAGGTTCAATTCCTAAATCTACTAACCACTCGACAATATTTTTTGTCTCCTTTGCAGAATGGAAAGTTGGCATATCTTTAAAGCCTTGTTCAATTTCATCCGCAGTTAACGCTTTAATATCTCCGCTAAATAATGCTTCTGT
>NZ_NTTM01000073.1:0-17509 GCF_002560985.1 Bacillus sp. AFS018417
ATACAACATGTACGGACAAATATGTTGATGTTTTTTCGGATTTGTTCAAAAAACGTACTAAAATTCACAATGTATATTTGCTATACTCTTATGTCCAAACCTTTCTTAAACCCTTGGATTCTTTATTACTTGCCACTAATCAATAATTACATACAACCCCTCATTATCTTTAAACATTGCATCCAAAATGATACACATATTTTTCCCCGCATTTTTTATTTACGATTTAAAATATCGTATTTTGATTACAATTGATAACCACACTACATCTCCTAATATAAAAACCAACTTTTTCTTATCTCATAAACAAAAGGTCCTATTCTCCCAAATGGAGAATAGGACCTTTAAAATTGTATACATACATTTTACTTCTTATTACGATCTGCATACACCGCCATCGCATCACGCATAAATTCCGCCAAACCTTCACCGAATTGGTCAATATTTTTTGTAAAGCGTTCATCATCGACATACATTTGTCCTAGACCTTTAAACGCATCCAATGAATAATGACCAAAGTTCTGTAAATAGTCATACCATTCTTTAATTGCTTTTTGAGCCTGCTCTGATTCAGGTGAATCATTACGAAGTGCCGCCAGTTTTCTATAGATTGCATTATATTCTTCTTGTTTCTCTCTCGTCATGTTTGCTGCTGTTTTATTTGCCTTGTCAACCGCTTCATTCCCCCAGCGTTCACGTGCTTCTTGCTCATATGGGTTTTGACTAAAATCAAAGCCCTCAAATTTTTCTTTGTTCGTCATTTGAATTTCTCCTCTCGTATGTTGAATCGTCTTATCAATCGTTGCAATCACTTTATCGAGTCTAAAGCGCTTCTCAAGCAGCATTTTACGATGCAAAACGAGTGCCTCTTCTCGATTAAATGAAGGATCATTGATAATTTCTTTAATTTTCTTTAAAGGGAAGCCAAGTTCTTTAAAAAACAGGATTTGTTGCAATGTCTCCAAATTATCGTTGGAATAAAGGCGATAACCAGATTCGGTCGTCTCCTCAGGAGTTAATAACCCAATTTCATCATAGTGATGTAGTGTGCGCACACTAATACCAACTAAATCTGCTACTTCTTTTACTTTCATTGTCATCATTTTGCCCTCCCTTAGTACATACGATAAAGTATGACGTAACGTTAGAGTCAACACAAAAAGATAAAAAATATAAAAAACGTTTTCTATTCAGTTATTAACCCAAAATAGAAGACGTTTTTCAAGTAGGATACAAATTATTTATACAATCTATTTGCGAATTGAATTAAGAATGAAATCAATAATAATAACCATAAATATTTTATTAAAATTATTTGTTATGATTTATCATAAGTTAACAATAAAGAAGGGTGATACTGTTGAATCTGAATAACGTAGTAAATATAACTATCTTACTAACAAGTGATGTACACGGTACGGTTTACCCTATTCACTATCAAAATAACGAAAAAGCAGAATTCGGATTAGCAAAACTTGCAACACGTATTGCGCAAGAACGTACCCAAAATGAACATGTAATCTTGATCGATAACGGTGATTTCATACAAGGAACTCCATTTACTTATTACTACGCCAAATATATGCAACATGAAAAACACCCCATGTCCATCATCGCCAATCATATCGGCTATGATGCAGCGATTATTGGCAATCATGAATTCAACTATGGAATGGACATATTAAACAAAGCAATTACAAATGCAAAGATGCCCTACCTAGCTGGTAACATTTTAGATAAAAAAACAATGGAGCCCTACTTTGGAAAACCCTATATCATTAAACATATACATCCTAATATAAAAATTGCGATACTAGGGGTTACAACTCACTATATCCCGAACTGGGAACAACCACAACATATTGAAAATTTAACTTTTGAAGATGCATTAAAATCAACCAAAAAATGGATTTCCTATATTCGTAAACAGGAACAACCTCATTTACTTATTGTGTCATATCACGGAGGGTTTGAACGAGATTTGCAAACTGGAGAGCCAACAGAAGTTTTAACAGGGGAAAATCAAGGATATGCAATATGTCAAGAAGTAGAAGGAATCGATGTATTGTTAACAGGACACCAACATCGCTATATTGCTCATACAAAAATAAATGGAGTGACCGTCTTACAGGCGGGCAGCAATGGGAAATCATTAGGAAAAGTACACGTCTCCTTAAAAAAGGATAATACCGAGTGGATTGTTGAGGAATGTTATTCTGAATTGTTATCTGCGGAAAATGTTCCAGCAGACGAAATGGTACTTTCACTGGCATCTGCACACGAAAACCAAACTCAGCGTTGGTTAGATCAACCCATTGGTACTATTATTGGTGATATGCTGATTCGCGATGCGATGCAAACTCGTTTGCAAGATCATCCCTTCATCGAATTTATAAATAAAGTACAGATGGATGTAGCTGGAGTGAATATTTCTTGTACAAGCTTGTTTCATAATGAATCTTCCGGCTTTCCAAACCGCATTACAATGAGAGATATTGTTTCGAATTATATTTATCCCAATACCCTAAAGGTCATTCGTGTTACAGGAAAAGATATAAAAGAGGCCCTTGAGCTATCTGCCAAATATTTCTCGTTAGATACAGATGGAAATATCATTGTAAATCCTTCATATATCAAACCAAAACCGCAGCATTATAATTACGATATGTGGGAAGGAATTTCATACATATTAAACATTTCAAAACCAGTTGGGGAAAGAGTCGTTTCCCTACAATATGAAGGGTCTCCTCTTCACTTGCATCAAGAGTATGACGTTGTCATGAACAATTATCGTGCAAGTGGTGGCGGAAATTACGTAATGTATCAAAATAAGCCCATTATAAAAGATATACCAATTGATATGTCTGAGCTCATTGCAAATTACATATTAGAACGAAAAACAATCGAAGCGATGACTAATCATAATTGGAAAGTTGTTAAATAATGAATTTTCCTATCAAACTTAAAAAAGATGGGCTGCGCCCATCTTTTAATTTAACTTTGCTTTATTTTGTTTTTTTAATTCTTTTAACTTTTTCGGCGTAACGTCTTTACCGTCTTCGTTAACAACTTTGATTGATTTCAATTCGTTTAACATGTTTTGACGAAAACCTTTTAAATATTGTTCACGGAGCGATTGACGCTCACGTTGCTCTTCTTCCGTTAAACCTTCTGCTTTTGCTTTTTTCGCTAAGAAATTAATGCGTTCAATGAGTTCGTGACTTAGCATCTCGAATCCCCTTTCTACTAAAAACTGATTATTATCATACAATAGTTACTCTTGTTTATCAAGCAATTGCTTCGTATACTCTACATACCGGCGATGTACAGTCGCTTTTGATACTTCATGACCAAAACCACGAAGCGTTGCTGCAATTTCTTCAAATGTTAATTCATTGCGGCGCAGACGAATAATCTCTTCGATAGGCACTTCTTTTTTCTCCCGACCTGTGCTTAAATGACGATTCTTTAAATTTTTCTCTGGACGAAATCCATTTTCTACAGCTCGCTTCATTCCACGTTTAATCTTTAAATTATGAATCTTTCTCTGGTATTCTTCTACTATACCAATAATATCAAGTACCATTGAATCTGCGTCAGAAAGCTGTAATTCGCCATTATGTGCATGTGTATATACTTTTACTCCTTCTTTGTGTAAACAATGCATTAAGGCGATTTTCGCATTCCCTCTCCCAAGACGTGTTTCATCTTGAATGAGAAGCACGTCAACATGTTCATCACGAATGGTATCTAACACTTCTAAAATACCATCTCGTTCTATGCTATATCCGCTCGCTTTCTCTTCTACTACTCTTACAATATTCATTTGATACTGTTTAGCTAAATGCAATAATTCATCTTTTTGGCGTGTTAATGATGTTTCCTGCGCTTCTTTCGTCGTGCTCACACGTGCATAAATAATCGCATTCATTTCATACCCTCTTCTCTATCTCACTTTTCACATCATAGTGTATCACAAACTAAGTATTTATTCGAACTTATGTTTGTAGAATATTTTTTCACATGTTATAATACAAGTAAGAAAATTTAAAGAAAACGAGGTGTAAAAAACATGGAGAAGTTAACGAAACGACAGCAAGACATTCTCGACTTCATTAAACAAAAAGTACAAGAAAAAGGTTATCCGCCTTCCGTACGTGAAATCGGTCAAGCAGTCGGTCTTGCTTCTAGCTCTACTGTGCACGGACATTTATCTCGCTTAGAGGAAAAAGGATACATTCGCCGCGATCCAACAAAACCGAGAGCCATTGAAATTTTAGGAAACGATAACATCGAAACGGATACACAACCAGTCGTTCACGTACCGATTGTCGGGAAAGTTACAGCTGGTTCACCAATTACAGCAGTTGAAAGTGTAGAAGAACATTTCCCACTTCCGGCAAACCTCGTTTCAGGCTCAGATCAAGTATTTATGTTACGTATTTCCGGAGATAGTATGATTGAAGCCGGTATTTTTGACGGAGACTTAGTTGTTGTTCGCCAACAGCAATCTGCTTACAATGGTGAGATCGTTGTCGCTTTAACAGAGGACAATGAAGCTACGGTAAAACGTTTTTACAAAGAAAAAGATCATTTCCGTTTGCAGCCAGAAAACTCTTCTTTAGAGCCTATCATTTTAGATAACGTTTCTGTTATCGGAAAAGTAATTGGTGTCTATCGTCATTTACACTAAAAACAGACCAGCTGAGCTGGTCTGTTTTTAATTCGTCTTGATTTTTACATTTCCTGCTGCTGTTTCCCCGCTAATCTGTACCTTTCCGTTCCCTAATGTAATTTCTTTATTTTCTTTCCCGAAAATCTTTACATCTCCTGCATGAGAAGAGCCCTTTACAACGGCATCTTTCGGTACTTCCTGTAGCTGAATATTGACATCTCCTGCTGCTGACTCCGCTTCAATACTATATTGCGGGTTATGCTGCGTTACCTCTATATTTCCTGCTGTTGCTTCTGCAAGTACTTTTCCTTCTACTTTATGCAAAACAATATCCCCCGCGCTAGATGAAGTATTCACGTTATTCGATTTTATTTGCTTCATTTCTACTTCACCTGCTGCTGTATGTGCGGATACATTTTCACTTTGAATGTCTCGCACTTGAATATTTCCCGCCTCTGTCTCTATTTCAACTTGATTGTATACGCGTTCAGGTACAACGACTATTAAACTTTCACCTTTGAAACCAAATGAAAAAAAAGAAAAATCAAATATATGTTTCTTTTTTGTTTTCACTTCCACTTGTAGCGTTTCGCCCTTCTCATTTACGTCTAACTTTCGTTTTTCCTGATCACCATTATACCGAACTTCAAATGAATCAGTCTTTCCTTTTTCAATTACAACATCTCCTACATCTGTGTCAACGTTGATATTTTTAATTTGATCATTTTTAAATTGTTTCTGTTCCAATTTCTTTGTTCCCGCTGACCCATTCACAGATTTCATAAAAAAAGCTGATCCTGCAAAAAATAAACCAATTCCTCCAATCACAATACAGACAAGTGCTATGAATACAATTTTCCTCATTTTATCTACTCCCCTTTAATTACTTTTAAATTCCAATTGGCGTATTTGACAAAAAGCGTTTTAAACCAAACTGTACAATAATAAGCACCAATCCCTAAAAGTAAACCAATACCTAAGAGTAAAATAGAAACGAATACATCAGATAAAATAAAAATTTGAGCAAAAATAATTTTTGTTAACACAAGTAAAGGTGATAAAACAAATACAGCACTAACTGTCCAAAGTGTTAAAATAAGACTTCCGATTGTTAATAACGGGGCTAATACAACAACTAAATTTAAAAAACTGAGTCCAATGATTGCCACAATCGCTCTTGCTACATTAGAAAAAGTTGGATTATGCTTCACCTGCTCTAAGCGATGAGACGCTAACGTTTCCTTAGCAATTGTTTTAGGCGAACCAAGAGCTTTTATAATTTCCGCTTCTGTTTTCCCTTCTTCTATTCCAAATTGAAAATGTTCCTCGTAATCATATAAAATATCGTTCCGTTCTTCTTCTGGCAGCTTTCTAAGGTGTTCTGATAATTCATGAAGAAATTGGTCTTTAGTCATTTGCTACACCTCTTCAATAATTTCTTGTACTCCCCTTGCAAAATCACGCCACTCTGTCACAAGCGCATAGAGTTGCTCTGCACCTTGATTTGTTAACTGATAATATTTCCGCGGAGGCCCTTCCGATGATTCCTTTAAATATGTCTGAAAGTACCCTTCTTTCGTTAGACGACGTAACAATGGATACACTGATCCTTCTGATATTAAAAACTTATTTGAAATTTGCTGAACTAATTCATAGCCATAGCAATCTCGTTTCCTTACAAGCGCAAGAACGCAAAGCTCCAATACACCTTTTTTAAATTGAACGTTCAAGGGCAATCCTCCTTCCCAATTCAGTACTATTCAATACAAGGTACTTAATTAACCATAATATACCATTTAGTACTGAATATTACAAGGTACTATTCCAATTTTTATAAAATAAAGTAAAAATTAGGCGGATGAGGGTTTCTTTATCTCTCCCGCCCCATTGAGATATAAATCTTATTACCCATTAATACGGGTGAAAGACAAACTACTCACACTTTTTTCTTCCCTAACCAAACTGTAATTATTGGCATATAAAAGTTTTAGAGAGATTTCTATCTTTTCTAAGGAGGTATTTTAATCATGTATTCTTTTTATCCACCCAAAGTAATATTTCCCTTTCAGGGCACTCCCTACAATCATATTTCGCCTTGTGTTCTTCCTTCAATGGTTTCATATTCATCAATTCATAACCCATCTTATCCTTTAGATTATATGAAATCAGTTCCTGTTTCATCACAAGCCCCGTTTCCTTTTCAGATTCAATCCAAGGAAGCAGCAACGAGAGGATCATGGACTCCTTTTCCTTGGGTTGAAGAATATGCATACGCTTTTGCAGGACCTTATAATAAATCCGAAGTTGCTCTCACATTTGATGACGGTCCCGATCTCCTATATACTCCACAAGTATTAGATAAGTTAAAAAAATATGGTGTAAAAGCTACATTTTTTTTGCTAGGTGAAAATGCCGAAAGATATCCTGAAGTTGTAAAACGAATTGTTAACGAGGGACACATCGTGGGGAATCATACTTATAACCACCCTAACTTGGCAAAAATAAGTGATGAGCAATATCATGAACAAATTTTAAAAACAGAAAACATATTACAAAAACTAATAGGATATTCTCCGAAACTATTCCGTCCGCCTTATGGCATTATAAATGAAGATCAAGTTAAGTGGGCTACTGAACAAAACTTTATGATTATTCAATGGAGTGTCGATACATTAGATTGGAAAGGGTTAAACGCTGAGGTAATTACTAACACAGTATTAGGAAATACCTTCCCTGGAAGTATTCTCTTGCAACACTCTGCACCAGGTGGGAAACTACAAGGTTCTGTAAATGCCCTTGATCAATTTATTCCTGACCTTACATCTAAAGGTGCACGCTTTGTGACTCTTCCAAAAATGTTTAATACTTCAAAACAAAGAAAATAAAATTTCTATTTAAAAAGGACCGTCTTTGACGATCCTTTTAAACTACATCTCCCGTTACTAACATAGGACTTTTTTGAAGGCTATCGGAACGCAGGCTATACGCAACTACTTTCTTCTTGTTCTGTTTGAACACATCAACGTGATCGTTGTAACTGTATATAGAAAACCTAACGTCTTTTTTGCCCCTCTTAGTATCAATAACCAATGGAGTACCGCTGCTCTGTGGAGGAAAATAATATTTCTCTAAAAATAACGCTTCGTTAAAATGATTAATAACTTGAATTTTATCTTCACCTTCTAAGCATTTTCCGTCGATGGTTACGGTGACAGCAGCTTCATTAAGTTTTGGATGCAATTCAAATTTGCTGACAAACGATTCCACAACAGAGGTTGGAAGACTCGTCACTATTAATTTAATAGCAAAAAAAAGAATCAACGAAAGTATAAACCAGGTCGTCATATTTTATCATCTCCGTTACATTCTAAAATAATATTATTACATAACTCATATTTTGGATCAGCCGATAGACATATAAAAACAGGGCATAATAACACATTATTTACCAACTGCTTACAATTTCTATATTATCATAGTGCATATAGTGAATTTGTGTACATTATGTGAAACTTGTTAAAATTATGAGAAAGTATCAACGGCAAATGAGGACCCTAACTAAATCTTTCTATTTTTATAATACAGTATAAACTCACGTAGAAAAGCACTCTTTCAGGTGTCTAAAAAATATAATTTATCGTAAGCTATCGCGAATCGCTTTTAGGAGTTTCGCCACATGTTCATCAACCTAATGAAAACAGGTACCCCCAACGAGAAAATTGATATCAATTGAAGTAAATGATGAAAGTAAAATCTAAATGATTAAACTCTATTTACTTTCATAGAACTAACAAACTCGTAAAATATTTGTTAGTTCGTTCCCCTATCATTATACTTACTAACGCTACAATACTAACTTCTGCTATAATAAAGAACATTAAAAAAGGACCATCCACTCTTCTCGCATCATATACAAGGCTTGTCTTATAATCTG
Source organism: Bacillus sp. AFS018417 (assembly GCF_002560985.1). NCBI lineage: Bacteria > Bacillati > Bacillota > Bacilli > Caryophanales > Bacillaceae > Bacillus > Bacillus sp. AFS018417. Next base: position 8,610 of record NZ_NTTM01000073.1, read on the forward strand.
TCCAAATACCTAGAAATGCACCAATAGTAATTGAACTACCCCCACCTACCGCTTCACGCTTGAGGTGGGGGTCTTCTCGCCAGATATGATAAAACATCAATTCACCAAGAAATTTTTTCAACCTTCAGCACACCATTTTTTGCAACCAAAAACCCCCTAATACCTAATGTATCAAGGGGTTGAAACTCTTAGTAAAGAGTCATATATTGATCGCGTTCCCATTGGTGAACTTGTGTGCGGAACATATCCCACTCAATTTCTTTTGCTTCGATGAAATGCTCAAGTAAATGTTCACCTAATGCACCGCAAATAATTTCATTTGATTTTAATTCATTTAATGCTTGTGCTAATGTAGCTGGTAAGTCAATGATACCTGCTTGTTCACGTTCTTCTGGTGTCATCACATAAATATTGCGATCTACTGCAGGTGGTACCGCTAGTTTATTTTTAATTCCGTCAAGACCTGCTGCTAATAATACAGCCATTGCTAAGTATGGGTTTGCAGCTGGATCAACGCTACGTACTTCTACACGTGTACTTACACCGCGAGATGCAGGGATACGGATTAATGGGCTACGGTTTTGTGCAGACCATGCTACGTAACAAGGTGCTTCATATCCAGGTACTAAACGCTTGTAAGAGTTTACAGTTGGGTTTGTTACCGCTGTAAAGCTTGATGCGTGTTTCAAAATACCTGCGATGAAGTGGCGAGCATCGTCGCTTAATTGTAAATCACCGTTTTGATCATAGAATACGTTCTCACCATTTTTGAATAGTGATAAGTTACAGTGCATACCAGAGCCGTTTACACCAAATAGCGGTTTTGGCATGAATGTTGCATGTAAACCATGTTTACGCGCGATTGTTTTTACAACAAGTTTAAATGTTTGAATATCGTCACACGCTCTAATTGCACTTGCATATTTGAAATCAATTTCGTGTTGCCCTGGTGCAACTTCATGGTGAGATGCTTCGATTTCAAAGCCCATTTCTTCAAGTTCAAGAACGATATCACGACGGCAGTTTTCTCCTAAATCCATTGGTGCAAGGTCGAAGTATCCACCGTTATCATTTAATTCTAATGTTGGATTTCCTTTTTCATCAACTTTAAATAAGAAGAACTCTGGCTCTGGTCCAAGATTAAAATCAGTGAAGCCTAGTGCTTCCATTTCTTTTAACATACGTTTTAAGTTATTACGTGGGTCACCATCAAACGGTGTACCGTCCGCAGTGTAAATATCACAAATTAATCGTGCTACTTTTCCTTTTTCAGCAGTCCATGGGAATACTACCCATGTATCTAGGTCTGGATATAAGTACATGTCAGATTCTTCGATACGAACAAATCCTTCAATAGAAGATCCGTCAAACATCATTTTGTTATCTAGAGCTTTTGTTAACTGACTAACTGGAATTTCTACGTTTTTAATACTTCCTAAAAGATCCGTAAATTGTAGACGGATATACTTTACATTCTCTTCTTTCGCCAAGCGGAAAATATCTTCTTTTGTGTACTTTGCCATTTTAAATTCCTCCTTAGTCCCTCTAAACATCTTGAAAATTATCAATCATCAATGGAAAAACCTTGAAATATCACCTTGTCGTAAAGACGTTCGATTAAACCTGCCTGTATGTTGCAGTTCATCTCGAAGAATTTTACGAAGCTCAGATTTCGAAATTTCTTTCACTTCTTCTCTTACTTGTATCACTTCTGATTGATTTTCCTTCATTTGTAGTACTTGCTTAATACCAGCCATGTTTAAACCTTGATCTAACAAATCTTTAATCTCTAACAATTTATCTACATCGTTAAATGAAAATAATCTACGATTTCCTTTTGTACGGGTTGGGGAAATCAATTTATGTTCTTCATAATAACGAATTTGACGCGCAGATAATTGTGTTAAATCCATAACTATACTTATTGGAAACAGCGGGGCAGAACGTCGATCATGTTGTGTCACTTCAGTTCCTCCTTCGCCTTAACTTGATTCTCATTTTATATTATGTTATGTATCCTGTCAACAGATGTTAGCTTTTCTTACATGATTTTTTTTAAAAATTTTTTCACACTTATTAAAATGTCTCAATTACCTACTTATATACAAAAAAGCTACCAAAATTGGCAGCTTTCATTTAAGAAATTACTAATAGATTTTTTTCAATAAGCGCATCAATAGCAGAACAAATCGCAATCTTCACATGCGAATACGTTAAGCCCCCCTGTACATACGCAACATAAGGCGGACGAATTGGACCATCTGCTGATAATTCAATACTCGCACCTTGAATAAATGTACCTGCAGCCATAATCACATCATCTTCATATCCAGGCATATAATTCGGATACGGCGTAAAATGCGAATTGATTGGTGATGCATATTGAATTGCTTGGCAAAATGCAATCATGCGTTCTTTATCATCAAATTGAACAGATTGTATTAAATCTGTTCGCGGTGCATTCCAAGTTGGCGATGTATTCATACCAAGCTGTTCTAAAAAGGCCGCTGTAAAGATTGCACCTTTTAATGCTTGACCAGCAACATGAGGCGCTAAGAAAAATCCTTGATACATCTCTTGTAAACTATATAAAGATGCACCAGCCTCCGCTCCGATGCCTGGAGATGTTAAACGATATGCACATGCTTCCACATATTGTTCTTTCCCAACAATGTAACCGCCCGTTTTCACGATGCCGCCACCTGGATTTTTAATAAGTGAACCCGCCATTAAATCCGCACCGACATGACATGGTTCAAGCTCTTCTACAAATTCTCCGTAACAGTTGTCTATGAACACAACGACATCAGGCTTAATTTCTTTTACAAATGCAATCATTTCTTTAATTTCGGCAATTGTAAATGACGGGCGAGTTGCATATCCCTTCGAACGCTGAATTCCAATCATTTTTGTATTTTCATGAATCGCCGCTTGCACTGCAGCAAAATCAACACGTCCCTCTTCTGTTAAAGCAACTGCCTGGTAACCGATGTTATACTCTTTAAATGAGCCAACACCTTTCCCGCGAACACCAACAATTTCTTCTAACGTATCATACGGCTTCCCAGTTATATATAACAATTCGTCACCAGGGCGTAAAATCCCAAACAACGCTGTAGAGATTGCGTGAGTTCCAGAAATAATTTGCGGCCGTACAAGACCTGCTTCTGCCCCGAACACATCAGCATACACTTTTTCTAACGTATCACGACCGATATCATCATAGCCGTACCCTGTTGTCGGAATAAAGTGTGAGTCACTAATTTTATAACTACGAAAACTTTCTAATACACGAAATTGATTACTTTCAATTACTTCATCAATGCGTTTATGTATGTCTGCAATTTGCATTTCAACTTCTTTTACAATTGGAGCAATCTTTTCCCCATTCTTCAATCGATTAAACATCTTCTTTCTCTTCTCCTTTTCTGGCTGAATATCTATTGATTTGTCCGTTTAGCGGAGAATGAGCAAAAATATACCCTGTACATTCGTATACTTGCTTCTCTTCTTGAAACGTCATTTCTGTTAATACTGTTTCTGTTCTTAAAAGTGTCAACAATCTGCCTTCGCTTACCGGAATCCTTAATTCATATGAATCCATCCGCTTCATCATTTCTATTTCTACAACTTTTTTTAATTTCTCTAAATCCGCCGCATCAAAAGCACTCGTCATAATAAAATCATTCTTTGGGAATGGGATGAAGTTCGGATGTAACTTATCTTTTTTATTGTACACTGTAATAATTGGAATGTGGTCAAACTCAAGATCTTGCAGTAATTTTTTCACTGTCTCCTCATGCCCAATGTAATTTGGATCAGCTGAATCGATAACATGCAAAATAACATCCGCTTCATTTACTTCTTCTAGCGTGGAACGAAACGCTGCAACTAACGATGTTGGTAAATCTTGAATAAATCCAACTGTATCTGTTAATAAAACTGTATATCCACACGGCAACTGCATTTTACGCGTCGTCGGATCAAGTGTTGCAAACAATAAATCTTCCTCGAATGTATCAGCCGCCGTTAATCTGTTAAACAACGTAGATTTCCCAGCGTTTGTGTATCCAACTAAAGAAACTTGAAAGACTTGATTTTCTTTACGACGTTCACGATATCTCTTGCGGTGCTCTACCACACCAGAAAGCTGCCTTTTAATCTCATCGATACGAGAGCGAATATGACGACGATCCGTTTCTAACTTCGTTTCCCCTGGACCTCTTGTACCAATACCGCCACCAAGACGAGATAAAGCTTGTCCTTGTCCCACAAGACGAGGCAACGCATATTGAAGCTGCGCAAGTTCCACTTGTAATTTACCTTCTCTTGATTTCGCGCGCTGAGCAAAAATATCTAATATAAGCTGTGTACGATCAATGACTCTCGCGTCTAACTGTGCTGATAAATTTCGAATTTGACTCGGTGTTAATTCATTATTAAAAATAACAACATCTGGTTCTAGTTCTTCTACAAGTAGAGAAAGTTCTTCTAACTTCCCCTTCCCAACATACGTTGCCGGATGAAACTTAGAACGCTTTTGCGTCGTTGAAACCAACACTTCTGCTTGTGCGGTTTTCGCTAATGATGCTAATTCTTCCATCGAGTGTTCAAAACGTTCATCATCATCTTGCGGCAATTGACAGCCAACTAGTATCACTTTTTCTTTTTCTTCTATCAAATATGCTCACTCATCCTTTTCGAAAATTAAACCTTCTAATATAATAGCAGAGTAAGAACATTTCATCTAGTTAGTGAGGGAGAATTTCATGGCATGGGATTTATTTAGCATCATTGGTACAATTGCCTTCGCTTTAAGCGGAGCAATCATCGCGATGGAAGAAGAATACGATATTTTTGGGGTTTATATTTTAGGAATGGCAACTGCATTCGGGGGAGGAGCACTGCGTAATTTATTAATCGGTTATCCAATTGATGCGTTTTGGAAACAAGATATGTTATTTGAAATTGCAATTTTATCAATGACTATTATATTTTTATTCCCAAACAAACTTATCAAACATTGGAAACGCTGGGAAAATATCACTGATGCAATCGGTTTATCCGCTTTCGCAATTCAAGGTGCATTATATGCACAAAAACTAAACTTACCAATCAGTGCAACGATTGTTGCAGCTGTGTTAACAGGAATTGGCGGCGGTATTATCCGTGATTTATTGGCACGTCGTAAACCGCTCGTACTACGAGCTGAGGTTTATGCATTTTGGACGATTTTAGCTGGTTTTTTAATTGGAGCTAAAATCGTTACGAGTGACTGGGCATTATACGTTTTATTCGTTCTTATCGTATGTTTCCGTATGATTTCTATTCATTACAAATGGCATCTGCCACATCGCAGTGTAGAAAAGATAGAACATTTCAATGATAAAGTGAAACTTTAATCAGTGAGGAGGATCTTCCATTCCCCACTGATCATTAATTGAACCTATCAGGCACATATCAGCAGTTATCTCCACCTGTCTTCTTTATTTTCTTTGATCCTTAAGGTGGAGGTCTTACTGCCCGTTAATGCCGGATAAATAACAAATCAACCCTTTACTTCTGTAAAGGGTTTTTCTATTTCCCTTCGCTCTAACCAGAGATGAAATCTTAATTAAAAGTGCTGACCATCAATAGTGACAAAAAAATGCCACTAATAGAAGTTGTACTTTATTGCATGTTTTTTGTACCTATCCGTAAATACTATTTCTTAAAGAGAGGTGAGATAAATGACAAAACACGTAAATAAAGGTGCACAAAGAAGTTCCGTAGATCAATCTGGACATGATTTAAATTCAGCTTACGAAAAAAGCAAAAAAATGGAGAAATATCATAGAGAGTACCAACAAAAAGTCAAAGAAGAATAGGAGTGATATAGGATGGCAAAAGGAAATAACAAAAGCAACCGAGGACAACACAGTAGCGTTAACCCACAAGGAATTGCATCAGATGTAGCAGATCAAAGCCCAAAAAGTAAATTAGAACAACGCGCAAAAACAAAGAATACAAAATAAAACACGAAGCGTTACGCTTCGTGTTTTATTTTAAGCAATTTATCCTGCTACTTTTAAGCAGTAAAAGTTTCACTTTATAAACCGTGTGTTTCTTCTTCAAGTGTTAAATCACTACTTGAAATCGTAATTAAATCATATTTATCATACGCTTCTTCCTGAAGTAATCTCATCGCTTGTGTACGAATGGACTTTTCCACAATATTACGAACATAACGTCCGTTGCTAAAAGAAGTAATATGCGATGAATATTTTACCGCATTTAAATGATCACGAAGATTCCACTCTGCCTCTTTTGATAATTGATACTCCCGTTCATCGTACATACGTTTTCCAATTTCTAATAATTGATTGACCGTGTAATCAGAAAATTCAATAATGAAAGGGAAACGGGATTGTAACCCTGGATTTAGTGATAGAAAATGGTTCATCTCACGTGAGTACCCTGCTAAAATAAGTACAAAAGCATGCTGCTTATCTTCCATATGTTTAACGAGCGTATCAATCGCTTCTTTTCCAAAATCTTTTTCACCGCCACGCGCAAGCGAATAGGCCTCATCAATAAACAAAATCCCGCCCATTGCTTTTCGAATAAGATCACGTGTTTTTTGTGCAGTATGCCCAATATATTCACCAACTAAGTCCGCCCGTTCCGCTTCAACTAAATGCCCTTTTGATAAAACATTCATTTCAAACAATAATTTCCCAATCATTCTAGCAACAGTTGTTTTCCCCGTTCCTGGATTACCTTTAAATAACATATGAAGGACTTGTTTCTCTGATTTCAACCCCATTTCTTGCCGTTTTTTATTTACATAAATCCATGCGTAAATTTCCTTTATAATTTTTTTAATTTCCTGCATTCCAACAAGCTTGCTCATTTCTTCTTCAATCCGTTGTAACATTTCATGTTTTGTAACAGTTTCGTTTGAAAGATTTGGCTTTTGTTCTGGCGAAGAAACAGAAATTTTCTTTCGGTGATTTAGCACAATGTTAATTTGATTATTATTCTTCTTTCGCATCGACTGTTCCATACAATCACCTCACCTTTATCATTTCACTGACGATTATTGTCAAAATTTGCGCTTTCCCAAGAAATAAACTTTTTCTGAAAATTTTTGGTATAATGTAAGAAAACTAGGGTGGTGGGACTATGACAACAAAAGAACTTGATGATACAGTACAAGCTTTCTCTGCTTATTTATTCAACAAGGGTCGGAAGCCTTCAACTATTAAGCGATACGTCTATGACATTGAAGATTTTGTTCATTGGTTACAAAAGAACAAAAAAATTTCTTCTAATAATATATGGGGGACTCTTTGTACAAAAGACTATGAAGATTATTTTTCAGACTTAAAAATGAAACGTCATTACTCCGAAAAAACAATGCACCGTGTTTTTATTGTCTTAAATCGACTGTATGATTTTTTAAACCTACCTAGCCCACTTAAAAATATGGAACTTGTTATACAGCCAGATCGAGCATTACGAGATGCAGATTTCATTTCAACACAAGAAGAACAGCGTTTAAAATATATTTTAACTTCTTTAGAAGGGCTTTCAGACAAACAACGTCCTGTACGTCCGTTACTCATGGATCGAAACGTATGTATTATTATGATTTTGCTTGATTACGGTTTATCACTACAAGAGCTCGTTTCACTAAATATGCATCACGTTCATTTTGAAAATAATACATTATCTATTCCAGCTGTATCCGGAATAGAACGAATCATTACATTAACAGAAGAAGATAAAAAAAAGTTATATCATTACTACAAGAAAATTCCCGAACCAGTACGTCCAAAATACCATAGCACAGATCCATTATTTGTAGCTTTTGATTTTAACCGAAATACATTCCGCTGGGTATACGAAAATGACGCTCCAAAAGCATTAACAGAAATTGCTGTACAAAAAATGATTCGGCTTGAAGTAGCACGCGCCGGGCTGCGAAAAGGAATTTCTGGTCAACATTTACGAAATACATTTATTTTACGCCTCATCCAAAACCATGTTCCAGAACAAGAAATTATGAAGCGAATTGGTTTCAAATCAAAGATTTCATTAAAAAGATATTATAACTATGCAAAACAAAAAGAAAACGCCTCATAATAGGCGTTTTTGTTATTTTTCATAGAAACTGCTCGTTCTCCTATTCCTTTTTATATGCTACTTGCATCTACTATGATAGGTTTTTCACTATCACAATTAGGAAGGAGACTTTCAATGTCTTATTTTAAAGCCAATCAGAAAAAAATCTCAAAACCTTATTTTCCAAAACAATCTGACCGACTTCCAGCTGTTCATTACACCCCTGCTCCAGAATCGTACGGTAACCTTTTTTCAAAAACACTAAATGACTTAACTGCTATAATTCCAACTGCATTTTCGAACCCATCACAATCTAACATGAAGAAACTTATAAACATATTAGAAATACTAAAAGGGGGGCTGAAACGTTTAAACTTAACACTTACACAGCAAGAAACTGGCATTGCGATTGTCGAAAATTTAATTACCATTTTGAACGAGAAACCTTTTGCAGCAAATACACTATATATTGAATTACAAAATTTACTCAACTTTTCACTGCATATTACAAAATTATCTATGATGAATCATCATGGATTCGAAAATATCATTGAGCAAACAGAAGAATTACAAATAACTTTACTACAAATTACGCCAATCGGAATGAATGGCCAATTTCAAGGTAACCATGAACTTCTAGACGAACTCAACCTCCAGGGTAAACTCGAACTTTTAGACGAACAGGAACTTTCAGAAGAACTCAGACTCCAGGATGGACTTGAACTTTTAGACGAACAGGAACTTTCAGAAGAACTCGGTCTCCAGGATGGACTTGAACTTTTAGACGAACAGGA
>NZ_NTTM01000074.1:0-7789 GCF_002560985.1 Bacillus sp. AFS018417
CTTAGATAAAAATCAATTGTATTGCCCTCTGAATCAACCGCACGATATAAATAGGTCCATTGACCTTTTACTTTCATATAGGTTTCATCGACTCTCCACGAGTCATTTGTTGATTTAAGGTGATGTCGTACTTTCTCTTCTAGTTGAGGTCCATATTGATGAACCCAGCGCATAATCGTTGTGTGAGCAATTGATAATCCTCTTTCCTCCATTATTTCCACCAGGTTACGGAAGCTCAAATTGTACCGTAGGTACCACCTTACTGTTAATAAGATTAGTTCAGGCTGATAATGCTTCCATTTAAACAAATTTTCCTTTTCCATACTGACTGATCACGCACCTTTTTTAGAGTCATACTATCAGTATGTCCAAGATTAGGAGATTACTTGCAAGAGTCTTGGAATTTTGCACCAGAACCCCAAAAACAGTTTTGAAGGCTCTACTATAAGCCTCTTGCGAAGAGTAGTCATATTTAAATGCGATATCAATTATCTTTCTATCATTCATCAAATCTTCCGTAGATAAATACAATCTTCTAAGAAGAATATAGCGTCTAATACTTATACCTGTTACTTGGTGAAATTTAAAAGAACAGTAATAAGGGGAATACCCCATATAATTAGATAATTCATCTAATGAAAATTCACCTTTTAAATTCGTCTCAATCCAATCAATCATATGTTGTATGTGTTCATTCACTTATCTCACTCCTTAATAAAATTATAAAAGGTATCCATTTCTATTTTTTGATATTTCTTGTGATTTTTAATTTTAAACATGCGAATTTAAATACTATATGGGGTAGCATCCGGATTTTCGGGACGTTACCCCTATATGAAGAAAAGAAATATTAGTATAACCAGGAGGCTTGTGCTTTGCATTGTATTCGCTAAACCCCCAAAATGTCATTTTGTTCAGAAGAAAAATAGATTTTTCCTTTTTGCGCAGCTAGTAGATCCATAGTAAGATGTACTCGACTACCGCTCGTTTTATCCTCTATTATACTCATAGGGGGCCCGCCAACATGATATGAAGCATAGTTGTTTGGTTGCTAATCCATCGTGGAATTGGAGTTTCTTAATTGATTATGCAATTGACTTTAAGGATGAAAAACCTATGTTGATGAAAGCTTTGGAAAATCATGTTTCGTGTCATCATGTAGAAAATGTGGCCGATGCGTTTTATGACTTTGCTCTTAGTGAATTTTAATCAATCAGATTTGAATTTTGTAGAAAAGGAAGGTGTAGTATAGCGTGTTAAGTAAAAGATTATTATCTACATTAGCGTTAACAACAGCATTATTAGGTTTAGGTACTGGTTGTGCAAATCAACAAGCTAGTAAAGAAACCAATACGGTAAAAGTAGCAGAACAGGGTCAAAAGAAACAAGAATCTAATCAGACTCAAAATAAGACTTCTAACGGCCATCAACAACAGTCTTATAACATAGAGGACATTGCAAAGAACTACAAAGGGCAAAAAGTAGTAGAAGTAAACGGAAATAAAGCTGATTTTACACAAGATCAATTAGATAAAGTACAGTTGAAGAATACAAATCCTACATGGCAAGAGTTCTCTAACTTAGATAGTAAGAACAGAGTTGGAGTAGCAACAGCACTAATTGGTAAAGAAATTCAACCTAAAGAAAAACGAGACGAGAGATTGAATACAAAGCCTACTGGTTGGCATCAAAAGAAATTAAGTGATGGTAGTACATTATTTGATAGAAGTCATTTAATTGGATATCAACTAACTGGTCAAAACGACAATCCAAAGAATTTAATGACTGGTACAAAAGATTTCAACCGACATAGTATGTTAAAGTATGAAAACATGGTAGATAAAGAGGTTGAAAAAGGAGGTTATGTACTTTACGAAGTAAAACCAGTATTTATCGGTGACGAGTTAGTCGCGAGAGGTGTACAAATGAAAGCGAAAACGGTTAATAACGACCACTTAGATTTCAATGTATTTTGTTATAATGTGCAAGACGGTGTAGAGATTAACTATAAAGATGGTACTTCTAAACTAGTTGGTAAACAATAAGTACTCATTGAAGGAAACAAAAATACTAAACCAAGAAACCCTTAAAAACAAAAAGTAAAACGTCACTTAGATCGAAAAGAGCTGGGTGACTACATTTCTATTAGGGAACCCACTAACCAAATGATATAAAATGTTTTAGCGTGGGTTTTATGTCATTTAGTTGGCGGGACCCCAAATAGCTGTAATTCATCAGATACAGAAATAGACATACAAAAACGCCATCCTTTCCTATGATTCTACAGAAAGAATAGCGTATTTTTTTATTTTAGGGGGTATTTTGTTTTGTTAGCTTGATAGCGATGTGGTGCTACTCCTTACTAAACTAACGGTTTAGTATTCTTTTAATATTTTTTCAGAATCTTTTTCTAGAATAATAACTACCTTTAAGAAATGTTTGATATATCGTCTTGAAATTCTTTCATATTCCCTTTTTTCCGCATATACCAGACGCCGTTATACACTGCAAAATAATAAAAACACCCTCCTAATATGGCTACAATAATAGACAAAAATGGTTCAGGAATCATACCTTTACCACCGAAATTTCCAACTGAGGATATCAAAACAAGCATAAGTATATAAATAACTAGGTATATACCTCCTATAATCTCCATCGAGTTATGTTTATTGATTACATGAACAACTAAATACCATACGACTCCAATAGTTAAACCCCAAATAGCCAGTTGAACCTTACTCCAATTTGTCCAATAAATAAGAAGTGTAGCGAATATAAAGGCCGACGGAGCAATAATATGCATTCCTGGCAGACCTTTATTTTTTGTTAAACCAACCTTACGGAAAACCATTACAGTTACACATGCTGAAGCATATTTAAAAATACCGATTGCTCCGACAATCGCTACAATTGCGGACCAACTTTTTAATGGAAATAAGAAAAGCAATCCTATAACAAAATTGAGTGTAAGTGCACGTGTTGGAACTCCAAATCGTTTATTAACTGTTGCAAAATAAGAAGGTAGAAAGCCACTTTTCGCCATTCCAAAGACATGTCTGGATGTTCCGGCTGTATAAGTAAGGGCTGAACCTGTGGGTGAAATCATTGCGTCGGCTGTAATAATCCAAGATAACCACACCATATTTGCCATAAGAGCTAAATTAGCAAATGGAGAGTCAAATTTAATCCCACTCCAACCATTCGTTAACATTTCTGTAGGAACTGCTCCAATAAACACAATTTGAAGTAATGTATACAATATTCCTGAGACTATTAAGGATGTAATCAAAGCTAATGGTATATTGCGTTTGGGGTTGACTACTTCACCACTCATCATAATTACATTACCAAATCCCGTATAAGCAAAAAATATCCCACTCGTTAATATCGCACTTAATCCAGCGCTATAACCATTAGGGGCAAAACCTTGACTTGTAAAATTTTCAGGATGAAATCCTGTCATAAAAAAAGCCACAATTGTTAGGACAGGTACTACAAACTTAATTGTAGTAATAATGGTATTCGTAACAGCAAATAATTTCACTCCAAAATAATTAACAACTACAAATAATATCATCAATAAAATCGAAGCAAAAATTCCGCTTGTAGTTAGTTGTTCTTTAGATGAATCATATAATCCTGGCCAGAATTGATTCGCATATTGAATTACTCCTGCTGATTCAACTGGTGCAGTAGCACAGTAGCCAAGCCAAATTGAAAAACTAGTTACAGTACCAAGCATTTTTCCATGCGAATAAAGGGGGTAACGACCCAATCCACCTGATTCAGGTTTAACACTTCCTAATTCTGCGTAGACAAGGGCTATTAGCGTAATGGCAACGGCTCCAATAATCCAAGACATAATGGCTGCGGGACCAGCCAATTTTGCTGTCTGCCATGCTCCAAAAAGCCAACTTGATCCAATAATTCCTCCAAGAGATAGTGCAGTAAGTGACCAAAACCCCATTTTCTTTTTCAAATATTTTTCTTGATTCATAAAATCCTCTTCCTTTCAACATTCTTTATAGATGTTCCCTTACTAAAATCCATTATTTAAAATTTATAGTTTATTATTAATATTTTCATAAATAATAAACTTAATTAAAAGTTAATAATAGATAATACCTTAAAATGATTGGATTATGCCCCGTTTGAAATCAATATGTATTCAAAGATATTCACTACCTTTAAGGGATATCCTAGGTAGTAGAGGATTGTAATTGCATTAATTTTTATCCTTTTTTATGTATTAATATGCATTTTGTATGTTGTTTGAATATTAACATAATATATAATTTCAATCAAGTACCTAATATGAAAATGATGATTATTTCTGTCTAAGTAAAGGAGTGGGAATGGATTCTATTTCAGAAAAGAAGAAGTTTTATCTCACTTTACCACTAGAGTTTTTCATTCGAAAGTTAACTTTAGAATTTCAATTTGAGGTTCAGCCCATTGCCATCAAGCTAAAATTTTTTAGTACCCCAGAACAAAAATTTTATGCATTGTTGACTACTGATAATGATGCGTTATGTTAACCCCATATGAATAGAATATACAGGATTCCTTGTTCAACTAACTGGCAGGTTAGTGGAATAATGTTCTACCAAAGGATATACCATTAATCATGTAGAATTCACATAAAAATAAATGTAGGAGGATAGAAAAATGGGCAATCCAGTTATATGCACGGAAAGGTTAATTTTAAGAAGAATGACTAAAGATGATACTGAAAATTTGATGGAAATCTTTTCAGACCCAGTAGCAATGCGGTATTATCCTTCAACCAAAAACGAAAGTGAAACAATGGAATGGATTAATTGGACCCTAAAAAATTATGATGAATATGGGATAGGTTTATGGATAGTAGAAGATAAAGTAACTGGAGAATTTCTTGGACAATGTGGTATTGTACCTCAAGAAGTAGATGGCGTAATGGAGATGGAGATAGGTTATTTATTTGTTCGGCGTGTCTGGGGGAAAGGATATGCAACAGAAGCAGCTTTAGCGTGTAAGAATTACGGATTTGAACGACTAAAATTAAATAGGATGGTCTCATTGCCCGATGTAAATAATATTCCTTCAACTAAAGTTGCTAAACGAATTGGTATGCAGGAGATGAAAATTATAAACAAATGGGGAAAAGAAGTGTATGTTTACTCTGTCTCTATTTAAAAACTATGATTAAATTGAAGTATGTGAAGGGTTACACTTAAACTATCGGGTGCTTTAATTTATCAGGAAACTAAGAGATTTTAACTTCCAATAACGATAATATTACGTTATGTTAACTCTACATGAATAGGATATACACTTATAGAACGAGGATAAATAACATACATACGTCTTGTAAATGATAACTATGTAGGAGTGATAAAATGAAATATTTACGAGTTATTATTTGCATGTGTACATTAGGGATTTTTATGTGTCCTCAAATATCATTTGCTTCAACAAATGGAGATATACCGTTTTTAATCAATAATGGTAAATGTCCTAATCCACAAGAATTAGGGGATGTCAGCTCAGATAAAGGTCTGTTAAAAGCACTGGATACAATTATCCCTAAGGTATATAAAGGTCAAAATTATAAAGGTTGGAAAGTAGAAACCATAGCATATCTCCCAAAATCACCACATCCAGAAGCTTATTACGGAATGGCAAAACATTATTGTGGAGATGAAATAGCTAATAAATCTTGGTTTGTGGAAATTCTATTTCCACAATATTTACCAGCATATGATGCATCACATAGACAAATTTTTGTAACCAAAAACAAAAAAGATCAATGGTTTGCATGGTTTAGATTTCATTAATAAAACACGAAAGTCCCCCAGTTAAACGATCTGGAGGACTTTTAATAGTCTTCTAAATACATTGAATCCCGATAATATTACGTTATGTCAACCTCACATGAATATGATATACATATCAATTCTCATATATAATTTAAGATAACGATGAAATAAGGAGTATATAATCAAATGCGTAGAAGAAGATCGTATGGAAGAACAAATAAGAAAGAAATTAGCTATGAAAAATTTCGTTGTACTCATTCCGAACAGGAGCTACCAATGAGCTATGGAAGTGATGCCCCTGTTTATTATTACAATGTTCCTGAAATGGAAAGACAAAAACGCTTTGAAATAAATTCTGATATCTGCATTATGGATGGAGAATATTACTTTGTTCGAGGTTGTATAGAAATTCCGATTATAGATAGTAACGAAATATTTATTTGGAATATATGGGTATCTTTAAGCGAAGAAAGCTTCAACAAAACAATGGAATTATGGGAAGCGAAAGAAAGAGAAACAGAAGAACCTTATTTTGGATGGCTTTCTACATCAATCCCTGGTTATCCCGATACATTAAATTTGAAAACACATGTCCATACAAGATCCATTGGAATAAGACCCTTTATCGAATTGGAACCGACTGATCATCCTTTAGCAGTTGAACAGAGAGAAGGAATTACTTTACAAAGAGTTGCAGAAATTAAAGAAATTGTTACTCGATATAATCAAGAAGACGATTCTGAGTAAAACATATTACAGCTTCCGAGAACGATAATTATGTGAACACTAAAGTCCCCCAGTTAAACAATCTGGAGGACTTCTAATAGTCTTCTAAATACATTGAATCCCGATAATGAGACGTTATGTTAACCAAGCATGAATACTATATTCATAATGTAACTAATTCCAATTGATTATATAATTAAGAGATAAGATTAAGTAAAAAAGGGGTAAAGATATGATAATTGGAGAACTAAAAGAAATTATAAGACATCCAAT
Organism: Bacillus sp. AFS018417; assembly: GCF_002560985.1. Lineage (NCBI taxonomy): Bacteria > Bacillati > Bacillota > Bacilli > Caryophanales > Bacillaceae > Bacillus > Bacillus sp. AFS018417. Next base: position 6,801 of record NZ_NTTM01000074.1, read on the forward strand.
AAAGTCATTTCGCGGAGAAAATGTTCAACAAACTTACATTGCATCCTATGGCTTATATGGAGATAGAAGCCATGCCTTTTTAGATGAAACAAGACCAGGAAAGTATTTAACCGCAACACAACTTCCTGAAATGATTGGTTATACAGCGAGTTTTATAGGAGAAGAATCTTTGGATACATATCCACCAATCAAAATCGTTTCTCCTGAAGGAAAAATATACAAGTGGGGAAATCAAAAATTACTTACAGAATTAGAACAAAAATCAAATCGTAAAATTAAAGGTATACAATACTCACCTCAACAAGTACCTCTAGGTGCAATTGAAGAAGAACATGTATTAATTGTGACTGATACGTCATTACAAGAAATGGGGACAATGTGGGGACAAGATGTGAATCATAGGAGATTTCGTCCAAACTTGATATTCTCATTATATGAAAATATTCCTTTCGTAGAAGATACATGGTTTGGAAAATGTATACGTATAGGGGAAGTAGAATTAGAAATAGTAAGACACTGTGAACGCTGCATGATTATTACCATTGATCCCAACACATTAACATTGGAAAAGACTCTCTTAAAAACTGTTGTACAAAAAAGAAATAATCATTTTGGAGTCTATGCATCAGTTATAAAACCAGGAAAAGTAAATGTTGGAGATTCTATCATATTAGAATAATCTTCAATAACACTGATTCTGTACGCTAAGGATGATATAGATCGCTAATCCATAGCACCAATTGTGATTTTTGTATTTTGGAAACTTTATAAAATCCTTAATTTGATGAGAAACTAAAAATTTTTAACTTCCGCTAACGGGAACTATGTCGACTAAAATGAAGACCGCGCGGTCTTCATTTTTTTGTACACAGCTTATTGAGGGTTTTACTGCAACATCGGTTCTGCTATGTTGTAGTAAATGAGGTCATATGTTGTACAAAAAAGAATAGATCAAGCACATAATCTCTACTTGTATCTATTCTCCTCAT
>NZ_NTTM01000075.1:0-14068 GCF_002560985.1 Bacillus sp. AFS018417
CAAAAGCAAGTTTTCTAGATAATGACTTTATTCCAACGTATGGAACAAATGACCAAAATACAACGTTTTCAGGAAAACGAATGAAGCGTGGTATGTATCGTTCTGCAAAAGGAATCGAAATCAACGCGGACGTAAATGCTGCGGCTAATATTTTACGAAAAGTAGTCCCGAATGCATGGACAAACGGGATAGAGGGGTTAGGCGTGAAACAACTCGCTAGTGTGTTAACTCCACTGACGTTAATCGTCCGTTAGGTCTAAACGTTAGAAACCCCCACTTCAAGCTTTGCTAAGTGGGGGAGTATTCATTACTCCATCACTTTCTAAAAAAAATTCCATTTCATATTTCCTAACTTTACATATAAAAAAGAGGCTCTTACTGAACCTCTTCACGCTGCTTTTGTATTTGCTCCGTTTTCTTCCCCATAGGTGCACGATTCACCACAATAATTCCCGTCGCTACACATGCCAAGCCAAACAATACGAAAGAATGAATCGCTTCACCTAAAATTAAGCTTGATAATATTACACCAAACACTGGAATGAAGAACATGTACATCGATACTTTTCCAACTTTGTTGTATTTCATCACTGTATTCCAAATACAAAATCCCGCTGCTGATAAGAAAGATAAGTATAGTAGCATCAGCAACGTTTGCATATGGAATGTAAATGGTGTGAACCCAACTTGTAAAATCCCAATGAATAATAAACCTAAAGAACCAATAATCATTTGATATGCAGTCATATAGCCTACATCCATTGTTTTACTGCCTTCTTTCGCCAAAATGTTACCGTATGAGTACAGCATTGCTGCACCTAATAATAACAATTCGCCAATACCAAAGTGAAAATCCATATCCCCCTTTGGAATATTTACAAGGACTACACCGCAAAACCCAATTGATACTCCAACAATTTTTCTCATATTTAATGAATCATCTTTATACAGAAAGTGTGCCAGCAGAATTTGAAAGAATGAAGATGTTCCAGAAATAATTGCTCCTTCAATCCCAGTGCTATAACTCATGCCAATATAAAAACAGATATATTGTAAAAACGTTTGAAACAAACCGATCTGAACAAGTTGCTTCGCTGTACCTTTTTGGAAAGATACATTTTTCCTCAATACTTTAAGAAAGAATAAGAGCATGAATCCCGCTATGAAAAATCGGTAACCTGCAAATAAAATTTGTTCACCTACTTCATGAGGTTGAATGTCTAACTGTACATAACTTAATTTAATAAATGGAAACGCACTGCCCCATAGAAACGTTGCACTTAATGCCGCTACAAATACGCCGAGCGGATGTGTAAAAAATCTTTCTGTCTTCACGTAATGTCTTCCTTTCCGTACTTTTTACGAACAATATTCATATATAACAAAGCAAACTCAAAAACACAAGTATTTTCACTTCAAATCAGTGAATAAAAAAATCTTTCTCTATTTGGAAACATATGTTACAATTTAGAATAATAATAAAGTGAATACTACACAGAATGTGTTTTCTAAGAAATGCTGCTATCCGTATGGATGGCAGCTTTCGTCGTTTTATAAGGGTTTCGATGATGATTATTTTTCTCAATGAAAGGAGTAAAAAGCTATGAATACACAAGTAAAAGTATTATCAAAACAAGCAACAACGCCAACTTCTCCATCCTGGTTGGAAACATTCCAAAAACATTATGAACTTATTTTTGCGATTACATCTGGAATTTTTATTTTGGCAGGTTGGTTATTAACAAAGAATGATATTACAACAGCTGCAACCATATTTTACGTATTAGCTTATGTAATTGGAGGTTATGCCAAAGCAAAAGAAGGGATTGAAGACACAATTGCAGAAAAAGAGCTGAATGTCGAAATGCTCATGATTTTTGCGGCTATCGGCTCAGCCATTATCGGCTACTGGACAGAAGGTGCCATATTAATTTTTATCTTCGCTTTAAGCGGAGCTATGGAAGCTTACACGCTGGATAAAAGTCAAAAAGAAATTTCAGCACTGCTCGACTTACAACCTGAAGAAGCACTGCGCATCTCTCGCGGAGTAGAAGAACGTATTTCAGTCCAGCAGCTGCATATTGGTGACATCATTTTAATTAAGCCAGGTGAACGTATTCCTGCTGACGGTGTAATTCACACTGGCGAAACAAATATTGATGAAGCTGCCATTTCAGGTGAACCAATTCCAAATGAAAAGAGACCAGGCGACGAAGTATTCGCGGGAACTGTTAACTTGCGCGGTGCCATTGAAGTAGAAATCACAAAACATAGCGATCAAACATTGTTCCAAAAAATTATTCGTCTCGTGCAAAATGCACAAAGTGAAAAATCTCCTTCACAACTTTTTATTGAAAAATTTGAAGGAACATATGTGAAAGGAGTACTTCTTGTTGTAGGGCTCATGATGTTTGTTCCTCACTATGCTCTTGACTGGAGCTGGAATGAAACATTTTACCGTGCAATGATTCTACTCGTTGTTGCTTCTCCCTGCGCGCTCGTTGCAGCCATTACACCAGCTACGTTATCGGCGATTTCAAACGGTGCAAGGCATGGCATCTTATTTAAAGGCGGTGTTCATTTAGAAAGACTCGCTTCATTAAAAGCCATTGCCTTCGATAAAACAGGTACATTAACACAAGGAAAACCAACAGTAACAGATGTATATACGCGTGATGGAGTATCTGAAAAAGAGTTATTGTACATTACAGCATCTATTGAAAGTCATTCTACACATCCTCTAGCAGAATCAATTGTTAAATATGCAAAACACGCATATGATATTACATTAACAAAACCAGAAAACGTAGAAGATGTAACCGGATTTGGCTTGAAAGGAATACTGCAAAACAAAGCTTATAAAATCGGGAAAGCTGATTTTATCGGTGCAGAAGCAACATTATTCCATAACGGCGTTTCAACACATTTAGAACAAGAAGGAAAAACTGTTGTATATATAGGCGATGAGAAAGGTATTCTTGGTATTATCGCCTTGAAAGATACACTACGCCAAGAAACAATTGCAGCAATTCACGAGCTTCAAGGCCTTGGTATCGAAGCGATTATGATTACAGGCGATAATGAACAAACGGCAAAAACCATCGCTGCTGAAAGTAATATTAAAGAGTATTATGCATCTTGCTTACCAGAAACAAAAGTGGAAGCAATAAAAGAATTGAAAAAGAAATATGGTACAGTGGCAATGGTCGGTGATGGCATTAATGATGCTCCTGCATTAGCCACAGCAAGTATTGGAGTTGCGATGGGAGAAGGAACTGATGTTGCTTTAGAAACTGCAGATGTTGTCTTGATGAAAAATGAACTTTCTCGCTTAGCACAAGCAATTCGCTTATCAAAACGAATGAATCGTATTGTAAAGCAAAACGTTACCTTTTCGTTGACAGTAATTATGCTGCTCATTTGTTCGAACTTCCTACAATTTTTAGCACTTCCATTAGGTGTCATCGGTCATGAAGGAAGTACCATTCTCGTTATTTTAAATGGGTTACGATTATTAAAAGCAAATAATTAAAAGGGTTCCAATATGGAACCCTTTTTTTAATGATAACCGTTATGTCCGTTTGCACTGCTGCTCGTTTTATGTTTTGGCTGTGAGCTGCTGTGTTGTTTACGTTGGTTTTTATCGTTTTTGCTATTGCCAGTTTTATTTTGGCCCATGAATAATCCCCCCTATTCCCTTTTAGTATGGAACAGAAGGTTACTTTTGATTACGGGAATTATTGTCACTCATTCGATAATAATTCAAGAGTGCGTTAATTTCTCCACCAAGCAAAATCACCCAGCCAGTTAAATAAAACCATAATATTAAAATAATAATAGCACCGAGACTACCGTATGTATTAGAATAATTTCCAAAGTGATCGACATAGAATGCAAATGAATACGATGCCACAATCCATCCGATTGTAGCAAATAATGCTCCTGTTATCACTTCTCTTCTATTTACATGACGATTTGGAGCAAATTTATACAAAAAGCAAAATAAACCAAATAATACGAGAAAACTTAATAGTAATCGAACAATACTCCAAACAAGCGAAAATTCATGAGATAAACCTAAAATTTTAAAAATTGCTGATCCAATTACTTGGCCAAATACAGGTAAAATTAAAGCAAAAACAATCATAAAAATCGTTGCTAATGTTAATACAACTGACAATGCTCTTGTTGCAATATATGAACGTGTTTCAGTAATATCATAAGCACGATTAAATGCCTTCATCACAGCATTTACACCATTCGAAGCAAAATATAACATTGCAAGTAAACCAAACGATAATAATCCGCCATTTTGTTCACTTACTATTGTATCTACATTTGTTTCAATTAAACTCAATACATCTTCAGGAGCATAATTCTGTAAAAAGCCTAATACATCTTCTGTCTGAATTGGAATATATCCAAGAAGAGTTATTAAAAAAACAAGTGCTGGAAACATAGAAAGCAAGAAGAAATAGGCAAGCTGTGCTGATAAGCCTGCCACATCATCTCGCATTGTTCGATCATATAAGTCTTTCCCAAATGTGAAAACATGATGAGTTCTTGCTTGTTGTAAAAATGTTCTCATCTTTTTTAAACGCTTTTCTTTTCTTCTTGATTTTGTTCTAGCTCAATAAACGCTTCTGACTTCTTCTCTTCTACAATAGATTCCTTCGTACCGCTATCTTCTGCTACAATCAGTTCTTCTTCCGTCTTTAGCTCTTCTGTTGGTACAACCGCTTGAATTTCAATTGTTTCTGGTTTCTCTTTCGCATTATTCTTCTTCTTGTTAAAAATATCTTTCGTCTCTTTTAATGTTTCAACAACAGCTGGCGTTAATTTTTTAATTTCTGCCACTTTTGCTTTTACAACATTAAAGTCAGCAATTTCGCGCCCTTTATCTGTAACTGTTTGCATCTTCTCTTTTAGCTTTGCATTTTCACCAATTTCAATCATTTTTGTTTTCGCTTTTCCTGCCGTATACTTCACTTTCTCACGATTTTCTTTCTTTAACATAGAAACCGCCACACCTGCTGCCACACCGATTGCAATGTTTCGTACAATATTTCCCTTCTTTTCCATATTCCTTCACCCTTTCATCTATTTTGTTAGAAAGTTATCTCACTCTAACGGACAATGAATCCTAAAGGTGATAGCCTTGAGGTACCTCCCCATAAGAGCTCGATTGGTTTAACTAACCATAAGTAGCGATGCTCACCAATGGAAGTTTCACATTATACTTTCTGAACTAACATCCTTATATTCCTTGCTCATTTCGAATGAACGCTAACAATTTTGCACATCCTTCTGTTACAAGGTCATATACTTCTTGAAAGTTCCCTGTAAAATATGGATCCGGAACATCTGTCCAGCCACCGTCTGGAACAAAATCGGATAGTCTGCCAATATAGCCGCCTGCTTTTCCTAAAGCCTTTAAGTCGTCTAAGTTTTTATTGTCCATTGCAATTATGTAATCAAACTTTGTTAAGTCTTCTTTTTCTACTTGACGTGCTTTAATTCCTTCAAAGGACACTTCATTTTCTGTTAAAATTTTTTGTGTGCCATGATGAGGCGGGTGACCGATATGCCAATCTCCGGTTCCAGCAGAATCAACAGTAATCGCTTGTTCTAATCCTTCTTTTTTTACAAGCTCACGAAAAATTGCTTCTGCCATCGGAGAACGACAAATGTTTCCTAAACAAACAAATAAAACTCGAACCATATTTGTTTCTTCCCTTCATGATGCATTTGTTATATTTAGTATAAACAATCAACAATTACTTATAAAGGAAATAGGTACTAATTTAATACGAGTTCAAACTTCCGTTAACGAAAATGATAAAAAATGTTAAGATAAGTCTATGTTACTTTAAAAGGGGGCACTTTCGTGGATTTATCTGTAAAAACACAAGAAAACGTTGAATATATGGTAGAAGCAATTAAAGAAAAATTACGCATGGTAAACGCCGGAGCAATGAGAGCTTCAAATTTCAATGAAGATATGTATGAAGATTTACGTGACATTTATGAACACGTTATGAAACGCGAAACATTTAGTATTAGTGAGATGCAAGCTATTACAGAAGAATTAGGCTCATTAATTAAAAAATAAAATAAAAAGGCAATGAGGAGCATCCTCATTGCCTTTTTTATCTCGCTATTCGCGGGCAGTAAGCCTCCCACTTATGGAAGTTTCACTTCATATCAGTCATTATCCTTGCATTTCCTTTTTAATTCTATCCGTTAAGTCTGCCATACGCTTACGGCTTTCTTCACGCTCACGTTTGTTTTGCTCTTCAATTTGTTTTGTTTCTTGAACACCTTTAGAGATAATGTTCCAAGTCTCTTCAAGAGTTTCCATCTTAATACTTGAAGAACCCGCCAATTTTGCTACTTCTACACTTTGCGTCGCGATATTTTGTGCATTTCTCTTCAATAGCTCGTTTGTGCGGCGATCAAGTTCTGCCATTGAATCAGCAACAAGCTTTTGACGTTTTGCATTTACGGCTTGAATAATACCATTTTTAAAAATAGGAATTGTCGTAATAAACGCTGTATTAATTTTCCCTATTAACTTGTTGTTACCACGTTGAATCATACGAATTTGCGGTGCTGTTAATAGTGCAACCATACGCGCTTTTTCTAAATCGTCAATGCGTTGCTCTAAAATCTCTACAGAGTTTTTTAATGATTCCAGCTCGATTCCTGCAAGTTGATCATTGTTACGAACGCGCTCTTCATACATTGGAACTAATTCTGTTTGCAGACGCTCAAGTAGCATTTCACCCGCAACAACGTATTTCTCTAAATCTAAATAGTATTTTAAGTTTTGATCATACAAACCATCTAACGTACCGATTGAACGCTTCATTTCATCTTGATATTTCGTGATTTCCACGTATACTTTATCCATTTCGCGTCCCATCGTTTGATACTTATTAAAGATTTGTTCAATCATTTGATTTCCTTTTTTAAATAAACGAGAGAAAAAACCGCCTTTTTCTTCAACGAAATCCTTACTGTCAAACTTGTCCATAATTTTCCCAAGCTGTTTTAATAGCTCACCGGAATCTTCTACCTTAGATAATGTCATCGTCTGTAAAATTTGATCAGCAAATCGAGAAATTTCTACAGATGGCTCTTTTCCTAGCTCAATTAATTCCAATTGATCTTTTATATCCACCGCATTATAGATGCGCTGTACTTCAGGATCTTGTCTTAACTGGAGACGAATATCTTGTGATGTTTGCTCGTTCAATTCTGTTGTTTTTGAATCTAATACAATCGGATTCATATATGGATCTTCCTTCCTTTATAAAAATGGACGAAATAGCCCTTTTAAAGTATTTGATAAATTTTTATAGGCCGATGGGCCGTGAAACTCTACATCAAAACTCACTTCTTCTAACCAATGTGAGTCAAAAGCTCCCGCTTCAATGTACTGCTCAATATCATTACGTCCTGTCGGATTAAAATGTAAAACATCTACACCAATGTGATTTAAAAAGAGCATTAATACCGCATCGGAACGCGTAAGCTCTCCACTTTTTTCGTTGTTAAATATGACTATTTTTGGTACTTCTTGCGAATAGTCGAATTTCTCAAGCTGTTCAAGTATGTTCGGCGGAATTTGTGAAAGCTGCGCAAACACATATAAAGCAGCATCTTGCTCTGTCTCTGTTCCCATTCTCTTGTAAAGCTTACTTTCACATGTATGAATAATCGCTTCAGCAATGCCGTATTGTAATCCTTCCGGTAAGCGTTTATGCGGCCACCAATGACTTTGAATGATTTTCTGTGCATGAAGCTTTCCAGAACGATCTAATGCATCGCGATAATGGAATTGAAAATTGGCTTTCTGTTCTTTCGTAAACGGAAATTGATTTATTAATATACTGTTTTCATACGATGTTAACATTTTCAATCTTTGAAAATATTCTTTCTCATTTTTAGAAACACCGGACACTTTTGCGAATAACGATGGAATATAAATATGTTGATTGTCTACAAAGAATGTTGGTCTTATAAATGCCTTCTCTTTCGTAAGGATAAACAGTTCATCATATGTTGTCTTTAATGTACGCGCAACTGGCGTATATGCTCGAAATTGCCACGGTTTATATAAGAGTGAATTATCATGATGAAGCACTTGCTCAATTTCTTTCGACGCTTGATATGCAACTGTTGCAACGCGCTCCCGCTTTTTATCTGGAAATGGTTCAAGTGAAATCCGGCTCGGATGCGAAATTACAAATGTTCGACTTTCTTCATCGACCTGTTCAAATCCATCTTTTCCTTCTGGATGATAATACAATACATCACATCCGAGCATAATAAGAAAGTATAAAAAGTAAATTTGACTTTCTGACGCATCACCATACCATATAATTTGGGGCATTTGTACTCTGTAATCCTTTTGTGAAAACCATTTTGAAACGTAATTTTCACTTAGCTTAATCATATCAATTAAAAAACGGCGGAAACCTTCTGTTTTTAACGATTGATTGTGCTGTTTTTCGTATAGCTTTAAAATTGAAATAAAAGTTGTATGTATGTAGTGTTGTATATCTGGATGGTCAACTTCAGGCAACAAACGTTTTCCCGACAAATGAGCAACGAGGCGATTTACAGTTAAGCCGCTTGGTGCTTGTTGATGTAATGAAAAAACTTCTTGAATATCACGAAGCTTCTCTGAAGGAATAACTTTATTTAAATTTTGTTCATGAAGCACAGTGATATTCTCATTTTGACTATAATCAAATAACTGGTTATAGTATCCATCCACATCATTCGGTACACCAAGAATGCGGCATCCGACATAGCTAAAATGTATATCATTCTCTGTCAATTCATAATGTGGACGCTTTGCTAAACCCATTTCAAATTGTTTAAATGCTTCTTCCCCGCCCAATAGCTGTGGATGAAATATAAAACGTGAAAACACACTCGTTCACCTCCAAACGAAACGTTTATAAAAAATGGGCGCCCATGTAAAGAGCAAGCCCATTTAGTCTATTAACCTATTAATCTTCTTTCTTAGAAGCTGCCACCTCTTCACGAGTTTGGCGAGATGTTTTCATATTATGCACAATAAATGTCGCCCCAAATGCAACAACTAAAATTGTAAAGAACATCCAATGCGGCATTTCAATATGGAATACAGAAAGGAACATTTTTACAGCAATAATTGCAATTAATATATATGCTGTCGTTTCAAGCTCTGGAATACGCTCTAGTAATCTTAAAAATACACCTGCAATACCACGCATCATTAAAATACCAAGCATTCCTCCAAGAAGCAAAATCCATACTTCATTTGAAACACCAAATGCCGCAAGAACGCTATCTACAGAGAACGCGATATCCATTAGTTCGACCATTACAACTGTTCCCCAGAACATGCCAAACATTCTAAATAGAATGCTATCTTGCTTCATACCATGAGCTTCTTCGTCTTCATTTTCTTTAGATTTATCAATGAAGTGTTTCAAAGAAAGCCATGCAAGGTAAAGGGCACCAAACACTTTTACCCACCATAATTTAATTAAGTACATACCAATTCCGATGGCAAGAAAACGAAATACATACGCACCAATAAGTCCGTAAAATAAAGCTTTTTTACGCTTTTCTGCTGGAAGGTGTTTTACCATAACCGCTAATACAAGTGCGTTATCAGCAGATAACAACCCTTCCAAAACAACAAGCGTACCAATTAATCCCCAAGATACTGGATCTGTTAATACTTTTACCCACATATCCCAATCAAAGAACTGGGCATACGTATCAAGGATTCCGTGTAAAATCTCCATATCGTTGTTGACTCCTATTCTCTTTGTAAATTTCTAAAAAGCGGAAAAGAAGGAAACGAAAGTCGCTTCCTTCTTACGCATCCAAGCCGTACGCTCTTACAAGCGCACCTAGTCCACCTTGGAAGCCGCTTCCGACAGCATTAAACTTCCACTGTCCATTATGACGGTATAATTCACAAAAGACAACTGCTGTTTCAATGGAGAAATCTTCCCCTAAATCATAGCGAATCACTTCTTCATTTGTTTCTTCGTTGGCTAAACGAACAAAAGCATTGGCAACTTGTCCAAAGTTTTGACGGCGTCCCTCTGCATCATAAATCGTTACTGTAATGGCAATACGATGTACATCAGCCGGTACTTTACTTAGATCAACAACTAATTGCTCATCATCACCGTCACCTTCTCCAGTTCGATTATCACCTGTATGTGTAACAGAACCACAAGGAGATTGTAAATTATTATAAAAGATAAAGTCTGTTTCCTTCGTACATTTACCATCTTGATTTAATAAGAAAGCCGATGCATCTAAATCATAATCAGATCCGCCGTCATATTGTTTAATATCCCAGCCAAGACCAATAATTGCTTTTGTAAGGCCTGGGCTTGTCTTACCTAAATCAATTTTTTGTCCTTTTTGTAACTGAATGACCATATCCATTCACCTCTATTTACATAGATTCTTTACTCTACGTCTAAACCAAAGTTTTTACATAAAGCAGCTAATCCACCTTGGAATCCACTTCCAATCGCATTAAACTTCCAATCGTTGTTATGGCGATATAATTCACCTACTACAACCGCTGTTTCAATTGAGAAGTCTTCACCTAAATCATAGCGAATTAGCTCTGTAGTCTTCTCTTCATCTAAAATGCGTACAAAGGAGTTAGATACTTGTCCAAAATTTTGACGACGACCTTCTCCATCATAAATTGTAATCGTAAAACAAATGCGTTCAATATGCGCAGGAACATTTTTCAAATCTACCTTAATTGTTTCATCGTCTCCTGCACCGTCTCCTGTACGGTTATCCCCTAAATGCTGTACAGAACCATTCGCTCCGATTGGATTGTTGTAGAAAACAAAATCTTCTCCTCCGCCAACTTTACCGTTTGCACCAACTAAGAAAATACTTACGTCTAAATCAAAATCAGCTTGTCCATCATATTTATTTGTATCCCAGCCAAGACCAACAATTACTTTTGAAAGACCTGGATTTGTTTTCGTTAAATCTACTTTTTGTCCTTTTTGTAATGAAATAGCTGCCATATATAGCGCCTCCTTAGAGATTATTGATAACGTGTTACAATTTCGCTTAAGTTTTTAGCTTGTGCTCCGTCTCCAATTGCAGAGAATTTCCATTCACTGTTATCACGATATATTTCACCAGTAATTAGCGTCGTCTTTCCGCCGTAGTTATCCGTTAAATTATAACGTATCAACTCTTCATGTGTTTGTGGATTTTGAATACGAATATACGCATTGCGAATCATTCCAAAGTCTTGACGACGATTCACACAATCATAAATATTTACAACAAATATTAAGCGGTTCACTCTAGATGGAACTTTTGAGAGTTCCACAAAGATCGTTTCATCATCGCCCGCTCCTTCACCTGTTAAATTATCACCTGAATGAACAATACTTCCGCAAGAAGATAATTTATTTCCAAAATAAATAAGGTCATGTTTATTTAAAAAGCGATCATTTTCAAGCATAATTACAGATGCATCACAGTCAATATTCGGCTTACTTCCAAACAATGAAGATAAAAATCCACCTGATTTTTCCATCGGATCCCAGCCTAAGCCAACTTGTAACTTTGTTAAACCAGGTTGTCCTTTCGTTAAGTCGATCTTCTGTCCTTTTTCTAAAATAATAGGCATGAAGTCTCTTCCTTTCTACAAATCACTTTCCACCTAGGAAAATATTGTATTCTTTCTTTATATTGTAGCATTTTTCATAGATTGAGAAAAAGAATAATTTCGTAATTATACGAAAACGTTTATTTGATTTCATCGTACTGATGTAAGAAGTGCGAGAATTCCTGCTTTACTAATAACACATATAAAATATAAGGCCCTCAACGCTTATATTTGAATTATTTTTTGCCCAATTCTAAATGTAACTCTGTTTGTACATAATGACTTTACAAAAGTTTACCTATTTCATCTAACTTAATGCTCATATTACTCATCTCTATGTAACACAAAAGTTATGAAACTATCTATTTTTTAGTATGAAGATACAAGTTTTACAGAATCGGCTTTCGCATACACACTCGTATACGCTTTGTTATCAGAAACCAGCTCATAATATGTTCCATTTGAAGTTTGAATCGTTCTTTTAATTGCAACCATAATATTACTGGATACTGAACTAGCTTGTTCATTAGCTAAATTTTTATATAATACAGATCCTTGTTGCAGCATCCCCAGTTGGTATTTATTTAAATCTTTTCCACCATTCATAGCATCGAGTCTATTCATAAGAGAACCAATTTGTTGTCCCCAATTCTCATCACTTGCATACATAACATTCATACCTTGTGATTTATCTCCCAAGTTCCCGCCATTATATGTCCAGCCCTTTGGATTTAAATAATTTTGATCAATATATGAAGCACAGAAATCAATACCTTCTTCCCATGTATTAAACGCCGTTGCACCGTTGTATGGATCAGAATCTACCGCTCTAAAACCAAATAAATTTTTCTTATCTTGCGCAATACGACTTTTTCCCCAACCAGATTCTAAAACGGCGTGTGATACTAAATATCCTGCATTTAAACTATATTTTTGTGCTGCATTAACGAAATATTGCCCAGTTCCAATAAGCGGGCTATCTGGACTATATTTTCTGAAGAAATCATTAATATCTTTCCCTGTATAAGTAGATGTAACGCGAAGCGGCATATATTCAAAATATTGATAACTATCTTGTCCACCAATTTGTGTTTTATCAAATGCCTCATAACGCTCACCTTCTTCTAAATGCTTCGGCGCATTACCAACTTGAGACGTCGTATACTTTTTCGAAGAAGCATTATATACGTAGTGATATAGCTTCCCATCTTTCACTGTATAGTATGATGTTGATTCATGAAGCATGTTTGGATATAAAGTTACATCGTCTATATTTACATATCCTGTGGTACCATCAATTTTTACATAAACACGATCCCCATCCACTTTTACAAACTTTAAGTCAGCTCCATCTCGTACATATGTTAACTTCTTACCAGTCGCGATATCATAAATATTAACTACACCATTTGCTCGTACAAAACCTTGTTTCATATTCACAACTTTACCATCGCTAACAATATAGCCATCTTCTTGCATTGTTTGTAACTCTTGTTCCGCTTCTTTCCCATTAGACTTTTGAACTTTTTTCGTTGCTGTGACCACTTCATAAGAAGATGCTTGTTTTAATTTTAAGAACTGTAAAGAAACATAGCCTTCTACACCATTCACTCGAATTTTTGCCCAACCATTTTCCTTGCTGAGTACTGAGACTGACTCACCGTTATGTAAGCGTGCTACAACTGAAGCACTCGTAGAAGGACCTTGGCGCACATTTAATAAAGATGCATTTACAGTTCCTCTTTCTTCTGTCACTTGTCCTTTATTTCCATCGTTAGCATCCGAACCCGTACTAATTTGTACAAATTCTAGTGAAACGTAACCTTCTTTTCCGTTGTATGCAATCTTCGCCCAGCCGTTTTCTTTTCCTAGTATCGTTACCTTCTCGCCTTGTTTTAAGTTTCCGAGAATGGTACTGCTTGTATTTGCTGCACTTCTTACTCGTAGGCTTGTTGCCGTTACTGTTCCTATCTCTTGAGTACCCGTTACGATATTTTCTGGTGGCTTTTCTGCTGGTTTTTCCGCTGGTTTTCCTTCTAATTTCACAAATTCTAGTGAAACGTAACCTTCTTTTCCGTTGTATGCAATCTTCGCCCAGCCGTTTTCTTTTCCTAATACTGTTATCTTTTCACCCTGTTTTAAGTTTCCGAGAATGGTACTGTTTGTATTTGCTGCGCTTCTTACTCGTAAATTTGTTGCCGTTACTGTTCCTGTCTCTTGAGTACCCGTTACGATATTTTCTGGTGGCTTTTCTGCTGGTTTCTCTTCTAATTTCACAAATTCTAGTGAAACGTAACCTTCTTTTCCGTTGTATGCAATCTTCGCCCAGCCGTTTTCTTTTCCTAATACTGTTATCTTTTCACCTTGTTTTAAGTTTCCGAGAATGGTACTGTTTGT